>CAZIJE010000011.1:62252-71910 GCA_964539435.1 uncultured Desulfovibrio sp.
GACGTCGCCGATGACCAGGAAGATCCGGTTCTCGTCCAGGGCGTAGTAGTCGTAAAAATCCCCGCCCACTTCCTTGGCCGAGTCCAGGACCGCGTAGAGCTCCACCTCGGGCCGGTCCGGAAAGGCCGGGAAAATCCGGGGCACGATGCCCATCTGGATGTCCCGAGCGACCCGGAGCTCCCCCTCGATGGCCTCCTTGGCCCGCTTCGTGTCCCGGGCCTCGATCACGTTGCGCACGATAAAAACGAACACCGCCATGCCGGCGGCGTTGGACACGAGCATGGGCACGGTGGCGGCCCGTTTCGAACGGCTGGCCCAGGGCCAGTCCGGCCACCATGTGGAAGGCCTCCACGGCCAGGGCCAGCACGGCGGCCTGGCCCGTGGTCGGCAGCCGGCCGTGGAGCCGGTTGTGGACCAGCCCGCCGATCAGCCCGGCCGCCACGGTGGAAAGCGTGCAGCCGTAGCAGGTCGGGCCGCCCAGGGTGAACCGGTGCGCGCCGCCGATGATCCCGGCCCCGAGTCCGGCCAGGGGGCCGGCGAGCAAACCGGCCAGGGCCGGGCCGAGGTCGCGGATGTTGATCACCGAGCCGAGCATGGGAATGCCGGAGAGCGTGCCGTAGATGGAAAAAAGCCCGAAGACGACAATGACCGCGGCCAGGTTGCGGGGGGTCTTGCGGCCGTCGAGGAGCTCGGCGAAAAGCCGCGTCCTGGTCAGCACGTAGGCCAGGACCATGAGGACGCACACGCTCTGGAGCAGGCTGACGAGGATGGACAGGTCGGACTCCACGGCGTCCTCCGGCTCAGTAGGCCAGCTTGCCGAGCGATTTCAGGATCAGGGTCGCGCCCATGGCGAACATGCCCATGAGCCCCATACCGCAGGAGAACCCGGCCAACAGGACCGGCGCGTACTGCCGCCACTGTTTGCCGTAGCGCTTGAGGAAATAATAGCGGCCGAGGAGCGCGCCCACGACTTCGAGGATCAGGCCGTGGGGCACGCTCTGCCCCAGGCCCCGCACGATGCCGTAGACCAGGAGCACGGGCAGGCCGAAGACCATGAGCAGGCCGTAGGTAAAAAGCCCAAGCCCGATGCCGGCGGTCACGTACCAGCCGTTTAACGCCTGGAAAAACAGCGAATTGCCCTCCAGGGTCGAGGTCTGCATGAGGAGCGTATTGAGGGCCTGCAGATGCCACAGCTCCTGGGCGTAGGGGTAGCTGGCCGAGGGGATGGGGGCCAGCTGCCAGATGAACTGGGAAAAGAGGAGGCTCGCCACCATGACCACGGGAAAGACCACGATCTCGGCCTTGATGATGCCGCGCAGGCTGGTGCCGGTCAGTTCGATCTCGCGGAAATCCACGGTCGCCTTGCCGTAGTTGTGGATCGGGATGGGCGCGTACCAGATCTCGATGCCCTGGTAGCCGAAAAACCGGGCCCCGGCGATGAAGCTGGCCTCGCGCACCAGGGGCAGGCTGACGAACTGGCCGGCGATGCCTTCCATGCGGGCCGTGATGTAGGAGATGACCGGGGTGTAGACGAAGCCGTAGAGCACGAAGAAGAGCCAGGGGAACTGGGGCACGAGAAACAGGCACATGACCACGTAGGCGAGCGTCGAGAAGACGTAGATGCCGATGGAGACCCAGAAGTTGATGTCCCCGCGCGCCTTGTTGGTGTCGAAAAGGGCCTTGTAGGCCGAGCCGCCCACGCCGCCCTTTTGGAGCGACCTGGCCACCTGCCAGATGCCGATGACGCCGATGGCCAGGCCCAGGCCGATGCCGAAGGACATGTAGAAATCGAAATTGTTGGCAAAGACCGTCTCCACCGTGCCCATGCCCTGCCGCCACCGGTGGAGAATGCCGTGCTCGTAAAGCAGCGGATTGGCGACAAAGGTGATGGCCAGGCCGGCCAGGCCGCCGATGACCGCCCAGAACGGCAGGACCATGCCGGTGAAGACCAGGCCGAGGTCGAGCTGGATGCCCGTGGCCACGGCCGGCAGCCACTGCTCGGTGTTGCGGGTGAAATCGGCCCAGGGGATGGGCAGGAGCCGGACCGGCTCGGTGAAGACCAGGCCCGAGACCACGGGGAAAAGGACGTAGATGGCCCCGAAGGCCAGGCCGATCATGCCGCCGATGGAAAAGACCCGCCACTTCCAGCCGGTCTGGCGGTCCTCGGTGGACTCGGCCAGGGCCATGGTGCCGAGCGCCCCGACCGGAGCCATGGGAAAGGGCAGCTTCTCCACATCCGAGGTGATGCGGTACAGGGCATAGCCCAGGCCGAAGTGGTCGATGCGCTGCACGATCTGGGAGCCGATCAACAGCAGGATCGGCACCAGCCAGTCGCGGTGGAAAAAGGTGCGCGCGACCAGGGAATCGGACGCGGGGCCTGGCGCGATCCAGGTGGGGATCAGGTCGGTGAGGCCGAGCATCTTGGCCGCGTCGGACTGGACCAGGTACTGGCTCCAGAGAAGCCCGTGAAACGGCGAGGCCATGGCCGCGCCGGCCATGTAATAGAGGAGAAAGATCTCCTGCTGCTTGAGCTCGGTGTAGGCCCGCTTGGCGATCTCGGCAAAGAGGATGATGGTCACCCACCGGGCGGCCGGGCCGATGCCCGTGCCGATGACCAGCTGCAAATACATGCTGCCCGGCATCATGAGAAAGCCGATGAAGACCGCGCCGACAATGGTCTTCCAGTCGAAGCCCTCCTCGAAGTGCTTCGGCGCGGGGAGCAGGTCCCTGTATTCGGCTAATTCCTTGTCGTCGTACATCGGCGCGTCCTGATATCCTATCCGCTATGAAGAGAACGGGGCTCCGCCCCGGGCCCCGCCGGGGGGAATCATTCCCCCCGGTCCCCCCGGGCTAGTTGGGGAGGACGAGGTAGCTCTGTCCGGTCCACAGGCCGATGAGCGCGAACACGCCGCCCATCAGGAAATCTCCGAGAATAAGGCCCACGAACAGCAGCCGCACCCGCTTCATGAGCACGATGCCGCCGTAGCGCAGGGTGAGATGGTTGCACAGCCAGCCGAGGAAAAACGAGAACCACAGGATGCGCATGGCCGAGGAATACATGGTCAGGTAGCCGATGGGGTGGATCGGCCACCAGTAGAACCGCTGGTAGGCCAGGACCAGGGCGAACATGACGGCCGCGCCCATGGCCGTGAAGCCGATGATGACCCTGTTGGCCCCGGCCGGGGCCTCGATCAGGCGCTGGACGTTTTCATACGTCGTGTTCACGGTCTGGGTCTCCCAGTCCACCTGCAGGTCGCGCAGGCCGTACTTGTGGCACACGGCCAGCATGGCCGCGAACGACACGCCGACGGCCAGGGCCAGGGCGACGACGATGGCGGCCAGATACAGCGGCTTCGGCCGCCTGCCCTCCCCCACCTTGGCGGCGTGGAAAAGCGACGGCAAAAGCGACTCGCGCAGGTCCACGAACAGCACCTTCTGCATGACCGCGGCCATGAGCAGGCCCATGCGGCTGAAAAACCCGGTGCCGCAAAAGGCCAGCAGCCCGTCGGTCGGGGCGGCGGTCAGGGTGAAATAGGCGATGCCGCCCTGGCAGATGATGCGGCTGGCCACCAGCATGACCATGAAAAACGCCCCAAGGAGCAGGACGGCCTGGAAAAGCGGCAGGCCGAAGGACACGCTCCAGGCCACAAGCGCCCCGCCGCCGAGGAAAAGCCCCCACAGCGAAGCCGGCGCGCCGAGCCACTCGGCCTCGTCGGCCGGACGGAACCGGAACCGGACCGCGTCCCGGGCCGTCTCCCACAGGTGGTGGCGGGCCAGCCACAGGAGAAAGAGAAAAAAGACGCCGTAGGCCCCGATCATCTGGGTCTCCTCGGGCGTGGTCAGGGTCGGGCCGAAGGTGACGCCCAGGGCCGAAGCCGGGACCTGCTGGCCGAGGAGCTCCAGGAAGCCGTAAAACAGGCCGCCGGCCAGGAAAAAGACCCAGAAGCTCAAGGATATCTGGCGGGCCGTCAGGTAGGCGAAACCGATGAAGGCCGGGTAGAAGTAGATCTTGAGCTTGGTGAACCCGGAAAAAAGCCCGGTCTTGGGAAAGTACGGACCGGCCAGAATCAGCGTCGGGATCTGGGGCACCGAGGGGTCGTAAAAGCCGATGCCGTTTATGGTGTGGAGCGCCACACTGACGAGCAGGCCCGAGAGCAGGAACCGGTCGGTCAGGAACGCGGCCAGCCCGCCTTCGTCCACGGCCGCGGTCATCATCTCGGGCAGGCGCAGGAGCGGGAAGTTCATGCGCTCGTTGGAGATCCACTGCTTGGCGAAGAGGTTGGTCAGGCACAGGAGCACGAAATAGCACAGCCCGATAAAAACGCCCCAAGTCGCCAGGGGAGCGGCCCAGGCGGCCCAGGGGATGCCGGCCAGGACCTGGCTCCAGGTCATGGTGTAGCCGCCGGCCAGGCCGTTATACAGGGTCTCCACGGCCTCGGCGTCGGCCGGATACCAGCCCTTGGGCAGAAGCGGCGCCAGCACCGCGTTCCACTGGTTGCCTTCGCTGGCGAAATGGAGCGGCGCGGTCAGGTTGATGAAAAAGGTCCGGGCCAGGCCAGTGTGGGCCACGCCCGAAACCACCACCATGAGCATCCAGGCAACGAGCAGGTCCGTGCCGGACAGGACCGCCCGGCCCCGGAAGAGCCGCCCCAGGCCGGCGGCCAGGAGGGTGAGCCAGGCCAGGAGGAAAAACGGGGCCAGGGGAAAATGGCCGCCGCCAAGGGGCGTGGCCCCGTAATAGAGGTTGTTGAGCGGCGTGACGGCGCAGACGGCCAGGCCGAGGCCCAGGCCCAGCGCCACGGCCCGCGCGCGGATCCTGCCCGGAGCCGTCATGCCCGCTCCTCCCCCGCCGACCCGTCCTGGCGCAGCCGGGCGTTGAAGTCGTTGACCACCTTGTCCTCGTAGGCCGTGCGCACGGCTTCCTCCAGCGACCGCCAGATGAGGAGCTGCTTGCGCAGGTCGTTGACAAATCCCTTGTTGAGCCGCTTCCACATGCCGGCCTCGCCGGCCAGGCGCGTCAGCTCCACGTCGATCTCCATGTAGCCGGGCGTCTCCTCGGCCGGAATGAAATAGATGGTCACGGCCTGCTTGATGCCGAAGTCAAAGGGCGCGAGCCAGACCGTGGCCGACAGGCGCATGCAGGCCTTGAGATCGCAGAATTCCGGATGCAGGTCCTTGGGGTGGGGCCTCGATCCCGGCGTCTCCCAGGGACACTCGAACACGTAGTCCACGTCGGCCGTGGCGAAAAGCCCGTGGGACACGTCCTGGTGGGTCTTGTAGTAGTCGAACAGGAAGCCGCCGGCGCACTCCTGCTCCCGGACCCGGACCAGGAAGGGCAGCCGGGTCCTGATCCGGCCGTCGACCGGATCGGGCAGGGTCCAGGACCGGTTGACGTCCGGGATGGCGATCTGGCCGGCCACCCGGGACGGATAGACCACCGACAGGAGGACCACGCCGATGACGAGCAGCATGGCGGCCACGCCGGCCATGGACGAATAGTTGGCCGTCATGCCGGCCCAGATGCCGGTGCCCGAGAGGAGTCCGGCCGAGACCTGGGCCAACAGGTAGCCGAGGACCACGCTGATGACGGCAAAGGCCAGGGCCTCGGCGATAAACAAAAACGAGACATGGGACGGGGCCAGGCCCACGGCCGTGTAGACCCCGATCTCGCGCTTGCGCTCGTAGACCGCGCCGATCATGGTGTTGAGCACAATGAGCACGGAAATGACCAGCGGCACCAGGATGTTGGGCACGCCGGCATAACCCAGGGCGTCGCCGGAGTGGTAGACGAAGACCCCGTCGGGCTGGCCGGAGAAGACGGCCAGGCCGAACCGGTCGGCCAGGGCGGCGGCCATGGCCGTGCCGTCGTCGGCCTGGGCCTTGCCCATGGCCAGCCGGTCGGCCGGCGGGGCCACGACCACGGACTTGAGCTGGCCGCCGAGGCCCATGAGGGTCTCGTAGGGCATGACCACGGTCAGGTCGTCGTCCACGTGCTGGTAGCGGCTCTGGGCCGTCTTGATGTCCTCGCCCGACTCGGCGGCCTCTTTTTCGACCTCCGAGACCTCGGCCGAGGCCTCGGACGGATAGACCACCGGGGTCACGGACTCGCCGTCCAGGTCCACGCGCTCGTCCAGGGCGTTTTTGCGCAGGATGCCGGCCACGGTGAAGGACCGGCCGAAGACCGTGACCGCGTCGCCCGGGCCGACGCCGAGGCGCGCGGCCATGGGGGCGGGGAGCAGGACCGCGTCGCGCTGGCCCGGGGCGAACCACCGGCCGGCGGTCAAAAGCCCCTTGAGGCGGCCGATGGCCTCTTCCTCCGGGGCCAGGCCGAGGAAGGTCTGCACGGTTTCGGCCCTGTCCCCGGCCCGGATGCTCGTGGCCGGGGTCAGGGTCTTTTCCGGCAGCTCCAGCCAGGAAAGCGGCGCGATCACCGCCCCGGTGGCGCCGTAGGCGTCGCGGATGACAGCCAGGGCCTCGGCCGGCAGGGACCGCCAGCCCACGTTTTTCAGAAGCACGCCCTGGTACGGGGAGGTCTCGGCGAACCGGACCGCGCCCTCGTCGCGGCTCGACTTGACGCTCGTGAAGCTCATGATGGTGAACGTCAGGATGACCAGGGTCAGGCAGGTGAGCGCGGTCCGTATCTTGCGGCGGCGCAGGTTGCTGACGCCGATGACAAAGGCCGCGGCAAAGGCGCGCATGCCCCCGATCTCCGAGGACTTGACGTGGGAGGCCCGCTTTTGCAGGGCCGTCATCTCCCGCTCGAAGCGCAGGAAGATAATGAGCGCCACCATGACCGAAAGGCCGAGGATGAAAAAGGCGATGATGACCACCAGCGGACTGTAGGTCAGCTTGAAGGCCGGGTGGACCTGGTAGACCACGGCGATGACCGCCGTCAGGATGCCGAGGAAGGCCGCGATCCGCTTGTGGATGTCGGCGAAGTTGAAGACCACCCGTTCCACGCAGTAGGCAAAGGGAATAAACAGCGCGATGTAGAACAGCACGCCCAGGAGGACGTCGCGCTGGGTCTTTTCCACGTCGTTGTAGACCCGAACGGCCATGGCCCAGCTGGCCCGGGCCGAGGCCACCATGGCGTCGTAGCGCCGGGCGCCGGCGTCGGCCACGGCCTTGGCGTAGAGCGACCGGCCGCGCTCCTCGAGTTCGCGGATGCGGTGGCTGACGATGCCGTGGTCCTCGAGGTTTTTGACGCGCGGGCCCAAAAGCTCCCACATGTCCCTGGCCCCGAGGAGTTCGGTGACCGGCAGCACGGGCCAGGCGTCGACCAGATAGCCGGTTCCGGCCGGGACCTCGGGAGAGCTGTTCAACAGCAGGAGCTTGCGGGCCAGGACCGTGTCGGACAGGATGCACTTGAACGGCGTGCCCGGTTCGAGAAAAAGCGAGACAATGGTGGAATCGAGGGTGTCCAGGCGGCTGAACCAGGACCGCATGGGCGGGGCCTCGCGCCGGGCGTCCAGGAGCTCGATGCGGGTGAAATAGCGGAAGGACCGGGGATCGAAGGCGGAAAAGAGCGAGGTCTGCTCGCAGCCGAACATGATCAGGTCGGTTTCCATGGCGTTCCGGTTCATCTTGACCCGGTACGCGTCCTTGCCGGTCTGCTTCTTGTCGATGGCCCAGACGGCCGCGCCGGTGTCCGGGTCGAAGCGGAAGCCTTCGATGACGGCCTTGTCCAGGACATGCTTCTTGTTGGCCAGTCCCTGGACCCGGAAGACGCCCTTGGCGTCGGTTATGGCCAGGAAACGGGTCTTGCCCTGGGAGACGCAAAGGACCGTGCCCGGGGCCGGCCGGTCCGGAAAGAGCTCGCCCTGGCGGATGAAGTTGACCCGGCCGGTCAGGGTGGAAAAGACGTTTCGCGGCCGCTTCTCCCCGACCTCGAATCCGGGCCCGGCCATGGCTTCGGCCAGGGCCGCGACAAACCGGGACTGGCGGCCGAGGGCGGCAAAATCCACCCGGTCCGGGGTGTCGGCCGGGGTGCCCCACAACAGCCTGGCGTCGCTGACCGTGGCCAGGGTCAGGCCGAGGACGCCGGCGATGTTGCCGATCTCGCCGCCCAGGGCCGGCCGGTCCGGGAGCAGGCCCTGCCAGGGGTGCTGGCGGTCCTCGCGCATGCCGTCGCGGTAGTAGTCGGCCGGCAGCCCGACCTCCCGGGCCGCGGTTGCGGCGGCCTGGGCCAGGGACCGGTTGATGCGGCCGTAGGCCTGGCCGGGATTGACGTCGGGTTTGACGTCAAAGGCGAAGCCCTCGTAAAAGCCCCCGACTCCGTCGCCGTGGCTGGACAGGTGGAGCGAGGCCTGGGCCACGATGTCCCGGTCGCCGACGAGCTTGCGCAGGTCCCGGGCGCTGGTCAGGCACCGTTCCTCGGCCTCGGCCGAGGCCCTGGCCGCCTGGAGCCGGTCGCGGGCGTCCGGAACCAGGGCCAGGAGCTCGGCGGCCTCGCCTTCCGGGGCCTTGGACAGGTCCTCGCGCCACATGAGCCGGCGCAGGCCGGCCTGGCGCGCGCTCAGGCCGTCGATGGCGGCCGCGTCCTTCGCGCCGGGAGCCAGGCGCAGGCGCATGAGCCGGGTGGTGACGCCGTCCACCTCGTCCTTCAGGCTCTCGATCAGGGCATCGCGCACCCCGGGCGCATCCAGGAGCGAGGGAGCACCGCCCTGAGCCAGGATGCCCGCCGTCCCGGCCGCGGCCAGCCGGTCGAGGCCGGCCAGGGTGGCGTCGATCCTGGCGATGTCGTCCTTGACGTCCCGGACCTGGCCGCGCAGGTCCTTGCCCTTGGCCCGCAGGGCCGCGTAAAATTCCCGCAAGCCGGCCAGGGACTGAGCGCGGCCGGAGGTGGCCACAAGCAGCGTCGGCCGGGCCGGCGGGGTCGCGGCCAGCCGGCGGGCCAGCCCCAGGAGCGTGGCGATGGAGGCGGCCTCGTCCGCGCCGGGGGCGTGGCCCGGGGCAAAGGCCGCGGCGTCGTACGGGGCCTCGACGACCAGCAGTTCGCCGGCAAGCGCCGGGTCGGTTCCGGGCACAAGGAGGTGCACGTCGCTGGCCACGGCCGGCTCCCAGGCCGCCCGGGCCCGGAGCGTGGCCACGGGTCCGGCCGGATCGCCGGCCAGGGACCGGTAGTCGCCGAGGAGCTCCCGGGCCGCCTGGGCGGACATCATGAACCGGGGAAACCGGACCGGGGTCAGCTCGAACTTGTCTTGAAAGAGGCCCGCGTCGGCCGGGGCCTGCGGTTCGCTTGCGTCCACGTAGACCAGGGCCTTGGCCTTGAGCTGGGCCGCGGCCTGCCAGTTGCGGCCGGACCGCAGGTCCATGAGCACGATGGCCCCGTCGGGCAACCGGCCCTCGAAATCCCGGTAGTCGCCGCCCCCGGCGTAGACCAGCGGCCCGGTCAGGCCGTCCGGCGGCACGGCGGACGGGGTCAGGACATTCACGGCCAGGGGGGCCAGCGCCGCCTCCCCGCCCCGGGCCAGGGACAGGGAGGCCGGACCGTGGGCCATGACCGGCAGGCGGTAGAAAAGCCGCCCCGCCTCGCCGACGCCAAGCCCCTTGAAATAGGCCTCCACGGCGTCGGCCGCGGCGTTGCACCTGGCCGTGCCCGTGACCCGGCCGCCGAGGCCGGCCAGGGCGGTGACGACCGCGCGCTCAAGGGCCCCCT
>CAZIJE010000012.1:0-70352 GCA_964539435.1 uncultured Desulfovibrio sp.
GCGCGTCCTCGGCCGGCGCGTCCGGCGGGGCCACGGCCGGACCGGCGTCCGGCTCCCGGGCCGGCCGTTCGCCCGAGGGCTTGGCCGGAACCACGGGCATGGGCCTGGTCCCCTGGCGCTGGCCCGGGAACCGGTCCAGGACCTCGACTTCGATCTCGCCGGCCGTTCCGGGCGTCGGTTGGCCCGCCGGGACCTGGGAACCAGGAGCGGGGGGAGTTGGGGTCGCCGGGGGTGTCTGGCCGGCCGGGGCCGGCGGCGGAGCGGTTTCCGGGGCGGCCGGGGACTGGGGCGCGTCCGTGGACGCAGGGGGCGCGGCGGGAGCCGCCGGAACCGGGGCTTCGCTCGGGGCCTCGGCCGGAGGCGCGGCAGGGGCGACGGGCTGGGGACGGCGCAGGATCAGGAAGCCGCCCTGGTCGTAGACCGTCTCCAGTTCCTGGCGGGCGCGGATGACCAGCTCGTTGAACTCCCGGGCCACGGCCGCGTCGCGGCAGGTCCCGTTTTGGAATTCGCAGCCCCGGTCGAGCACGAACCAGGGCCGGGTCAGGTCGAGGAGCACGTAGCCGGCCTTCCAGGCCCGAACCGGCAGGTCCGGGGTTTGGCCCGTGCGGACGAAGGTCCAGAAGTCCCGCCAGGTCGCGCCGGACAGGTCGCGGACCGGGTGGCCGTCGAACACGCCCAGGGGAAAGCTGTTGTAGTGGAGGCGCTCGGCCAGGGCTCCCCAGTTGAGCGTGTTCTGGGCCACCACCGGCAGGGACGGGTCGCGGGGCACGGACCGCAGGATCTCCGACAGGATGGCCGCGTCCCGGGCGGACGGTTCGTAGGCGTCGATGGAGAAGGCGAAGCTGTCCGTGGTCCAGAAGAGCCGGGACACGGGCGAGGGAGCCAGGGCCACGTGGCCCACGGCCAGGGCCAGGAACAGGAGCAGCCCGAACCGGCGCACGCCCACGCCCGACTGGCGGGCCAGGATCCGTACCGGCCCCAGGACCTCGCAGAAGGCGAAGAAAAGCGCCCCGGCCGCGCCGGCGGTGTAGTGGTTGGCCCAGCCGTAGTAGTTGGGCTGGGTCGAGAGCAGGGACAAGGCCAGGGCCGGCAGGGCCGGCAGCAGGAGCTTGGGCCGAAACAGCGGAAAAAAGAGCAGGGCCCCGAAAAGAAACGACAGGTACTTCCACTTGCCCGGCACGCCGAAGACCTCGGCCAGGACGCGGATCGGGTGGGTGAAAAACGTGAGCAGGGCCGCGCCCGGACCGCCGCCGAGCCAGGCGTAGGCCCCGCTTTGCGCCCCCAGGCCGTTGTCGGCCGTGCAGAAGGGAATGACCCAGGCCGTGGCCGCGTAGAAGTAGAGGCCGCCGAAAAGGATCAGGGCCCAGCCGGCCCGGGACCGGCCGGCCGCCAGGAGCAGGTACAGGCCGCAACAGACCGTGGTCAGGGCGTAGGGCTCCTTGACCAGGGCCGGCAGGAGGCCGAGCAGGAAGGCCAGGCCGTAGCGCCCCGACGCGGCCGCCGCCAGGAAGCCGAACAGGACCGGGATGAGCAGGTGGTCCAGGTGGAAATCGAACAGGGCGTTGGTCCAGACCGGAAAATACAGGGCATAGGCCACGGCGGCCAGCATGCCGTAGCGCCTGCCGGCCCACAGGGCCGGCAGGGCCAGGCAGAAGGCCTGGACCGCCAAAAGGACCAGGGGCGCGGCCTGGTCCGGCACCAGGCGGTAGACCTGGGCGTAGACCGGCAGGAGCGGCTGGGCGTGGCCCAGGAAGGCCCGCCACCACTGGCCGTCGTTGTGGAGGGAATAGAGGTTGGACAGGAAGACCCCGAGGTCGAAGACCGTGGAGTGCAGGGCCAGGTACTTGAGGCAGGCCATGAGCGCCAGGACGCCGAACAGGCCGAGGAAGACGCCCCCGCCGAAGCCCCGGCCGGAGTGGGACGGCAGGAGGACGGGCGCGTGCAGATCAGGCATGGGGATTCTCCCGGCGTTGGCAAAGAAGCGGTCCGACCACGAGGACGGCCAGGCAGCAGGCGTAGGCGGCCGCGCTGACCCCCAGGCCGATCAGGTACGAGGTTTGGGGGGCAAAGGAAAGGAGGACTTCGAAGTCGACCCGGCCGTCGGCGCGGCGGGCGAAATAGCCGGGCCGGTCCGGGCCGGCCTCGGGCAGGACCGCGAGCAGGGCCGGGTCGAGCCACCAGGCGTTGGCAAAGCCGTAGGCCTCCAGGTGCAGGACGTCGGGCAGGGCGACGGGCCGGCCGCTATTTGCGCCGGACGCGGTCCAGGCGGCCGGGTCCAGGGGCCGGACCACGGCCGGGTCCCGGGGCGCGAAGCCGGCCGGGAAAAATGCCTCGGTCGGCTTCGCGGCCGGCAGGTTGTCGTTTTGCACGGCCCCGGCCCGCAGCTGCGAGACATAATCCACGGCAAAATGCGTTGCGGTTTCGCCCGTGGCCCGGCCGCCCGGGCCGTAGACAAAGCGCTCCCGGGCCTTGTCGTCGCCCTGGCCCAGGGTCGAGACCAGGCCCCGGGCGGCGTATCCGGCCAGTTCCTGTTGCCCGGCCTGGTCCGTTCCCTGGACCGGGAACGGGGCGTAGGCGGCCAGGAGCGCGGCCAGGGCCTCCGGCCGGCCGGTCAGGGCCTCGGCCGGGCGCGGCACGAGCAGGGCCTTCCAGCCGGCGTGGTAGGATTCCTGGAAAACCAGCGGGAACCCGGCGGCCGCGCCGTGGACCCGGACCCGCACGGCCGTGGGGCCGAGGCGACGGAACTCCACGGTCGGCGCGTCGATCCGGTCCCTGGGGAGCGAAACCGCCACCTTGCGGTCCGTGGCCCGGTCCAGGAGCAGCCGGCCGACCTTTTCGCCAGGGCCCATGATGGCGGTCAGAAACTCCAGGAACACGGCGTCGCGGCCGGCCCGCAGGTAGACCGTGCCGGGATCGTAGCCCGGGAGGGTCACTTCCTCGGCCAGGGCGGCGACCACGGGATTTCCGACCGGGGCCGCGCCCACGTTCTCCACGGCCGCGACCCGGTTTCCCGGCCGCACCAGGGGCAGGTATTCCTCGTTTTCGTAGAGGTCCACGGTCGCGAAAAGCGGCACCCGGGCCAGGCCCTCCTGGCGGGCCAGGTTGGCGTCCAGGACCGGCTTGTAGTCCTTGTACCCGTCGACCACGGACGGCGCGGCATAGGCCGGCTGGAAATCGTCGTAGGTGTAGGCGTGGGCGTAGCGGGGATAGACCAGGAAGCGGCACGAGCCCAGGGCCAGGAGCCGGGCCAGGCGGGTGTTGGGGTGTTCGGCGTAGAGGCCGGCGAAAAAGGGTTCGGCCAGGGGATGGTTCTTGTTGGCCATGAAAAAGGGCTTGGGCGAATAGGCCGAGGTCCACTCGAAGGTGAACTCGGTGTCGCCGGGCCAGGTGATGCCGATGGGCGGCAGGTAGGCGACGCGGAAGGCGTCCCGGCGGTCGCGCAGGAAGCCGTACACGGCCGCGTCCTCGGGGGCTATGGGCGTCTGCTTGAGCGTCAGGGGCTGGATGTCCGTGGCCGGGTCGAAGGGCCGGGTCAGGCCGCCGGCCAGAAACGGCGACACGAAGATAAGGACGGCGGCGGCGCTCGCCACGGCCACGGTCCGGGACCTGCCGGCGGCGGCCATGTCGGCGGCGGCCCGGGCGAAAAGCAGGGCATAGGGCAGGATGACCAGGGGCAGCCACCTGGTGGTGTTGGAAAAGGCGGCGAACAGGATGGGCAGGGTCTTTTTGAGGATCAGCTGGTAGAAGACCGCGCCGGGCAGGGTCCGGGAGCCGGCCACCAGGAGCAGGCCGATGACGGCCGTGACGAAAAGCGCGGTCAGGTCCCGGTCCTTGCGGGACCGGAAGGCGTAGGCGAAGACGGCCAGGGAGACCAGCAAGGCGGCCGCGTTCCAGGGCAGGTCCAGGCCCGGGGGAACGGGGTAGACGTATTCCGTGTCCATGCCCGGCCGCAGGCGCAGGAAGGCGGCGGCGTCGGCCGGCTGGCTGGTGGACTCGTGGTAGGCCTCGCGCCGGGGAAGCTCGGTGTCCACGGTCACGTCGCCCTCGGCCGAAACCGACAGGCCCCAGCCGTGGCGGATGGCCCCCTTGCCGAAATAGTCGCCCACGAACGGGGCCATGAAGTGGATGTTCATGGCCACGGCCACGGACCCCAGGCCCAGGAAGGCCGCGACCAGGACCTTTTTTCGCGGGCTCGTCAAAAGCCGCCAGCCGAAGGCGATGGCGAGCAAGGCCGCCGCGCTCATGCCCACGCCCGGGTGCAGGGAGGTGAGCCCCAGGAGAAAGCCGGTCAGGACCGTGAAATAAAAGCCCCCCGGCCGCCGCGCCTCCACCCGCTCCAGGAGGACCTGGCCGGACAGGACCACCAGGGGCAGCAGGGCGTAGCCCACGAGCATGGGCATGTGGCCGGCCACGATCCGCGACAGGGCATAGGGCGAGAAGGCGTAGAAGACGACGGCCAGGGCGGCGTAAAACGGCGGCAGGCCCTGGCGGCGGGCCAGGGGCCACATGGCCGCGCCGGACAGAAAGGTCAGGACCAGGGGCAGCCACTTGGAGACGGTCTCGCCGCCGAGGACCGAGACGGGCCACAGGGCCAGCCAGTAGAGGAGTTCGAGCTTGAAATAGTGGTAGCGGCCGGTCTCGAAGTAGGCGTCCCAGGTGGAGAAGTGGTGGCGGGCCATGTCCCGGAACTGCTCGGCGAACGCGGGCACGCCCCAGTCCCAGGTGTGGCCGACCATGCCGGGCCGGGCGAGGACGCCGGCAAAGGCGACAAGGACCAGGGCCGCCAGCACGGCCATGGCCGCAAACATCGCCGTCTTTCGCCCCATGACTCCCTTCCTTGCCCTTGCCTGATGTTCCCGCGTGTTCGCAATCCAACCCCCGTCCAGGGGGTCCGGGGGGGATGATCCCCCCCGGTGGGGTGGGCCCGGGAGGGGCGACGCCCCCCCCGGCTCTTCCGGCTTACCTGGCCGGCGGCGCCAGGGCGGCCTCGAAGGAGGCGTCGAAGATGGCCGACCAGCGGTAGCGCTGCATGTAGGCCACGGCCGCCTGGCGCATGGCCCGCCACCGGTCCGGGTCCTCGACCATGGCCGCCACGGCCGCTTCCACGGCCGCGGCCGTGTAGTCGGCCACCAGGCCCGAGCCCGTGGCGGCCACGTCCCGGGCGATCTCGGGCACGTCGGTGATGACCACGGGCAGGCCGCAGGCCAGGTAGTCCTTGACCCGGCTGGGGTCGGCCCAGCGGGACAGGTTGTTGTCGGTCGGGCGGTAGAGGGCGAGGCTTACGTCAAAGGCCGGCAGGGTTTCGAGGACCCGGTCGTGGTTCATGACGCCGTGCAGGATCACGGACTCTCCGAGCGCGGCCAGGCGCGGCTCGTACGGGGCGTAGACCACGCCGTCCTCCACCGCGTTGTTCGGGGTCTTGCCGATGACGTGGAGCCTGAGCCCCGGGAACCGGGCCGCGAGCCGGGGCCAGGCCTCGATGACCAGGTCCACGCCCTTGGAGGGGCTGAGCGCCCCCAAAAGGACCAGGTCCTGGGGCGTTTTTCCGGCCTTGTCCGGCAGGGCGATCTTTTCCAGGTCCACGCCGACCGGCACCAGGACGTTGCGGTCGTCGGGCAGGCCCTGGCCGCGCCGCACCTCCACGATGCGCGGCGAGATGTTCCAGGCCGCGTCGCAGTGGCGCACGCAGAACCGGTCCAGGCCGTGGTACACGGCGTTGAGGATCTTGCTTGCGAACCGGTCCGGCATCCAGTCGATGGTGTAGAAGACGACCCGGCCGATCAGGCCGCACTTTTTGAGAAAAATGGCCACCACGGCGTTTAGGGGATCGCAGGCCACGCAGGTGTCGTAGCGTCCGCCCAGGCCGCAGAAATAGAACAGGGTGAAAAGGGCATCCTTGATATAGGTCAGAAGGCCGGGCAGGGCCCAGCCGCCGCGGCGCGTTTCCCGGGTCAGCCGGCCGCCTGCGTAGGTCCTGGCGATGGAACGGCGGTCGGAACAGTAGTGGAAGGGGTGGTAGATGACGCCGAGGCGTTCGGAACGGTCCCGCAGGTAGTTTTCCAGGGCTTCCGAGGGACCGGCCAGGTCCGTGATGTGGCTGATGAGCAGGGCTTTGGCAAAGCGCATGGGATTTCCGTTTGCAGGCAGAGGATTGGCCGGCCATGCGGCCGGTCGGGGCTTGAGGTAGCCGTATCGTGCGTGGAAATCAAGGCGGCCGGCAAACCGGGCCGTGCGGCCGCCCGGATTCGGGGCGTCGTTGCCAAGGGGAGCGGCCTGGGCTACCGTGCGGCAAAGCCACGAGGATGCGCCTGATGGAATACCCCCGCGCCCGACACGACCTGGAATTTATTCCCTTTGACCACGAGGGCCGCAACATGGTCCTGGTCCGCGACCGGCTGGAACTGGTGCCCCACGGCACGGGCGTTCCAGCCGGACTGTTGCCGGTTTTGGCCCTCATGGACGGCGCGCGCTCCCTGGCCGAACTGGAGACCGAGATCACGGCCCTGCAGGGCGGCCGGCCGGTCAGCCGGGACGACATCCTGTCCGTGCTCGGGGAGCTCGACGCGGCCGGCCTCCTGGACACCCCGCGCTACCGGGAGCGCAAGGAAGCGGCCGCGGCCGCCTTTGCCGCCGAGCCCGTGCGCGCGGCCGTGTTCGCCGGCCAGGCCTACCCCGACACGCCGGCCCTGCTCTCGCCCTATCTCGACGCCATGCTGGACGCGGCCCCCCCGGCCCCTTCGACCTCCCCGGCCGGACGGCTCACGGCGGTCATGGCCCCGCACATCGATCCCGAGGCCGGCAAGGCCGGGTACGGCGCGGCCTACGCCGCGCTGCGCGACGCCGTGGCCCGGGGCGAGACTCCCAGGCGGGTGGTGGTCCTCGGCGTGGGACATCAGATCATCAAGGGCCTCTACTGCCTGACGGACAAGGCCTTTGCCACGCCGCTCGGCGACGTGCCGGCCGACCGGGAGGCCGTGGCCGCCCTGCGCCGGGCCGGCGGAGCGAGCGTGGACCCGGCCGACCTGCCCCACCGGTCCGAGCACTCGGTGGAATTCCAGGCCGTGTTCCTGCGCCACATCCTCGGCGACGCGCCGTTTGCCCTGGTGCCGGTCCTGTGCGGTTCGGCCCTGGGGGCCCTGCCCAAGCATTCGCGCCAGGCCTTCCGGGCCTATGCCGGACCGTTCCTGGACGCCCTGCGGGACATCGCCGCCGACCCCGACACCCTGGTGGTGGCCGGGGTGGATCTTTTCCACATCGGCCCCAAGTTCGGCCACGACGTGCCGGCCGAGGCACTGGAGGCCGAGGCCCTGGCCCACGACAAGGCGCTTTTGGCCGCCCTGGCCCGGGGCGACGCCACCGGCTTCTGGGACGAATCGGCCCGGGTCAGGGACGCCTACAACGTCTGCGGATTCACGGCCCTGGCCACCCTGGCCGAGATCCTGCCGTCCGTGTCGCCCATATCCATGACGCTTTTGACCCACGACGTCATGCGCGAAGCCGAGACCCGGTCGGCGGTCAGTTTCGCCGGCGCGGTCTTTTCGGCCCGATGATCCACGCCCCCCTGGTCCTCGACCGCCTGCTGGTGGAGGCCTCGTCCCGCAGCCGGGCCGAGACCGGCTACGCCATCCGGGCCGGGAACCGGAAACACTGGCTGGACCACGACCTGCCCCTGCCCCTGTGGCGCAAGGCCCTGGCCGAGATCCGGGACGTGGCCGCAATCCGCTTCCACGGCTGGGGCGATCCCCTGGCCAATCCGGACATCCTGCCCATGCTGACCGCGGCCGCCAAGACCGGGGCCCGGGTGACCGTGGTCACGGACGGGACGCGCCTGGGCGACGAAACGGCCCACGCCCTGGTCCGGGACGACATCGATGCGGTGGTCTTTCCCCTGGCCGGGCTGACCGAGGTAACGAACTTCCGGCGGCGCGGCACGAGTCTTTTCGCGGCCCTGGCCGCCATGGACCGATTGCGCACGGTCCGGGCCGTGCACCGGCCCGGGTTGCCGGAGATCGTTGTCCGCTATACGCTTACCCGCTCGGGCCTGGCCGGGGAGCTGGACCGGCTGCCGGAATTTCTGGACCGGATCGGGGTGCGCGCGGCCTCGGTGCGGCCCCTGTCCTACGCCACCGGTCCGGAGACCGAGGCCGACACCCTGGTGCCGGCCGACCAGGAGGCCTACGACCGGGTGGCGGCCAGGCTGCGCCGGGTGATGGAGGACGCGGCCGGCCGGGGCATCGCCCTGGACTGCCGGCTGGTCCACGGCGGCGCGACCCGCTTCCGTTGTCCCGACAACCCGGGATCGAGCCTTTTTCTGGCGGCCGACGGCGGGGTCAGCCCCTGCGCCCTGCGCAACGCGCCCCTGGCCGACCCGGCACGCTACCGGTTCCACGGCCGCGACGTTCCCTTTCCCCGGGACGTGCGGGGCAACCTGCACACCGCGACCCTCGGGACCGTCTGGAACGACCCGGCCTACCGGGAGTTCCGGTTCCAGCACGACACCGACACCCCGCCCCAAGGCTGCGGCGGCTGCTGGCGCTCGTATTGGGTGGCGGTGTAAGGCCGCCGCCGTGGCGGGACGGGCCGGAACCGCAACAATGGATCGGGCCGCCGGTTTAGGGCGGCCGGCAGTCGTTCCGGCCCAAGGCCGGTCGGAAGGAGGGAGCCATGAAGCGACTGATCGTCGGCATCACCGGCGCAAGCGGCGTCATCTTCGGCGTCCGGCTCCTGGAAGTCCTGCGGGCCGAGCCGGGCCTGGAGACCCACTGCGTGGTCAGCCCGGGCGCGGCCGTGACGCTTCGCCTGGAGACGGACCGGACCGTGGCCGACGTCGAGGCCCTGGCCGACGTGGCCCACCGCCACGACGACCTGGCGGCCTCCATCGCCAGCGGCTCGTTTCCCGTGGCCGGCATGGTGGTCGCGCCCTGCTCCATGAAGAGCCTGGCCCAGATCGCCCTGTCCCTGGGCGACAACCTGCTGGTCCGGGCGGCGGACGTGACGCTCAAGGAGCGGCGCAAGCTCGTGCTCGTGCCGCGCGAAACCCCGCTGCACCTCGGGCACCTGCGCCACATGACGGCCGTGACCGAGATGGGCGGCGTCATCCTGCCGCCGGCCCCGTCGTTCTACCACGGCCCCAAAACCATCATGGACGTGGTGGACCAGACCGTGGGCAAGATCCTCGACCAGTTCGGCCTGGACCACGACCTGTTCGCCCGCTGGGGCGGCCGCGACGCCTGACGTGGAGTCCTTGAAGACAGGATAGGTTGGGTGTCCTGCCATAATCATTGACAAGTGTTTTTCTCCACATCCGCAGGTGCGGATTCGGAGGACACGAGGGACGTCCGTCTGGGCGTCCCGCTTCGGGCCGTGTGGGCCCATAGCGCGGAGAACCCGATGGACAATTCCTCCCAGGCCAAGGCGCAGGCCCTGCTGGCCGTGGCCGGAAAGCACCTGGAGGCCGGGGAGGTCCGGCAGGCCCGGGCCGTCCTCGACCGAATCCTGGCCCTGGTTCCGGACCACGCCCAGGCCTTGGAGCTTACGGCCCGGTGCGCGGCCGGGCGGTCCGGGTCGGACGCGCCGGACCTGACCGTGGCCGTGGTCACTCGCAACCGGGTCGAGAGCCTTCGCCGCTGTCTGGGCGCCCTGGAAACCCAGACCCTGCCGGCGAAGCGGTTCGAGGTGTTGGTGGTGGACGACGGCTCCACGGACGCCACACCCGGTTTCCTGGCCGGCTACCGGCCTCCCTTCGCTTTTTGGCATGTTGCCGAGCCCCGGGCGGTTGGCTCGGCCGAGGCCTGCAACACGGCCTTGCGGGCGGCCAGGGGGGAGGTGGTGGTCCTGCTCGGCGACGACGTGCGGCTCGCCCCCGACGGCCTGGCCGTGCACCTGGCCGTGCACGAGGCCGTGCCGGAAGGGGACTTTATCGTGCGAGGTCGCATCGACCGGTCTCCGGAAACCGGAGACTCCCTGTGGGAGCATCTCCTGGCCCACAGTGACTTGGTCCTTCCCCACCTGTCCCTGGAACGCAACAAGCTTTACGGCCACGCGGCCTTCAGTTCCCGAAACTCCAGCGTCAGGCGCAAAAACCTGCTGGCCGCCGGCCTGTTCGACACCGCTCTGACCGACGCAGCGGCCGGGGACGCGGACTGTGGCAGCCGGCTGCACGACCTGCCGACGCCGGTCCCGGTCCTGTACCGCGACGACTGCGCCGCTCTGTGGCGGCCGGATCTGGATGTGGACGGATTCGTGGCGCTGTGCCGGCAGCGTGGCCTGGACGGCGCAACCTTGGCCGCCAAGCATGGACTGACAGCCCCCTATCCGGGCCTGTGCGACGAGGACCTGCGCTTCTGGCGCAACCTGCCCCGGCGGCTGACCGAGCGGATGGAGGGTCTCGCCGTTGTAATCCGTCGGGCCGGGGAGGCGCGGCCGCTTCTGGCCGGCGCCCCGCCGGCCGCGATCGGACCACAGGACGCCGAAGACCTGCCGCCTGAAGTCCGGCGGTTATGGAGCCTTCGCACCCGGGACCTGTTGGCCTTGGCCGAGGCGGCCGCCGGCCGCCTGGATGCGCTGCTTTCCGGGATGGGGCAGGGCCGACTGGCCCTGGTCGAGGCGGCGCGCGCGCTCTACCCGGCCGTCCTGTTCCTGCGTTTTTTTCATGAGACCGCCGGAGCCTGCCTGTCCCCGGACATCGACCGCTTCTGCGGCAAGGGGCCAGCCCCAGCTCCGGCCGTGACGATTTCGGAAGCATCCAGGGGCAGGATTCTTTTGGCCTGCAATTTCTTCTGGCCTTCGGTCGGCGGAACGGAGCTGCTGGTCGAGCACCTGGGAACGCGGCTCCGCGACAGCGGATATGAAGTGCACGTGGCCTGTCGGCACCAGGTCGAGCGGCGCGCCCTCGTCCGAAACGGCCTTCGCATCCACCAGTTCCGGTGCCACAACCGGTTTTTCGACCCTTTCATGGGGCCGGATACCGAAGCCTACCGGCGGCATGTGGCCGAGGGAGGCTATAAGGCTGCCCTCGTCTTGGCCCACCCCGACAGCTGGTCCTGTCATCTGTTGCGCGATCTGCCCGCCCCCCGGCCGCGCCTGATCTTCATGCCGAGCGTCAACGCGGAAAACGCCCGCCTCTGGGAGGAACGCGGGGTCACGGCCACGGTGGTCGGCACCCTGCGGGCCGCCGACGCCCTGATCGCGGTTTCCGAGTCCGGGCATGACCGCCGGATGTTCGTGGAACTCGGCCTACCCCACGCCTTCATCCCGCATGCCGTGGAGGACGAGGCCATGGGCGTGGACGCCCGGGCCAGGTTCGCTTTGGACAAGGACCGGCCGCTTCTGGCCTGCGTGGGCAATTTTTGGCCAGTGAAAAACCAGGCCGCCCTGCTTGCCGCCTTGGCCGCCGCGCCCGGGGACTGGCAACTGGCCCTGGCCGGGGCAGCTCTGCCCTGGGCCATGGAGCAGGAGTATTTCGACGCATGCTGGGAACTGGCCCGGGCCGACCGGCGTGTCCGCATGCTCGGCCCCCTGCCGCCCCTGGAGGCGGCGGCGCTCATCCGCGACGCCGACGCGCTGCTCGTGCCGTCGCTTGGCGAATCGGCCGGACCTCTGGTGGTGCTTCAGGCCATGAGTTTCGCCACCCCCTGGGTGGCCACTCCGGCCTGCAACGCCGTGGCCGACGAAGCCGGCGGCCTGGTGTCGCCGCTTGACCGCTTTCCGGAAGCCATTACCGCGCTCCTGGCCCAGCCGGCCAAGGCCGCCGCCCTGGGGGGCCTTGGCCGGGAGCACTGGCGGGCGTCTTTCACATGGGAGCGGTCCCTGCCGGTTTTTCTGGACCTGATCGAACACCGAAAGGTGTCCGTGGACTTGGCCATGCCGGCCCAACTACGCGACAGGCAGGCGGTACTGGCCCGAACGCTCCTAACCGGCCCGGCCGGTGCCTGAAGTCCGGTCGGGCCGGCCCGTGACCGCGTGAAGGCGGGGCGATCAAAAAGGACGGGCTTGGCCTGACTTACGGCTGGGGCGTGAACATTGTCTGGGCGTTTCGCAGGTCCTCGTCGAAATCGACCTCGATGCACCGGTACTCGGAGACGTCCATGGGCACGAAGGTCACGCCGCGTTCGATGACCAGTTCCATGGCCCGCTCGAAATAGTCCTTGTCCCCGCACTCGCGAAGGGCCTGGCGGAAGGATTCCAGGTGGTGGGCGCCGATGGTGTTGATGCCCACGGCCTCGCCCTCGGGCGCGGCCACGGCCTTGGAGATCTCCACGATGCGGCCCCGGGCGTCGGTCCGGTACTTGACCTCCTCCTCGCCGCACTTCTTGCGGTCCACAGCCACCACGTTGCCCCCGCGCGCCAGGATGTCGGCGATGATCTGCTCGTCGAAGACCACGTCGCCGTTGAGCCACAGCGTGTCCTCGCGCTCGATGTGCTCCAGGGCGCACAGCAGGCTCTTGGAGGTGTTGGTCAGGTAGAACTCCGGGTTGTACTTGAAAAGCACGCTCGGGAAGTACTCCATCAGGATGGCCATCTTGAAGCCCACCACCACGATGATCTCCCGCAGGCCCTGCTCCCGGAGGATTCGGATCTGCCGTCCCATGATGGATTCGCCCGTGGGCAGGGGGGAGAGGGCCTTGGGGAAGGGCCGTCCGAGCCGGCTTCCCACGCCCGCCGCCAGAATGACCGCCTTCATGCGCGCCTCGCGTGGTTGGGGTTGGTGGGGTCGCCGGCGCGGGCCAGGTCTTCCGACACGGCCGTCAGGGCCGCCGTCAGCCGCGCTCCCGCGCCCGCGTCGTGGTGGGCGAAGGCCAGGCGCTTGAGGGCCTGCCGGGCCGGGCCGTGGGGGTCGTCGCCGCCGAGCAGGGCCAGCATGGCCGTCTGCAGGCCCTCGGTGTCCCGGACCTTGGGGCCGGGGGTGGTGGCGTCGTAGTCGAAGAGGAGCTCCCGGTTGCGGGTGACGTAAGCTTCGAGATCGTAAGGAAAAAACAGGATCGGCCTGTCGGTCAGCAGGAAGTCGAAATAGATCGAGGAATAGTCCGTGACGAGCAGGTCCGCCAGCCGCAGCAGGGGATAGGGGTCGGTGTGCGAAGCGCAGAACCGGAAGCTGGGAACGGTGCTCACGGCCTTGAGGTCCTCGTAGGGGTGGAACTTGCAGACCACCAGGATGTCGTTGGCCGCGGCGAAGGCGGCGAGTTTCTGGACGTCCAGGGCTCCGTCGCCCAGGGCGTTGCCGCCGGTGTCGCGAAACGTGGGCATGTAGAAGACCACCCGGGTCCCTTTCTTCCGGGCCCGGACCAGGTCGGCGTAGAGGGCCTGGTCGGCGTTGATCAGGTCCAGCCGGTCCAGGGGGCGCAACAGGGCGTCGTTTCGCGGATAGCCGATGTCCCAGAAGGCCTTGGCCCGGAAGGCCCGGGAAAAGGCGTGCTCGCGGAAAAAGGGCGAGGTGGAGAGCACGGCGTCGTAGCCGGAATAGCCCAGCGTCAGTTCCTGGGCCTTTTCCGGGGTCATGTTCACCGGGGACTCGATCTCCGGGAAGCCGATGGCCTTGAGCGGGATGCCGTGCCACAACTGGACCATGTAGGCGTTGCGGACAAAGGCCCCGGCCGTGCTCTTGATCCGCCACCAGAAGTCGTCGGACACCACGATGCCGGCCCGGGCCAGCTGGGCCGGACCGTCGGCGTCGTCGAAACAGAAGGCCGGCAGTCCCTCGGCCCGCAGGGCCTTGGCCGCGGCCGCCTCGAAGGTCATAAACGAGCAGCGCAGGTGGGGGGCATGGCGGTGGGCATGCAAAAAGGCGTATTTCCCGTTGTCGATGAAAAGGCCGTTCGAACGCCCCACAAAGACGACCTGGTCGGGTTCCCTGGGGGTTTTGGCGAGCAGCTCCGCCAGTCTCTTGACTGCGGCCAAAGGTTCCAAGGGCGGCCTCCTTGCGTGGCGTGGGTGTTGTGCGTCCGTTGTCGCGTGGACTTGCAATATCGGAGCCGAAGGTGAAAAGCCAGAATCGCCGGTCCCGGCCGAGTCAGGCGCGGCCATCCGGCAGTGGGCCTCAGGTTCCGTGCAGGCCGGCCAGGGCCGCCTGGGTCGGCAGGCGCAGGGGGGACGGCAGGCCGTCCAGGCCGGCCAGGACCGTGTCCGGCAGGGCCATGAGTTCCCGGGCCGAGGCGAGTTCCGGGTCCAGGCGCAGGGCCTGCCGGAAACAGCGCTGGGCAAAGGATGGATTGGAGGCCGGAAGGCCGTAGCGCCAGGGCGGATAGTAGCGCATGGCCCGGATGCCCATGTCCAGGTGGACCACGGCCCGCCGGGCCGGGGTGTCCAGCGGCAGCCCCATGGCGGCGTAACGTTCTTCCACGGCCGCCGCGTGCTGCCACCGTTTGGCCATGAGCTCGTTTTCCCGGACCATGGTGTCGTCACGAAACGAGATGGCCGCGTCGTGTTCGAGATAGAGCCCCAGCGCCTCGGGCAGATGGTGTCCCCGGGCCTTGGCCGCGAGCCGGATGTTGAAGTCCCAGTCGGCGCAGGCCCTGTACTTCTCGTCGAAATATCCGACCGTGCCGTGGAGCCTGGCCCGCCACAGGGGCTGGGGTCCGAGCTGGCAGTAGAGCAGGGTGGCGGGCGGAAAAAAATCCGGGAACCGCATGATCTTGCGGCCGTCGTTTTCCGCAAAGGTTTCGTTTTCCCGGCACCCGACCCGGCAGTCCCCGTACACGAAGTCCACGTCCGGCCGGTCCTCCAGAAACCGGGCCATGGTCTCCAGGGCGTCTGGCCGGTGGCGGTCGTCGGCGTTGGCGTTGGTCAGGTAGCGGCCCCTGGCCAGGCGGGCGGCCCGGTTCCAGCTGGCGTAGACGCCTTCCCGGGCCTCGGTCCGCACGTACACGATGTTGGGGTGGCGGGCCGCGTATTCCCGGACCACGGCCTGTTCGTTCTGGGGCGAGCAGGCGTCCACCACCACGATCTCCAGGCGCGGCCCCAGGGTTTGGCCGCACAGGTCGTCCAGGCATCCGGCCACGAAGCGTTCGGCCGCGTAGAGGGAGACCAGGGCGGAGACGAGGATTTCGGCGGGCATGGACGTTTCCTAGGGGTTGCGGGAAAAAAGCGGCGAACGGGAACCTCTTCGCCGTGGCGAATATAGGCTGCCCGGCCGGACGTAGCAACAAGCCGGGGGGCTGGGGAGGCGGCTTTTGCGGCCGGCGCTTTTGGAGCGGGTTTTGTCAAAAAAGTGACCAACAAGGGGTCAGGCGGCATAACCGTCAGGCTGGGGCCGCGCCGGCAGGCGATTGTCCCGTGGCCGACGGTCCGGGCCGTGAGCCGTGCGGGGACGGAAAGGGGGCAATGGCATGGTTTTGGCAAACGTCTTGGGCGATGTCCGCGACCACGCCACCAGAAACCGGAGATTCTCCCACCATGCCGGGTACAGAGAACCGCGAGACAAGCCGGGTTCCGCGGGAACCGCGCCTGTCCGTCATCATCCCCACCTGCAACCGGGCCGACATCGTGGTTCGCAATCTGGGACGGCTGTCCCGGCAGCTCTTGCCGGCTGGGCAGTACGAAGTGCTGGTCTGCGACGACGCCTCTGAGGACGACACCTGGGCGCGCTTAAGCGCCCTGCGCACGCCCTTTGCCTTGCGCCTGTTCCGCCTGGAGCGGCGCAGCGGCCCTGGCAAGGCCCGAAATCTCCTTATCCGCGAGGCCAGGGGGCAAAACCTGGTCATCCTGAACGACGACGCTCTGCTCGCGCCGGCCGGACTGGCCATGCACGCCGAGGTCCTGGACATCACCCAGGGCGAACGGATCGCCGTGCTCGGCAAATTCTCCTTTCCCAAAGATTTTCAACAAACCCCCCTGGGCTGCCTGCTTGAGCACACCAACCTGTCGTTTCGCTATCCGCTCATGGAGCCCAACGGCCTCTACGGGGCCACGGCCTTTTATTCCTGCAACCTCGGCATTCACAAGCATGCGGTCGTCGAGGCGGGGTGCTTCGACGAGGGCTATCCCGGCGCCGGGGCCGAAGACATGGAGCTCGGCGACCGGCTGGCCGGCCGGGGCTACCGGGCCTTGTACATCGACCAGTGCCTGGCCGTGCACGAGCACCGCTTGACCATCCATGATTTCTGCCGGTCCCAGATCGGCCGGGGCGGCGGCGGGGTGCTTCGGCCCTTCAACCACCCGGAACTGGTCTTCCACTACGACGACATCGATGCCAACAGCCTGGCCCGGCTGCGCCAGTCCCTGCCCCTGGCCGAGGAGGCGGTAACGCGCCTCAAGGACGCGGTCCACGCCCTGCACCTGTCGGCCAAGGCGGACCCGAAGGTGGACGGACCCGATATCCCCTGGCGCGAGGAGCCGCTCCGCTATGCCTCCCATGCCCAGTGGCGGATGTCGGCCGCCGCCGTGGCGGCCGAGGCCGAGCGGGCCCTGGCCGAGGTGATGGGACTTTCGCGGCTTACGACCCTCAAGGCCAGGGCTCTCGGCTGTCTGTACCAGGTCTGCTCCTTTCTCAAATGGCGCTACGACACGGTCGGCATCGCCGGTTCGCCCTGGATCGACGCCTTTGCCGCCGACACGCCGCGCCGGAAGGAAAAGAGAGGCACATCGTTTGTCCCTCTCCCGGGAGGACTGGAAGGCATTGCCTCGAGCCGTCGGGAGAACCCCTGATGGGGAGGGCGGGGCCAGCCGACGCAGCCACGGTCCAGGACGCAGGCCGGGTTTTGGGGGCCGCGTCCGGGAGTGGAACCCTTGCCATGGGCGGCGCACGGTTTCCGTGGCCGCGCCAACACGGATGAGGAACAACAATGGCTCTTCACGAAACGGTCGCTCTCCGCCTCCTCAATCTGGGCTGCGGTTCCTGTTTTCACCCCGCCTGGATCAACATGGATTTTGTATCCACGGATAAACGCGTCATCGCCCATGATTTGACAAAAGGCATACCCCTCCGTTCCGGCACCTGCGATGCTGTCTACCATTCGCACCTGCTTGAACATTTTCCGCGTCGCCTGGCCGGGCCGTTTTTGTCCGAATGCCGGCGTGTCCTGGGTCCGGGAAAGGTCCTGCGGGTCGTGGTTCCGGATTTCGAGGCCTTGGCAAGGGCCTATCTCGAACACCTCGGCCGGGCCCTGGAAGGGGATGCGGAGGCGGCGCGGCGCTATGACTGGCTTGCCATCGAACTGTTTGACCAGATGACCCGGCATGCGCCCGGAGGCGAGATGCTCGAGTACTGGAAGCAGAACCCCATGCCTGCGGAAGAGTATGTCTACGAGCGTCTGGGCACGGAAACACAACGGCTCGTGGCCAGACTCAGGGCCTCGGACTTCCAGGCCCGTCCCGCGGCCATTGCGAACGATCCGGCAGCGGTCGGGCTTTTCCGGACGTCCGGAGAGCCGCACCTCTGGATGTATGATCGCTGGTCGCTGGGCCGCCTGCTGGGGGAGGCGGGTTTTCAGGACGTACGGGTGACAAGCGCTGACGCGTCGGACATTCCCGGTTTCCAGGGGTATCATTTGGATTGCGATGCCGATGGCAGGGTGCGCAAGCAAGACTCCCTATATATGGAGGCCAGGAAATGAATCCGCCACGGGTGGTGGTGGTCACATTGACGCCTCGCGGCGGCGCGGGGTCGGCGGCAAGGCGCAGCCAGCTCGCCCTTCTCGGGAAAGGGGCGTCGGCCAAACTGCTGGCGCGCCGCGATGCCCTTGGCGGACCGGACGGGATTGTAGTCGCGGAGCACAACCTGCGCCTCCCTCGCGGCGCGGCCCCAGGCCAATCCCCGGAAGCGCGGTGGAAATCCATGTTGCGGCGTTTTCCCGATCGCATGGCGAAAATCGAGATGTTCACGGATACCTTCGGGGATGTGGCGCTGGAGACGTTCCCGGAAGTGGCTGACGCGGATGTGGTGCATCTGCACTGGGTGGCGGGGGTGGTGGACATACCCTCCCTGCCCGGTTCGCTTGCGGGCAAGCAGGTGTTTTGGACAATGCACGACATGAACCCCTTTACCGGAGGCTGCCACTACTCCCTCGGGTGCCGTCGGTTCGAAACCGGATGCGGCAACTGTCCCCAACTCGGTTCGACCGGCTCCCTGGACGTCACGCATGTTTTTTGGAGGCATAAGCGCAAGGCCTACCAGGCCCTCGACCTCCATATGATCGCGCCGTCGCGCTGGCTGGCGGATACGGCACGGATGAGCCCGGCGCTGGAAGGGGTGCCGGTCAGTGTGGTGCCGAATCCGGTGCCGGTCGATGTCTTTCGCCCCTATCCTTCCACGCCGGTCCGACAGTCCCTGGGCATTCCCGTGGACAGGCCCCTGATCGCTATTGGCGCGGGGTATGATGTGCCACGCAAGGGGTTTGCGCACCTGAAGCAGGCTCTTTCGCTGCTGTGCCGGCAGTATGTGGAGCCGTTCCACCTGCTTGTCTTCGGAATCCTTCCCACGCTGCCTCGCGACTTTCCGGAACATCGTTGCCACAGCCTGGGGAGCGTGGACCGTCCCGACCATATCGCGGCGATCCTCAGCGCGTGCGACTGTTTCGTCATCCCTTCCGTTGAGGACAATCTGCCGAACCTGGTCCTGGAGGCATTGGCCTGCGGCACGCCTGTGGTTGGTTTCCGGACAGGCGGCATCCCCGACATGGTGGAGCACGAGAAGACAGGCTATCTGGCGGCTCTTGGAGACGACGCGGACTTGGCCCGGGGCATCGCCCGGGTCCTCAGCCATCCCAACCGCAAGGAAATGTCCTCCTTGTGCCGCTTCCGCGTTCTCAGGGATTTTTCACCCGAGCACCACGCCGACCGGCTGTTCGAGCTGTATGCCGCTTCGAAAAGCTAACGTCTTGCGGAAGCGCGGGTGGTGGCCTGGCACAGACGCGGCGGACCGGGGCAAAACGATTGAAGGCATAAGGAATCGCCATGGACGGAAAAGCAAAGGATCCCATGACCGCTGTGCGTCAGCCCCAGGCCGCCGTTGGCTCGCCTTCGCGCGCCGCGTCGTCTCCCCTGGTTGTCAAGAGTTTGACAAAACGTCTCCTGCGTCTTGCCCAGGACGGCGGCGGCCATGCGTCTTCCCTGGAGCCCCTGCTGGCCGATGTCATGGACCTCCTGCGGCAACTGGCCCTCTCCGGCGATTGGGCGGAGCTCGGCAATCTCGCTGCCGCGGCCAAGGCCCTGCGGCTGCCCACGGAAGGTCTGGACCTCTTGCGCGCCTACGCCTTCGTCCACCAGGGCAACCCCGCCGCGGCGCGGGAGGCCCTGAAAGAGGAACTCCGCTATTTTCCGGGCAACCAGGTTGCCCGCGACCTGCTCGGCGAAATGCGTCTCCCCGAAGACGTGCAACCCGTGGCCCTGGACCCGGAACTGGCGGACATCCTGCCCGTGATCAGCCCGTATACCATGGTGGGGTTGCCACGGCTCAAGTCGCTTTTTTATCTCGCCAAGACCGCTTGCCTGAAAGACATTCCAGGCGATTTCGTCGAGTGCGGGGTGGCGGCCGGCGGCACAAGCGCCCTGCTGGCCTGGGCCATCCAGCGGTTCAGTCGCCGCTCGCGGCGTCTGTACAGTTGCGACACGTTTTCGGGAATGCCGGACCCGGGCGACAAGGACGTGCATGGCGGCATGGCCGCCAACGACACGGGCTGGGGCGCGGGCACCTGCGCCGCGCCCGAGGAAAGCGTGCTCGAGGTCTGCCGGAAATTGGGCGTGGAGCATGTCGTTGCGCCTGTCAAAGGCCTTTTCAAGGATACGCTGCCGCCGATTGCCGCCAGCCTGTCCGGCGTGGCCCTGCTCCACATGGACGGCGACTGGTACGAGTCGACACGGGACATCCTGGTCAACCTCTATGATCTGGTCGTTCCCGGCGGCGGCATCCAGGTGGATGACTACGGGTACTGGGAAGGCTGCGACATCGCCTGGGCCGAGTTTGTCAGGGAGCGCGGCCTGACGATCGATCTCCACCGCGTCGCCGGCGGGGTCGGCGCGTGGTGCAGAAAGCCGTTTGCGGCGCAAGAGCCGCGCTAACGGCCGGCATCCCTGGGCAGGGGAAGGGGGCTGGCCGTGCGCAGGAACGGAGGCGGACGGCGGGTGAGCGCCCGGGGTCGCTCGGTCTGGCCCGAACGTTGTTGCCTGCGTGCCGGCCGCGGGGAGCGGGGGCAACGCGCAGGGCTCCCCGCCGTCCTGGCCAGGCAGGGCCAGGCGTTTCTTGCAGGCCCTCCTGTCTCCCCGCCGACCGTTCCCGCCTCTCCACGATGCCGTCCATGGCGGGTCTTTCCGAAAAACCAACATCGGTTGGGATCGATTCCCGCCAGGCCCGGCTGCCGCCGCAGCGGACGCGAGAACAGGGTGGCATTTATTGTGCATGAAAAGTGCTGCCAACTCCTGGGGGAAGAAACGGCGCCTGCGTTGCGGCAATGGTGGCCGTTGCGCCCGGACCCGGACAGTGGAAGGACGCAGAAGGAGATCAGGATGAATACCATGGGAAGTTTTCCGAGTTCGAGCATCAAGGCGCTTCCTGACGCAGTGCTGGACGCACCCTGCCCGGGGCGGGGAAACCTTGTGGAGCATTTCACCCATGACGGGCAGTGTCTGGTCACGATTTTGCGCGCCGGTTTTGCGGCCAAGGGAATCCATTTTTTTACGCCGGACAACTTCTCGCAACAGCTTGGCTACATGCAACGCGACGCAGGGTATTCCATTCCGCCGCACACGCATAATCCGATTCCACGGACGGTTACCTGGACCCAGGAGGTGCTGTTCATAAAATCGGGCCTGGTCCGTCTCGATATCTACAGTCAGGAGCGGCTCTATCTGCAAAGTTTCGTGCTCTGGCCGGGCGACGTGGTGCTTATGGCCGCGGGGGGGCATGGTCTGGTCATGCTCGAGAACGCGGAGATCATCGAAGTCAAGCAGGGGCCCTATGTGGGCGAGGCCGACAAGAATCGTTTCGAACAGGTGCGGGATGAGGCGGTGGTCTGCCATTCCGGAACGGCCGGGAGCCAGGGGTAGCCATGGACATGCTGCCGGTGTGCGAACCGCTGTTGGCAGGCAATGAAGCGCGTTATGTCATGGACGCCGTGTCGTCGGGATGGATCAGTTCGTCGGGAAGTTACGTCTCCGCCTTTGAAACGTCGTTCGCGGCCTGGTGCGGCGTTGGGCATGGGGTGGCCGCCTGCAACGGGACGGCGGCCCTGCACCTCGCGTTGCTCGCGCTTGGCGTCGGGCCGGGCGACGAGGTGATCGTCCCGGATTTCACCATGGCGGCTTCGGCGCTGGCCGTTTGCTACGTCGGGGCTCTGCCGGTGTTTGTCGACGCCGATCCGGCGACCTGGAACATCGACCCGGTCGCCGCGGAAAAGGCCATTACTCCCAGGACCAAGGCCCTCATGGCGGTGCATATTTTCGGCAACCCCTGCGACATGGCCGCGCTCTCCGCCTTGGCCGACCGCCACGGCCTCGACCTCATCGAGGACGCTGCCGAGGCGCATGGAGCGGTGTTCCAGGGGAAGAAAGCGGGGAGTCTGTCGCGGATCGCGGCCTTCAGCTTTTTTGCCAACAAGAATGTCACAACGGGCGAGGGCGGCATGGTGGTGACGGATTCCGCAGACCTGGCCGCCGCCTGCCGATACTACAAAAACCTGTGTTTTCCCCTCGATGCGCCACGAAACTACCTGCACGCCCATATTGGATACAATTATCGCATGAGCAATCTGCACGCCGCGATAGGTCTGGCGCAGACGGAAAAGGCCGATGACTACAGGGCGCTTCGGATCAAAAACGGACGCCTGTACCGGGAGCTGCTTGCCGATATCCCGGGGGTGCGGCTCCAGGTCGAGCAACCGGGCGGTGTCGGGGTCCATTGGATGAACGGCATTGTCGTGGAGCCGGAATACGGCCGTACGCGGGATCAATTGGCCGCCTTTCTCAAAGGCGGCGGCATCGACACCAGGCTGTTCTTCCAGGGCATGCACCGCCAACCTGCCTTGGCGGGGTACGGCTGCCAGTGCGACGGGGCGTTTCCCGTCAGCGATCGCCTGGCCGACAACGGCCTGTATCTCCCGAGCGCCAGCGGTCTGGCGGAGTCGGACATCCGGCGGGTCTGCCAGGCCGTGCGCGAGTTTGGAAGGAGCTGACATGGAAACCGTCTTCGGCGACTACGCCCGTTATTACAATCTGCTGTATCGGGACAAGGATTACGCCGGCGAGGCGGAATTCGTCCTGGAGGTCTTGGCAAGGCACGGAAACCGCCCCAAGAGCCTGCTCGATCTCGGCTGCGGCACCGGGCGTCACGCCTGGGAACTGGCGAAGCGCGGCATAGAGGTGACCGGCGTGGACCGATCGGAAGAAATGCTGCGCCTCGGCCGCCAGAGCTTTGCGAATGCCCCGCCGCTGCCTGCCGGGGCTGCCGCGCCGCGGCTCGTCGAGGGGGATGTGCGTTCCGTGCGTCTCGGCCGCCGCTTCGAGGCGGTGACCAGCCTTTTCCATGTCCTGAGCTACCAGCGCACCGAAGAGGATGCCCTGGCGCTCATGGGCGCGGCCCGGGAGCACCTGGCGCCTGGGGGATGTTTTCTGTTCGATTTCTGGCACGGCCACGGGGTGTTGTCCGATCCGCCCACGCGGCGGGAAAAGATCATGGAGGATGCGACGATCCAGGTGCGCCGCGAGGCCCTGCCCACGGTCCATCCGCTTGATGATGCAGTGGATGTAAGGTACCGAATTGAAATTACAGACAAGGACACGGGAAGGCTTTCGCGTTTGAACGAAACCCATCGCGTTCGCTACTGGTTTCTGCCGGAATTGCGTCACTTGGCGCGGCAGGCTGGGCTCAAGCCGATAGCGGAGGGGGAATGGTCCCGCTTCGCCTTCACGACCCATGCCTCGTGGTATGCCTGGATGCTGGTTGCCGCATAAGGCGCCGTTGCATCGCCGGGCCGCGAAGGAGAACCCTATGCCCCCCAGCGCCCATGGTCGGGTCGCTCTGGTCCTTGCGCATCCGTGGGCCCAGGTGTCCACGCCGCCGCTTATGACGGCGCAGTTTCTCGTGGAAAAAGGCTACGCCGTCGACATGTTCGTTGCGTTCGACCCGCGACTGCACGACATGGGGATCTGCCTGCCGACGCTTGAGCGGCAGGGTGTGCGGCTTTTCCCGAGCCAGGCGGGGCAGCCGGCGCCGCCGGCCCGTTTGGCCGACGGCACGGTGCTGCCGCCGGAGCATTGGGCCGCCGTGGAGGCGGCCAGGCAGTTGCCCGCCGCCTATGACTGGATCGTGGGTTTCGATCCAGGCGGCCTGGCCCGGGCGGCGGCCCTGTCCGAGATCTGGGGCGCTCCCTACGTCTACCACTCCCTTGAATTATACGATCGGCCCGGTCCGGAAAAGGAACTGGAACGGCGCTGCAACCGGGGGGCGCTTTTCACCCTGACTCAGGACCGGCAGCGGGCCCGTATTCTGGCCGGACTCAACCGTCTTGATCCCAAGACCGTCCATGTTTCGGTCAACAGTTCCCGCGGTTCGATCTTGCCGGACAAGGACTCCTTTTTTCGAGACCGTTTTCCCGTGGGCGACCGCAAGGTGGTCCTGGCTCTGGGCACCTTGCTCCCCTGCACGTGCGTGGACGCCATACTGGCTTCCGTGGCCGCCTGGCCACGGGAATGCGTTCTGGTCCTGCACGGGTGGATTCCGGACGCCAGCTTCCGGGTCGCGGTGGAGCGGTTTGCGGCCGGAAGCGACACGGTGTTCCTCTCCAGCGAGGTGGTGCCTCCGGAGGAAAAGTTCCGGGTCTGCCAGGGGGCGGACATCGGCCTCGTCTTCTATTCCCCCGATGACCACAACCTCAGGTTCGCGGCCGGGTCGGCTGGAAAGCTCTACGATTTCATGCGGTGCGGCGTTCCCATCATCGGCAACGACATTCCGGGCATGGCCGCCCTTGTCAATGACACCGGCTGCGGCTTGGTGGTTCCGGACGCCAACGCCCTGCCGGGCGCGCTGCGGCTGCTTCTTGCGCGACAGGAAACCTTTCGCGCCAATTGCCTGAAGACGTTTCCCCGCTACGAATTCGACAAGAGTTATGGTCCGATCTTTTCCCTAACCCAGCAGATGTTGAGAATGAAATCATGAAGATGGACAAGGCGGCCTTGAGTTGCGATCAGGTCGAATGGATGGGGTACACCTTCGAGGACCCCAACATGCGGACCTTCCGGTACAAACGGAAATATTTCAAGGCAGTCCAGGTGACCGCAACCGCGTGGGCCGAGAAGGTGCTCGCGTCCGATTTCCTCGACCGGCTGTGGCAAATGGGACTCATCCCGAGAACGCAGGCCTGCGATTTGCGGGTGGAAGGGTTCGGGCAGGTGTATTCCCAGGAGACGGAATTTTTTAACGTGCCCATGACCCATTGGCCCTGCTCCGTGCTGAAGGAAGCGGCTCTGGCGTTTCTGGCGCTGGCCAGGGAACTCTTCCGGCACTCCCTGCGCACCATCGACGGCCACTGCTACAACTTTGTCATACAAGGCGCCTCGCATCCCCGCTGGTGCGATCTCGGGTCCTTCATACCCCTTTGCAGTCCGAACGACACCGCTGACCTGGACCAGTTCGTGCGTTGTTTCGTCTATCCTTTGCTGTTGCGCCAAAAGAGTCCCCACCTTGACGGCATGATGCGCTGGTCCAGCGCCGCGGGTCTGGAACACGAGGCCGCCGCCGCCCTGCTGGGGCTTGTGGTGCCCCAAAACCGGCCTCGCGGCCAGATGCTCGACATACTTGAAAGACTGGTCAACTCCATCGACTTCCAGTGGAAGTCGACCCTGTGGAGCGATTACCACAAGGACGCCGGCGGCACGGCCGATATCAACGACACGCGGCTTGGGCCGGAGAGCTACAACCGCAACCAGATGGTGGCGAGGCTGCTGCGGACCCTCAAGCCGGCCACGGTGGTGGACCTTGGAGCCAACGCCGGTTTTTTTTCCAAGATGGCGACGCAGATCGGCGCGGAGGTCATGGCCATCGAGCCTGACGAGACCGCCGTGGAGCGCCATTACCGGGACCTGCGCGAGTCCAAGGCGACGGCCAGGGTGAAACTGGTCATTGGCGGGGTGGATGGCGTGCCGTACCAGAAGGGGGATCTGGCCATGGCCTTGGCCCTGTCCCACCACCTGTTTTTTACGGCCCATTATCCGTGGAAACTGATCGGCGATTGCCTGGCGCAGCACACCAGCGGCTCGTTGCTGACGGAATTCATGCCCCACGGGTTGTGCGGCGTCCAAAAGCCGGACACGCTTCCGCCCGCCTACCGCCTGGAGCTTTTCACCGAGGCGCTGGAGCGGCATTTCGGCCGCGTGGAGGTCATCGATTATCCCACGCCGGCCAACTGTGCGCCGCGCATCATGATCCTTTGCACGGACAAGCGGTCCGCACCCCGCGATGACGGAAGGGGAAGGCTTCCATGAGGCGTTTCAACCCCTGTTTTCCCGAGGATAAAACGGCATGACGCTCCCGATCAGCTTCATCATCCCCACCCGCGATCGGGCTGCATTCCTGATCGGAGCGCTCACCGGACTGGTCGCCCAGGACCTGGGGCCGCAAGACTATGAGATCGTTGTGGTGGACAACGGCTCCACAGACACCACCGCCCGCGATGTGTCCCGCTTGGCCGCCGCCCATCCGGACCGAACCGTTCGGCTGGTCACGGAACCCGTGCCGGGGCTCCTGGCGGGCCGGCACCGGGGGGCTGCCGCGGCCAGGGGCGCGATCCTGACCTTTCTCGACGATGACGTCGAACTGGCTCCGGACTTCGGCAGGCGCGTTGTGGAGGCCTTTGCCGACGCGGGCACGGCCATGGTCGGCGGACCGTCGGTGCCGCGGTTCCTGGCCGATCCGCCTCCCTGGCTGGAGCACTACTGTACCCACGACGGTCCTGGCCTCGTCTGCGGGTACCTGAGCCTGGCGGACCGGGGAAACGAGGCCCGGGACATGGATCCCCTGGACGTCTGGGGGCTCAACTTCTCCATCCGCCGCGAGGCGCTGCTGGATCTCGGCGGCTTTCATCCCGATAACGTCCCCGAGGCCCTGCAGATGTTCCAGGGCGACGGCGAGTCCGGCTTGGCCCGCAAGGCCGCGGCCCGGAACTTCCGCGCCCGGTACGCTCCAGGGGCCAAGGTGGTCCATGTGCTGCCGGCGTCGCGCCTCACGGAGCAGGGATTTCAAAAACGCGCGTTTTATCAGGGCGTGTGCGACTCCTATACGGAAATCAGGAGCAAAGGCGGATTGCGCGATCTGGGGACGCCGCTGCCGGCCGGGGAGCATGCGGACCATGCCGATGGGGCCATCGCCCGGATCAGAAACGCCTATGTGGACGGCTACCTCTTTCACCAGCAGGCCGTGGCCGCCAGCCCGACGCTGCTGGCCTGGGTGCTGCGCCCGGAGTATTGGGATTACGCGTATCCGAAGCTGGAGGACGGGTTGGTTGTCGCCAGAAACCTGGCTGCGGCCCTGGCCCGTCGCCCCCTGGCAGTGCTGGGGAATCCGGCCAGGGTCTGCCAGTTGGCCATGGCCTATGCCGAGCAGGGACGCTTTGACGAAGCCTTGCGGGCTGTTTTTCAGGTGGAACGGGCCTACCCCAGGCTGCCTGGCCCGCGCGGCATCCGGTGCGCGATCTTGGCCGCCGCCGGCAGGCCCGGCGATGCCGCCAGGGCCGCTCGGGAAGAGCTGGCCGTGGACCCGGAATCGGTCGTGGCCCGGGAATACCTGCGCCGGGAGGCTGCGAGGACGGCGCCTTGGGCCTGGGAGATCGCTCCGGGGGATAGGGCGACGGACCCGAACCAACCCATGGCGTTGCACAATATCGACGCGGACCAGGGCTTCTATTACGGTGAAATCCCCCGCGAGCCCATGCTGGAGATCCTGGCCGACGGCCGGCGCACCAAAGACCCGGAAGGGGCGGTGCGGCGGTTTTGCCAGCGCACGGGCAATGCCTATTTCCAGGAATACGCCCTGGATCCCCGGCGGGCCCTCGGCCTGCGGCTGCTGGGAAACCTCGCCGGCAGGCGGGTGCTGGATTACGGCTGCGGCATCGGATCGCTGGGCATTGTGGCGGCCCGGGCCCGTGCCGCCGTCACCTTTGTGGATAACTGCCTGCCGCGTCTGGAACTGGCGCTGCAAAGGGCCCGCCAGGCCGGAGTGGCCGACGCCTGCTTCTATGCCTGCCGGACGTGGCGGAGCCTGCCCGCCGCAGTGGGACGTTTCGACGCCATTATCGTCAACGGCGTTCTGGAATGGGTTCCCTCGACCGTGGGAACCGATTTCGGTTCGGTCGTGTCCGTGCAGCTCGATTTCCTCTCCAGCCTCCGCGACCGCATGGCCGCAGACGGAACCATCTACCTCGCCATCGAGAACCGGTTTGCCCTGCAATACCTCATGGGCTATCCCGAAGACCACACGGACATTCCCTACCTGTCCCTGATGCCGCGGGAGGCGGCCAACGCCCTGCACCGGCAGCGCAAGGGAACCGACTACACGGCCTGGACCTGGTCCCTGGACGAATTTCGCCAACGCCTGCCCCAGGTGGGGCTCGGCCTGCGCCAGGGATTCGCTATTTTTCCGGACTACCGGTTCCCGAGGCGGGTCGTTTCCCTCGATGACCCGGCAGGGTTGCGCAGCGGGCTCGACCTCGAAACCTACGAACCTTCGGAGACGCGCACCCGGTTGTCCGACTATTTTCAGGAAACGGGACGCCTGGCCGACGTGGTCTACAGTTACGCGCTGCTTGTGGAGAAGACATCGTGATCAATGCCTTGCGCAACCACCTCGACGCCAACCGGGCCGCCTTCGGCCTGTCGGAACAGGCGGCCCTGCGCGTGGAACTGCGCGCGCCCTGGCGGCAGTCGTGCCTTTCCCGGTGCCATTTCTTCGTGCGCCACGCCGGGGAAACCGTGCCCCGGCTGGTCGTCACCGACGCCATGCCCCTGTATGGGCCGAGCGCGCCGCTTTCCCTGCCTCCCCTGGCCAGCCCCTTCATGCCTGCCGGGGGCACGTTCGAGCTTGAGGGCGCGGTCTACGGCTGGTCCCGGTTTGTGGATGCCCCCAGCCTGCTCGACTGTCTGGGCGACAGGCCGCAACAGCATGGCCTGGCTCTGATTTCCCGGTTCGCCACATGCCTGGCGGCGGACCAGGGCGAACGGGCCGTGGACGCGCCGCTGCCGTTGGCGGCCCTTCAGGAGCAGTGCCTGGCCCGTATGGCCTCGCCCAAGGTGGGGGCGCGCTTTCTTGTTTTCGCCGGACAGGCGGCCCTGCTGGCGGACGCGGACCGGCCCAGGCGGTGTTCGTGGAGCCATGGGGACCTGTGGCCGCCGGACGTTTTTGTCGAGAAGGACCGGTTCCTGATGGTGGATTGGGAATGGGCGACGCCTGCGGCTCCCCTCGGCGCGGACCTGGTCGATCTCCATGTGACGCTGGCGGAACACTGGCTTGCCGTGCCGACCGTTGCCGCCTGGCGGTCCCTGGTGGCGCCTGAGGCCGGATTCCCCGCCCCGGTACGGGAGGTTCTCGACACCGTGGTGCGGGGACGCGACAAGCTGGAGGCTGTCCTGTACGCCCTGGTGCGCGCCGTGGGACGCGTGCTGGCCCAGGATGGCTTGGCCGGAATGCCGCAGGTCGAAAATTACGAGGCGGTTTTGCAAAGCCTTGGCCAGGAGGCGTAGGCTCTGTTCAAGAAATGGTTTTGCCCATCCAGATGCTCGCGCAAGCGAGGCAGCGCATGGCCAGGAAGGACGGCCGCATGGACCTTCGTGGCGGGGCCGCCGCGACGGTATCCAGCGGACTGCGCCCGTTTTTAGAGTTAACTTATCACCGTAGAAATCATATCACCATCACCCGGTTGAGGTTAAATACATCCAGGGGATAGGTGTTTACTCCCGCAACAGCAGACGGACAGCATGTTATTCCCCTAGATTTAAGGAGGGAAATAACATGCTGATTGTAATGCTCTCTTTGGCCCTCGGGATATGAATAGTGCTCAGGTGTTGCTCCGAGGTGCTTCTGAATTAATGATAAGGACATGTCTACTTCGCGCACCAAGTCTTTGTCAGATAGATATGACATGATTGCATGGCTGTGCGTATGTCCGCCAATTGTAAACAGATCGCTGCTGTTGAGATCTATAACATCCTTCCAATTCATTTTCTCGTCAAGCACATCAAGACTGCTAGGGACGACATCCTTCCCGAGCTGAGAAAACAAATCTGAAACATATGAATTGACATCCAACTGCTTGCTTTGCTTTACGTGTTTCCTGATTAATTCCAAGGCAGAGATTTTTGATGCCGAATCCATATTTATAATGACCTTTTCGTTCTCCTGTACTGCAATGCGATGCTCGCCTTCAATGTTCTCAAAGAGCCATTCTATTTTGTCTATCCATGACATTCCATTGTATTCTACAAACCCAGTTGTAACGTAAAAAACAGCAGGAATGCCTAACTCTTCAAGGATTGGCGCTGCAATTGTTTTATTGTTTTTGAATCCATCGTCAAAAGAAATGATGAACGGATTTGTTGCAGCGCTTTTGGTGTGGTTATTGGCTATATCTTCTATGGAAATAGCTGTTCCGAAACGTAAAAGTGACTTAAGGATGTCTCGAAAATAGCTTTCATGTATGTGCTTTTTGTTGTAATTTCTAACCTTGTATTGTTTGGTGTCGGGAATGACGCCATGAAACAGAAATATTGATAATGTATCATTTTTTAAATAAGAAGTATAATCTTTCATTTCCTTGTCCCTTCAATGTACTTTTGAAATTTTTTAACGCACAGTCCTCTGATTTCACTGGGCATGAATGAATAGTATCTGCCAAGTCTTCCTTGTTTGTAGCTGTCAAATTTCCCAAAAATTGAGTAATGTTGCATAGCGGTTACAAACATTCTGGCGCAAAGAAGAGTGTTTCTCGCGCGCAGCTGATACAATCCTTCTATTTCGTGCAGGTCAATATTCCATTTTACTATTATATTGCCTGTGTCAAGACCAGAGTCAAGCAAATGCAAGGTTGTAACGAGGGAATTGAAATCTGAATGATATATTGCCCAAAGATGAGAATCGAGGCCCCGATATCTTTCAGGGTCTCCGCCGTGAAGGTTGACGATTCTGCCTGCAAATTTCGTTACTAGTTCTGATTTGATAAATGAAGATCCAAATACAACGACAATATCTATCTGGTTGGCCAATAACACATTTAATACTTTCGAATCATTTATTGAGTCTACGACTATGGTCTGTGAGTATTCATTGAGACTATATCTTTTGCTTTTAATCAGGGACTTTTCATAAGACGTAGGGTCTCCTTCAAGTTCATGGTAAACAGGAAATGGAGGCTTGACTACGTTACGCTCAACAATTATCATGTCGAAGACAAAGTGAGTAGAGATCTGCTCTACAAAAAGGCAATGGTGAGGTGTTTCTGTCGTTAGCAATGCCAATTTCATAATTGTCCTTTCGAATGTGTTTGCTCTTGGGCTATTTTTTGTCAACAATTTCGGCAAAGCGGTGATCCTCCCACAGTCCAGCCGCAGCCGTTTCCGCTGGTATGACAAAACCCTCTGCCGCAAAAGGAGCATGGTCCCGCGTTTCTGCAACCGACGCAAGGAGTTCTGGTGCTGCGCCACGAGGACCGGCAAGAGCGACGTGTCCTTCCTGGGCATGCCCTACCTCGCCAGCGGTCATCTGGATGGGGAAGACAATTTGGGTGCTTCGACGCGCAAGGTAGACTTGACCTGGCACCTGGTAAGACGGTCGTCGTCCCTGGATGGGGGTGGCATGCGCACCTGAGGACAGCTTCGCCCTTGGCCTGGGACTGACGCCACCCGACAGATCGTCCGCCAGCGGCTCGGCACGGAGAAGGTGCCGCACGAGCTCTTGACGCTCGGCTTCGACCGGGGTGCCAGCCCTTCCTGTCCTCAGAGCGGACGGAGGTGCAAGCCGCATGACCACCAGGAGTTTCCCTGAAGGATCGGTCACGCGTCCTTGATGCTCCCGCGTATGCGGGGCGGGGCCATCCCCTCACGCTAGCGGCCCAGCACGTCGCCGACGCCGAGCCCGATCTCCGTTGCGACCTGAGCGGCCGGAAACATCCGTCCGTCGCGGACCAACTCGCGCAGCAGCACCGCCTGCCCCTCGCCGCAGGCCGCCAGCACCCCCTGCGCCGTAATGTCGAGAACGACGCCGGGCGCGACCCCAGGCCCCGGCTCGGGGCCGACGGCTGCCCGGGCCGTTTCCAGCGGCTTTTCCCGGAAAAACGTCACCGGCGGGGCGCTTGGCGACACAAAGGGGCGGTAGGCAAGGGCGCGCACGAAATCGACGATCTGACGGGCCGTCCAGGTCCAGGACAACACCCCGTCGTAGGGCGGGCGTCGCGGATAGTAGCGGCGGTGCGACAGGTCCTGGGGCGTGCCCGCGAGGCGGCCCGTGGCGGCGATCTCCCCGATCACGCGGCACAGCAGTTCCGTGCCGGCGCGCAGGGTCTTCAGGTACAGCGTCAGCCCGGTGTCGGTTTCGGCGATGGGAAACCGCGCAACGGCCACCACGTCGCCGGCGTCAATGGCCGGGACCATGCGGTGGATGGTCGCGCCGAACTGCCGCTCGCCGCGCAGGATGCCCCATTGCCAGACATGCAGGCCGGCGTATTCAGGCAGGGGACCGGGATGGAAATTGATCGCCCCCAGCCGGGGCCAGGCAAGCAGCGCCTCGCCAAACAGGACAGTGGAATTGAAGTTGACGATGAGGTCGGGGGCATCGCCGCCTTGCGGTCCCGGCTGGGCGACCAGCCGCTCCAGGGGGACGAAGGGGACCGCGCGCTCGCGGGCGGCCCGGGCGCAGGGTTCTGCCGGGCCGGATATCCCGGCCAGACTTGCCCCGGAAAGCGCGGCCACGGCGTCAAGGATCGGACGACCGGCGACCGCGTCGCCCACGAAATGGATCGACGTCACGAAGGCTTCCGTCCCGGGTCAGGCTGCGGCCGTAAAGGGTGTGCGCACGCAATCCGGCCAATGCCGGCTGTCAAGCCCGTACTGGGCCAGGAAGGCCAGGACGAAGCGTTCCACGCCGAAGGCCGTGCAGCCGGTGTGGACCGGCTCCCCGTTTTCCTGCGTGATGTGGAAGGCGTTGCCGAAAAAAGCCTGATGGATGTTTTGCGAGCCCACGGCCAGGGCATGGCCGTCGAAGGGAATGTCCACCAGGATTTCCAGCTTGAGCTGCAGGCTCTTTTGAAAGAGTTTTTTCTTCATGGCGTCGCCGGCGAAAAAAGGGTCCGTAGCCGTTTCGATGCTGCATTTGAGGCCGAGCCTGGCCAGAAGGTCCGTGAGCCAGGCCAGGCTGGCCTCGCGGCCGGCGGCGACGAAATCCTGCGAGCCGACGAAGACGATCTCGCGCATGGAAAAATCCCACATCCGCTCCGGGCTGGTCATGTTGCCGGCCTCGTAGCGGAAGCATTTCCCCTTGCACAGAAAGGTCCGCCCGGCCTCGCCCGGGCCCAGGCGCACGCCTTCCAGGGCGTGGTAGACGTGGTAGCATACGGCCGGGGACAACACGTTTTCCACGTGGGCCGTTTCGAACTCCAGATGCGCGAGGTCCTTCCCCGTGGAAGAGGCCATGAACCGCTCGATGTCCGCAATGCTTTCGGGCAGATGGTGCACGAAGGAGACGGCATGCGGGAAGGAGGTGAAATAGTCGCAGCGGTGCAGGGTTTCCACGGGAATCAGCGTGGGAAAGGCGTGCTCGGCTGCGCCCCGCGCCTCGCCGAACTCCCGGAACATCCCGTCGAACACCCGCATGAGCCGGGAAAAAAGCGGCCCAAAGCCGTACTGGCCCTGGCCGAGCTTGAAGATATGGCCGCCGTCGAGGAGTTCACGGGTGATGTCGCCGGCGTGGCGCGGCGTCACCTGGCGCTGGTCGAAATAAATCTTGTGCCGGAGAGGGATGAAGCCGCAAACCATGTCGGCCACGGTCTTGCGGGCGTTCTCCCCGAGCAGTTCCGGTATCATCGCGACGGGCTCGCGCAGGCGAAACGTCGCCGCAGACCCATCCGAAGCCATCTCCACCGCCGCAACCAGGGGATGCGCGTAAAACAGCTTGGCCCGGACATCCTTGCGCATCTCTTCAGGAACGGCTTGCGGAAATTCGATCACGATCACATCAGGCATGGGAGCGTCCTTTGTTGGATGTGGCGCGGGAAGCGAAGGGCCGTCAGCCCAGGAATTCCAGGAGGCCGGCCACGGAGACGCAGGAGACGATGGCTTCCTCGGTCACTTCGATGCCCCGTTCCCGCTCCAGCGCCAGCATCAGGTTCAGGTGGTTGATCGAATCCCACTGGGGGATGGCGCCCAGGGCAAGGTCCGGGGTTATGCGCTCCAGGTCCACGCCAAAAACCCCGGCCATCAAGGGTTGCAGTTCCTCGAAGGTCAATCCGTTCCCTCCTTGCTCACGTTCAAATTCGGGCATCCGGTGCCCTTCCAGGGCTCGCGGCTTGGCGGGGACTTCAAGAAAAAAAACAAGTCCTCGTCCAAACAGCGCATGCCCACGGCGAAGACGTCGCGGCAGCGCGTCAGAAAAATGGCGCCGAGTCCCACTGCGGCCTTGCGCGCGAGGCCCAGGGCGAACAGGCGGTCCTGCAACCGGGTGAAGTCGTAATCGACACCGCAGTCGAGGTAGCGCACGAAAGCCACGGCGCGCCTGGGCAGCGGCCGCCCGTCCTTTTCGGCTGGGGCCGTCCATTCCTTGGTGTAGCCGTAGGGCACCCCGTAGGTCTGCTCCACATGGTGTACAAAGGTCATGGAACGCAAGTCCGTGCCGAGGCAGACGATCTTGGCGTCAAGGCGCAGCAGCCGCTCGAAGGGCGAATTGTAGCCGAAGGCCGACGCCGACGTGTCCGCGCAAAGGGCGGCGGCCTGCGCGCCCACCGCGCACACCGAAAAAAGAGGATGCACGGAGCGGACCGCGCCAGGTCTGGTCCGGACGTACTCGGCCAGCACGCCCTGTTCCGACGGCGAGGTCTCGTGGACATAGGGCCGGCCGGAGCGGGCGTAGGACTCGGTGCAGGCCAGGGCCGCGACGGTCCCTTCGGGGCCGACGACCTCGGTCAAGGCCGTGAAATACGCCGCAAGCACCGCCTCCCGCGACGATGCCCCGGCCACCAGTCCAATGCGGGTGATGTCGCTGTGCAGCATGAGCACGTCGCCGCGGCCAACGCCAAGGCCCGTCAAGGCATCCCGCAATGCTCCGGGCGTTACCGTTCGCATCGTTCCCGACTCCTTGGTCCCGTGTCGCGTTCCCGGAGTCCGCGCATACGGATTCCGGGAACCATACCTTGCAGAAAGCCTTTTACATAGCACCGAACGGGCAGCGCGTTGTTGAAAAATCCGGGCGTCATTGCGGAAAAAACCAGCATTTCCCCTCGCGTGTCGCGACGCGACATACGCACCGGCCAGCCGCCGCCGTTCCCTGTGCGACGCCTTGGTGCGCCATTGTAGCCGCTGACGCAAGGGCGGGCGCCACGGCCCGCCCCGTGGGGCCGCCGCATCAGGACTCCTTGACGGCGGTGCGCTGGACGCACAGGCGGCATTCGCGCTTCTCCGGATAGCCGCCCCGGCGATGCAGTTCCCGCAGCGCCTGTTGCCGGGGATCGTCCCACAGGGCCTTCAGGGAATCCCTGTTGAGGTTTCCCAGGGTCTGCTCCGTCCAGAAATGGATGTGTCCGCAGGACATGATATTGCCGTTGTGGCGGATAAACAACCGCTGAAACTGTTTGTCGCAGCGGAATTCCCGCTTGTCATGGGGCTGCTCGAAGCGCACTTCGGAAGTGTTGGCGTCCAGCCCCCAGTCGATGGGCTCCTGGATGGAGAAATAGTCGGCGTAGTCCCTCCAGTACTCCATGAACGGCTCCAGTTCGTGGATGTTGACGTTGAGCTTGACGAAGCTGATGCGCAGGAGGGGGATGCGGCTGCCGAGTTTCTCGCGCAGTTCCAGGAAGGCCTCGATGTGGCGCAGGACTTTCTGGAAGTTCCCGCCCGGGCGGATCTTGTTATAGGTCTGCTCGGTGAAGGCGTCGACCGAAACCTCCAGCCGGGCGAGGCGGGCTTCGATCAGTTGCCGGGACAGCTCCGGGGTGAGCAGCATGCCGTTCGTGCCGATGCGCTGGTCCATCACGCCTTTTTTGAAGGCGTAGTCCGTCATGGCCACGATGCCGGGATGGAGCAGGGGCTCGGAAAAAGCGCCGTACGTCATGGCCGGCAGGCCGTAGTCCGCCCCCTCGTCCACCATCCTGTAAAACATGTCCAAGGGAAGCTGCCGCTTGGGGCTGTTCTCACGCACATCGGGATGGATGGTCTTGGAGGCGAAAGCACACATGTTGCAGCGTAGATTGCAATAATTCTGCGTCTCCAGTTCCAGGGACAAGGGAAACTCGGGAACTGTTTCCAGACGCATGGTGGCGTCCCACTGCTTGCGGTATTCGAGATAGCGGGGCCCGAATTCCCTGGATAGAATGGCATGGATGTCCTGGACGCTGATGATGCTCAAGTTCTTGCACAACGGTTCCTGTACGTGCTTGCCGGTAAACATGGCTTCTCCTTGCGTAAGGTCTCTGAGAATCGACGGCACCCAGGCAGCGCCGGCCATCCCTGCCCCTTGGCGGATGGCGCGAAGCCGTCAAGGCGAAGCGACCCGGAAAGCGGGAATGGCAAGGCCCGGCGGAAGAAGGAATGGGCTGTTCCCCGTTTGACGCGAGGCCGTTGTCCTCACGGACGCGCCGGCGCCGGGTGTGCGAAACAGTGAAGGCGGTCGCTTGGCGCCAAGTCATGCACATTCCGCGCCACCCTCGGGGACGCTATCCCCCCGCCGTCTTTTCCCCGCCCGTTCGGAGATACCTGGTCTTGTACAGCGAGGCCTCGTCAAAGGCGATGCCGAGGGCGCGGTACAGGCGGATGGTCTCCTCCCGGATGACGTCCTGGAACGCGTCGTCGCTCATGGCGGTCAGGTTGACGAGAAAATCCTGTCTGTCCCCCATGCGCAAGAGGTAGTCCTCCTCGTCGGTGATGACGCCGCGCTCGCGGGCGTAGTCGTACATGACGCTGCCCGGCTGGGGGAGCAGGAAGCCGACGGAAGGCGTGATCGCCGCCTCGATGCAGACGTCGAACGTCCGGGCCACGGTGGCCGGAGTCTCCTGGGGATAGCCGAAAACCAGGGAGGTCCAGGCGGACAGGCCGGCCTCGCGGATGAGCCGGGTTTGCACGACGAACTGCTCGGGAGTGATGTGCTTGCGCATCATGGCCAGAATCTCCGGATCGGCGTTCTCCAGGGAAAAGGCCATGCCGACGCAGCCCCCCCGCTTGAGCAGCGCCAACAGCTCCAGGTCCTCCCGGGAATCAAACAGCCCGGCCCGACAGTTCGCTGTCCAGAAAAAGGACAGGCCGGAGTCCAGAATGGCCTGGGCGAACTCCCGGGCCTGGCGCTTGGAGAAAAACGTCAGCTCGTCGGCGAATTCAATGTAGTTGACCCCGTAATTTTCGATCAGGTGCCCCACCTCGGCCAGGACGGCCTCCGGCCGACGGAACCGGTAGGGCCGGCCCTTGAAGACGTGGTAGCAGAAGGTGCAGTTTGCCACGCAGCCGCGCGCCGTGCTGATCTGCAAGCCCTTGATCTTCTCGCGGGCAATGGGCGTCGGGTCGTTGGCGCAGTGCTTTTCGCTGGCCAGGTAGATATCCATGTCGAAAATCGAGTAATCGATCATGGGGATGGTCGAAATGTCCTGGATGTGCGGCCGGTCGGGAGTGCGCTCGATCCGGCCCTCCCGCTTGTGCACGATGCCCGGGATGGCGGACAGGGATGCACTCTTTTCCATGGCCCGCAGCAGATCGACCACGGTCTCGTCGCCCTCTCCCATCACCACTACGTCGGCCTCGGTCCGCGTCAGCAGCGTCTGCGGGATCGAGGTCGCCACCGAATTGCCGACGATGATTCGCACGCGAGGATTGGCCTGGCGGGCCAGCGCGGCGATGCGCTTGACGAACCGGTAGCCGGTCACGATGCACCCCAGGCAGACGACGTCGTACGTCCGGGCCGCGAAAAACGCCTCAAGCTCCTCGGCGGTCTTCTTGTGGGCGTCCAGGTCGAGCAGATCGAAGTCGTAGCCGGCCCGCTTGACGGCGGTGCAGATGTAGCCGAGCCCGATGGGGAAAAGCACCTTCGGGCCAGCGTCGCGTAGGGAAATGTTGACGATCAGGATGTTCATGGGATCTCCGTGGAGGGGGGGAGGCCTTCGAGCCAGCGCAGCCACAATTCCAGGTTCACGAGCTGCCACAGGAACATCATGTGGTTTTCCGCCAGAACCCGGGTGGCGACGATCCGCTGGTGCTCGCGGATGAGCCGTTCCACGACGTCCGGGGCATAGATGCCGCGCTCGCGAAAACGCTGTGAGCGCACGAGGTCGAGCAGCGCTTCGATCCGGTCGCCGGAAAACCAGACATGGGCCGGGGCGTTCCAGCCGGTCTTGGCCACCCGCAGCCGCGTCTCGTCGGGCAGGATACCGGCCATGGCCGTGCGCAGCAGGTGTTTGGTGACGCCGTTTCGGATTTTCAGCGTGCCGGGGATGCGGAACATGAATTCGGCGAGCCTGTGGTCGAAAAAGGGCAGGCGGTTTTCCAGCCCGAAAGCCATGCACTGCCGATCCTCGGCGCGCAGGCAACATGGGGCGGTTTCCCGGAAGATGTCCTGGTAGGTCTTGTTCTTCAGCCAGCTTGCGAACGGGTGGTCCAGGACCGGGACAAAGCCCGCGATGTCGAAAAAGTTCCGGTCAAGGGCCGCGTGGTAGCGGGTCAGCCGGTCCGGCTCGGGCAGGATACGGCCGGGCCGGCCGAAATCGACGGTCTTGGCGAACATGGCCGCCACCGCTTCCGGCGTCTTGCGGTAGAGGGGATGGTCATGGTGCCGGGCCCAGGCGGCGATCTCCCGCTCGAGCAGGCTCGTGCGGCCGGCATGGCGCAGGTCGGCGAAGAAATAAAAGAAGTATTCGTATTCCCCGGCATTGAGCTCGTCGCCGCCCAGTCCGCTGAACAGGGTCTCGTGGCCGGCCGCGGCCACGCGGCGACACAGCAGATAATGGGACAGCCACGTGGCCGTGCCCACCGGCTCGTCGTGGACCGCGACCATCTCGGCCACGGTGGCCATGACGTCGGGCGTCCCCACGGCGATCGGATTCCAGGCCACGTCTCGCCGGCCGCCCATGGCCCGGATATCGTCGCTCTCGTCGTATGTCTTGTCCTCGTAAACAGCGGAAAAGGCGGTCTGCGGCCTTTCCGACAAGGCCAGGGCGCAGGCCAGGATCGAGGAGGAATCCATGCCGCCGGACAGGGTGAACGCCGGCGCGGCGGAAACCTCCAGCCGCAGCCGCACCGCGTCCTGGAAAAGCTCCCTGTAGCGGCCGGCCAGCACCGCTTCGGGCAGGTCGAAGTCCTCGCGATCGGCGAGATCCCAGTACCGGATCAACACGGGTTCCGCGCCGGCCTCGAGCCGGACGGCGTGGGCGGCCGGCACTTGCGCGACGGCCGCATAGGCCGACCGTTCCGGCCGGTTGTCGATGAAGCGGTAGTGCATGGCCGCGTACAGGGCCACGAAGACGGGATCGACGCGCCGGTCGACGCCGGGCAGGCGCAACAGGGACAGGGGCCTGGAGGCGAAGGCCCAGCCCCGGCCGACGGGCGCGTAATAGAGCGGTCGGGTGCCGAAATGGTCGCGGCCGAGCCAGAGCGCGCCGTCGTCCTGGTCGTACAGGGCCACTGCCATGGAGGCGTTGACCCGGGCCATGGCCTCGACGAAGCCGTGGCGGCGATAGAGGTCGGCGAAGCGCTCGGCGTCGCTGGCGGCGGCGGAGAAGTCGCGACGGTTGAGGATCACCCCGTCAAGGACCACGAAGAGGCCCCTGTCCGAAAACAGCCGGGACGGCCCCCGGCCCCGCCAGGCGAGGGCCCCCCGGTCCAGGGCCGCGGCTTCGGTCCGGCCGGGGACAACCCCGGCCAGCATGGCCGACACGCGGTCCGCGGCCTGTCCACCCGGGGCGTCGGGTCCGATGAAGCCGGCCAGCCGGGACATCAGTGCCTCCCGGCGGCGCGGTAGAAATCGAGGTCCGCAACCGGCCGCAGTTCCACCAGCCCCTTGGCCTCGAACCGGCGTATGTGCTCCCGTAGGATCTCAAAGGGAACTTCGAAGCGCCGGGCGATTTCAAAGACGGAATGCCTGCCGTCGAAAAAGCGCGGCAGGTAGTCCTGGAGCAGCCCGAACTTAAGGTCGAGATCGGACAGCCCCTTGTCCACCACCGGGTCGAGGCGCTGGACGTAGAGATCGTATTTCGGGTTGGACAGGGCCACGAGCCCCGTGAATTTGCGGATCATGACGCAGTCGTCCTCAAGGATGCGCACGATGCGCTTGAGCACCTCGAGGGTCTGGGCCAGGGACCGCGCGTCGATGATGGACAGGTCGTCGGCGCTCGTGTGGTACTCGGGATACGGCCAGCGGGAGACGGAGACCATGGGCACCTCGATGCCCGGAGCCTCCCAAACCGTCTCGTCGTTGCCGACCACGGTCCGGAAGGGGCCGACGCGCAGGTCCGGTTCGACGTCGCGCAGGACATATTCCACCAGGGCGTCGAAGCGGGTGTCGCCGGCGAAGGTCCGTTGCAGGGCGTAGGGCGTGCGCGAACCGACCATTTCCACGAAGCAGCCCAGGCGGATGCGCGACAGTTCCTCGGGGGGCATGGCGGCGATGTCGAAGACCGTGCCGAGGTGTTCGGGCGCGAATACGCCGAGGTAGCTGAAGCGGGTCTTGCGGCTGGCCAGCCACTTGAAAAGCTCGAGCAGCACGACCACGCCGACGAGCCCATCGTTGGCCTGGCAGGGGTGGCAGGTGTGGGCGTTGAAGACCACCGTCTGGGGTGAGGCCCCCGCGACGCGGCACTTGCCGACGAGCATGTCCTGCGGGGCGTAACGCACTTGCAGGTCTACATCGTAGTCGCCGTCCGGCCAGGTTTTCCAGAGGTTGTAGGGGACGCAAAACCCCCAATCCCGGGCCCAGGGCCGGTAGTTGTTCATGCTGTGGAACACGTACGCGTCCGGGAAACGTTCGCTGTAAAAGACGTGCCGGTCGAGTTCGGCCTTGGGGAGGAGGCCGCGGAAGGACGTCGAAGCGCCGATGACGGCCAGGGGATGGGTCCTGCCGTCGAAAAGCGTTTCGCCGTTTCGCTTGATGGTGGCCGCGAGCACTTGGCCGGCCCGTGGCGTCACCCAGCCGTTGTGCTCTTCATCCGAGGGATAGGCGGTGAGCGTCAGGGGATGGATCGATCCCAACAGTTCGAACATCCTGAGGTTATCCGGCTTGGCCACGCCGATATCCAGCTCCAGGATTCGCCTCATGACATCGAAATGAAACATCGCTTGCTCCTTGGACGCGATCATTTCACGGCGTAGACGGCCCACATGCTTTGCCGGTAGCGGTCGTAGCCGCGCTTTTGCGACTCGAAGGCGGGCAGCTCGTATTCGCTCAGGCACGGGTCCGCCAGGGAAAATCCGTCCAGCAGCCCGATCAGTTCCTCCCGGGAGAAAAAATGCGAAAGCCCGGTATCGGTCAGGTAAAACCGCGACCCCCCTTCGCGCAGGACCAGGGTGCCGGGATCCTCCGCAAGCTCGTGGTCTTTGCAGGACTGGTAGACGGTGTGCCCCCGGCCGAGCATGTGGCCGCAAAACAGTCCGCCGGGTTTGAGGAGGCGGAAGACTTCGGCGAAGGCCATTTCGCGGATGTCCCGGGGCAGATGCTGAAAGACGCAGGATTCCAGGATGCCGTCGAAGGTGGCGTCCGGGTAGGGGGTCTCGTGGACCGAGCCTTCGCTGAGGTCGGCGACGAGAGCCGCATGGCCCGCCCGGGCGAGGTTCTGCCGGCACAGGGCCAGGGCCGAGGGCGCGATGTCCAGACCGGAAACGGTGATGCCCTTCTGGGCCAGCCAGACGAGGTTCGGCCCGGCCCCGCAGCCGAGCTCCAGGAAGCGCAGGCCGGCATACCCCCCGTCCGGGCGGGTTTCCCGCAGATAGTAGGCGACATTTCGCACCAGGTCGCCCACCGCCGCCGTGTTGAAGGACTGGGAACGGATCTGGGCCGCAAACGAGGACTCCCAATTGTCGCGCATGGCCGTCACGTCACGCATGGCTGCTCCTGTTCCCCTCGGCGTCGCCCGCCGGGACGAGAAAGGCCCGGAACGTGAACTTGCCGCTCGGCTCCCGCAGGCGGCGCAGGGCGTTCACAAACATCCCGGCCCGTTTCGCCAGATGGCAGACGGAGGCGGCGCTGAAAACATGATGGTGTTCGATGAAGAATTCTTCCCGGCTCGGGCTGAGGGCAAAAGCCGCCTCCCCGTCGGGCAGCTCGACATGGACCAGGCCTCCCGGCCGCAGGAACAGCCGGCTCCTGGCCAGCATGGCCGCGGGATCGACGACGTGCTCGAGTACCTTGTTGAAGGTCAGCAGGTCGAAAGGCCCGAAGGGATCGCAGGTCATGAAGTCGGCGGCGACGCCGGGCACCCCGGCCACGGTTTCCGCGTGCCGCGCCGCCCGGGGGTCGGGATCGAGAGCCACGCCGCGAAAGCCGTGGGCCTTGAGCCGATGCAGGAACACGCAAAGCCCCGAGCCCACGTCCAGGCAATCGAGGCCGGCCGCCACGGCCGCGGCCGGGAAATGGCGGGCCGTCTCCTCCGCCACGGCGGCCACCCGCGCGGCGTTGTCGGACCGTTCGGGGGGCAGGGCGTTGACGCGCTCGAAGTTGCGGCGCAGGCCCTGCGCGTCCCGGTAGACGCCGTCCACGTAGCCGGCGGCGTAAAGCCCGTCCAGACCGCCGTCGAAGACCGAGACGAAATGGCCGCAGGCGGCGCAGCGCCGCAGTTCCCGGTGGTAGCGCCCGGCCAGGGCGGCGAAGGCGTTTTCGCCCCGGGGCGGTCGGTCGTAGACGTGGACCGCGGCCATGGCGTCGCAGACGCAAAGGCAGCCTGGGAAAACGTAGGCCATGTCCTACCCTTTCAAGAACGATTCCAAAGCAGCAAGCGTCTTGTCGTCGTCGAGCCAGGCGATGACCGAAAGCCCCTCGGCGGCGTTGTAGGCCTCGTACTCGGCCATGCTGTCCTGTTCCACCAGATGGAGGAAACATTTTCCGTCCCGGGAGCGGACCAGGGCGGCGCGCAGGCCGAACCTGACCAGCCGCCCGTTGATTGAGGGCGTGGCGTAATAGCCCCAGGACTTGCGCACCACGTCATACTGCGAGCCTGTCCCGGCAACGAACGTCACCTGTTCGTCCGGGTCCAGCTCCAGGCTGGCGCAGTCTCGAAGCACGGTGTCGCGGTAACCCACGGCAAAGGGCCTGGGAGGATCCGTCGGGGTGATTTTCATGACCAACTCCAATCCAGAATGAGAAAATCCTTGATGCGCCAGACGCCGCCGCAGCGTTCCCAGATGTCCGGGTTGCGGAAGGTCTCGGCGATCTCGTAAAAACGCCGGGGGGATATCTCGCAAAACGCGCACAAGCGCTCGATGTCGGCCACGGGCCGTTGCTCGCCCGTATCCCGAATGATTTCCAGGGCCTGTTCCCGGGTCAAGCGGCGGTTTCGAATTTCCAGGGAGAGGTTGTCAAAGAGGCGTGTGAAGCCAAATTTGTACCATTTCAACCAGTGGTGCACCGCAATGAAGGCGTCGTCGATATCGGCGAAATCGTAATAGCCCGTGCGCGGCCCTTCGGGTCGGGAGCGGAAGCCTTTCGCCACGGCCGTCTCCCGGACGTTCTGGGGGTCCCAGGGCAAAAAAGCGCCCAGAAACACCGCCGCAACCCCCGCCGCCTCCAGTTCGGCATCGCTCGGCGCGAAATAGGGCGTCAAATCCTTGGCGGAAAGGGTCTCGGACACCCAGTCCGTAGCTCTCGTGCCGTGGGTGACACCATAGGCGGCCAGCCACGCGGCGTCGAGTCGAAATCCGGTGAGTTCCGGGTCCAGGGCGCCGTATTCCGACGCGGAATTTTCTCCGAAGATCACCAGCGGGATGGCAAAACGCACGGCAATGGTCAGCGGAATGGCGAACAGGGCCATGTGCATGGGAATGGCCGTGGAGCCGAACCGCTCGAAGGCCTGGAGCATGAACCGCCGCTCCACCCTGGGGTTGATCTGATAGTCGATGTGGTCGACGCCGAGGCTGACCAGGTTGGCCAGGTTGGCGCTGCCCAGTCCGGTGCGGCCGGGCGTTTTCCAGGTGACCGCCAGGGGATTAAGCCCATACTCGAGGCACTTGATGATCTGCCAATGGCTGTCCTTGCCGCCGCTGACCGGGACGACGCAGTCGTAGCCCCGGCTTTTGGCCTGGCTCGCCGCCACGACCCGGCGGAAGGCCGCCTCCCGTGCCGTCCAGTCGATATCGGGCTTGCCCGCATGGCTGCGACAGGCGTTGCACACTCCGGCCTCGTCGAGGACGAGGTTTGGCCGTGTATCGGGCAGGACGCATCGCGTGCAATAGCGCATCAGGAAAACTCCTCCAGGAAGAACTTCGCGCTCAGAAAACTGAACAGGAACTTGCTCTCGCTGTTGGAAAACTGTTCGCACCGGCACAGGGCCTCGATGCTGTCGCGGCGGACGATGCCGAAGATGGGGCTGTCCTCGAGCAGGACGGCCCGCACCTCCGGGGAGGCGAGGTCGAGCAGGGAGCGGACCGGCGCGTTGAAGCCGACCTTGCGCCGGCTGTCCAGGATCGCCTCCGGCACCAGCCCCCGCAGGGCGTCGCGCAGGATCTTCTTGTTGTAGCCGTCCCCGATCAGATGGCGGGTCGGGATGGAGCCGCAAAACTCGTAAAGTTCCCGGTCGAGGAAGGGCGAGCGGTTTTCCACCGAATAATACATGGCGTTCAGGTCGTCCTCGTGGAGGATGACCGGCACGGCCTCGTAAAACAGCTCGTTGAGCATGCGGTTGCGCAGCAGCGTCGGGTGCAGGCGACGCTCCGTGAAGGGTTCGTCAAAGGGAGCCGTGAGCCGCGCGGCGAACGTGTCCGCGTCGAGGTAGATGTGTTCGCGCTGGCCGGGGTTCTTGACGAAGGCCAGGGGGTCCTGCAGCAGCGGATTGCGCACGATGGGCCGGATGTGGGTGTTCCAGTTGGCCAGGGAGGCCGCGAACAGGCCCGGATCGTCCGCCACCGCCGCGAGGTACATGGCGTGGTGGTCGTAGTAGCCGGAAAACAGCTCGTCCGCGGCCGTGCCGCTGACGGAGACGCGGTAGCCGGCGGCGGCGACGCTTTGCATGAGCAACCAGTGGACGTAGTAGGTGATGGTGTAGACCGGGGCGTCATGATAGCGCACGAGCCGACGCAGGTTGTCGAGGAAGCCGTCGTGGCGGAGTTCAATGGCGGTGTGGCGGATGTCGAGTTCGGCCACGGCCTGCTCGACCAGATCCTGTTCCGCGTAGCGGCTGTCGGCGTTGACGATGGTGAAGCCGTGGACGTCGTAGCCGAAGACGTTTTTGGCGATGCCGATGAGGGCGTTGGAATCCACGCCGCCACTCATGCAGAAGGCCAACGGGGCATCGGCGCCAAGCCGCAGGCCGACGGACCGGATGAGCGCCTCGCGCGCGCCGGCCACGGCCTGCGCAGGGGTCATGTCCGGGTTTTCCGCCACGGCTCGATCGTAGTAGGAGAAATCGGCAACGGTCCCGTCTGCCTTCAGGCGCAGGCCGTGCCCCGGGACGACCTCCCCGATTTCCTGGAAAAAGCCCTCCCCGGACTTGTACAGGGCCTTGTAGCCGTTGACGAGGAAGCGTCGCACCTGGCGGCGGTTGACGTTGAAGGCGCGCCCGGCCAGGGCGGCCAAGAACTTGATCTCGGAGCCGAAATAGAGGCCCCCGGCGTCGCGGTACAGATACAGCGGCTTCTCGCCGAACCGGTCGCGGCAAAGGAGCAGCTCCCCCCGGGCCTTGTCATACCAGGCGAACGCCCACATGCCCTCGAAGCGGTCCAGGGCGTCGGGGCCGAGGACGTTGAGCGCCGCAAGGAGCACTTCGCTGTCGCCACTGGTCGAAAAGATCTGGCCCAGCCGCGCCAGCTCCGGGCGGAGCTGGCGGTAGTTGTAGAGTTCGCCGTTGAAGACCAGCACGCCGTCCCCGCGCGCCATGGGCTGATCCGCCCGGTGGTCCAGATCGATGATGGAAAGCCGCGAATGGAGCAGGCAGACCTGACGGCCGGAGGGATGTCGGTGGCGGAAGACGCCCGTGGCGTCCGGCCCCCGCCGGCCCATCAGCGCAAGGCAGCGTCCGACGCGGGCGTCATCAATGGAGTTGCGGCCGAAGTAGCCGGCGATTCCGCACATGCGCCCCTCCGTGGTCTATCGTCCGGCGGCCACGGCCGCCCTGTTGCGGTGAAACAGGATACGCCCGGGGTCCGGGGCGCGACGTCGGCGTTCGGGACGACCGGGGTCACGATGCCGTCGCCAGATGGCCGGGCGTAAGGATTTCCCCGATGCGCACCGGCCGGGCCAGGACCCGGCCGAGCAGGACCGCTTCCGCACCCGGCGCAATGCCGCCGGAGGGGCGGACCCAGGCGAGATGCGACAGGCGCAGGATCGTGCCCGCCGGGAGATCGGTCGCGGCCGCCGCGCTGCGCCGCACGTGGGGTTCCAGTGCGACCTCGCAGGCCTGTGGCGTCTTCTCGCCAGTCCCGAGCAGGATCTCGGCCGCGGCGATGCGCCGGGCCAGTTCCCCGAGTTCCGCGACATCGGCCGAGAGCTGATGGTCCTGGAAATCCGAAAATCGCTTGTCCAGGGTGAAGTGCTTTTCGATGACCCGCGCCCCCAGCGCCACGGCCAGCACACAGGCTTCGATCCCCAGGGTGTGGTCGGAATAGCCGACGGTGCAGCCGAGGGTTCCGGCCAGCGTGGGGATGACCCCGAGGTTGGCCTGCGGCGGCGGCACGGGATAGCCCGTCACGCAGTGCAGCGCAGCCAGTTCCCCGGCAAGCCCCCGCTCCTCCCAGACCCGTTCGACGAGCGCCTTGGCGTAGCGCAACCGGCCGACGGAGGCCAGGCCACAGGAAAGCAGCACGGGTTTGCCGAAGCCGGCAACGGTTTCCAGGAGCGGGTAAAAGGTGTTGTCGCCCGAGGCGATCTTGAAGGCGGGCACGAATGCGTCGAGCATCCGGGCGCTTTCGAGGTCAAAGGGCGTGGCCAGGAACAGGACGCCGGCCCGGTCGGCGGCGGCCTTGAGGCGGGCCACGGCGGCGCGGTCCAGCTCGAAGGACTTGAGCCGGTTGAAACGGGCCGTGTCCTCCCGGCGCACATAGTGTTCGGTGCGGAAAATCTGCAGCTTGACGGCCCCGGCTCCGGCCTCGGCCGCGAGCCGGATCATCTCCTCGGCCCGGTCCGCGTCGCCTTCGTGGTTGTTGCCGATTTCGGCCACAAGCAACACCCGCTGGTCAAGGTCGAAGGCGTCAATTTTCATAACGGCGTTCCATGGTGGAAGTGCAGGGCATAGGCGGCGTCCACCGGCAGCATGCCACTCCTGGCGTACAGGCGCAGGGCGGGCAGGTTGGCGGTCTGGGTCGCCACCCGCAGCCGGGAGGCCCGGTCCGCCAGGGTCCGCTGCACCCAGGCGATCATGGCCGCCCCGGCCCCGCGACGACGGCAGGCCGCATCCACGGCGATCAGATCGATGACCGCCGTCTCCTTGGCGCGCACGACCAGGAGGAATCCGGCCACCTTGCCGTCGATGCGGGCCACGGCCATCGTGTCGCCGCGTCCGCCGGCAAAGTAGTTTTCCACCCAGGCCCGCTTGACTGCGGCGGCCGTTGCGTCCGGGATGTCCGGATCGGCGTGGAACCGGCTGTAGCGGAAGGCCGCTTCGGCCAACCGCGCCACGGCCGGCCCGTCGTCCGGCGCGGCCTCGGACACGGCGACCCCGGCGACGTCCGGGGCATCGGGGTCGCAAGGTTTTTCCAGGACCAGGGAGGCCTCGACCAGCCGGAAGCCCGCTTGTTCCAGAAAACGCCAAGTCGCCGGAAGATCCGCGCCGACCCGGGCGTAGGCGAAGGCCGGTCCCTGGGCTTCGAGGGCCTGTCGGAGCGCCTGGGGCGCGGGGAAGGGGTCCAGGGCCCCACCCGGCAGGAACTCCGCCCGGCAGGCCCGTCGGCCGAGCAGGCCGGCAAGCCACGGATCAGGGCGCAATTGCCACGACACCGCCGTCCTCCTTATGCCCCGTGCGCAAGCCCGCGAAAGGCGCGGCGCCCACGGCGGCAAGACGCCACGGAGGCGCGTCCGGGGAAGATGCGGCGCGTCCTTTGCGCGCGGATCGGTCCCCGCAGGCGGCGTCCAGGGCGCGTCCCGTTCAATCCGTCACGCTCGAGATGCCGCCATCCCGGTCGCTCGTCAGTTCCTTGTACCACTCGATGTAACGGGCAAATCCCTTCTCGATGGGCCAGGCCGGCTCGTAGCCGAGCAACCGTCTGGCCTTCTCCACGGACAGGGTGCCCCGTTTGGGTGTCAGTTTGTCTTTTTTGACATAGCGAACAGAGATTCCCGGGAAGTATTTCTTGACGATGCTGACGACATCTTCCAGGGAGCGCGATTCCCCATACGTCAGGTTGAAGACCTGATTGTGGGCGTTCTCGTGGCTGACGACCTTTAGCGCGCCGTTGACCAGATCCTGGATGTAGGTGAAGTCCAGGCGGTCCGAGCCGTCGCCTTGGATCGTGATTTCCTGTCCCTTGAGCGCCTTTTCGATGAATATCTGGCCGACGCGGTTGCTGACGCAGCTTTCCCCGTACAGCGCCGAAGGCCGGATGATGGTGTAGGGCATGTCAAAGGCCTGCTGGTAGGCGATGACGAGCTTTTCGCCGCCGAACTTCAGGCTTCCGTAGATGCCAATGGGATCGCACGGCGAATCCTCGTCCACCAGGCCGTCCTTGAAGTTGCCGTAAACCATGCTGGAAGAAAAATAGATGAAATGTTCGATGTTGTTCCGGGAGTAGTCCAGGCAGTTCTCCAGGGTGCGGAAACTGTGGTCAAAGGTGCTGTAGGGATCCTTGTTCGAGAGGTTGGCATGCGCCACGGCCGCCAGATGCACCACGACCTGGGGGGCAAGGGTCTTCAGCACCGCGGTCAGGGCATGGTAGTCCCGCGCATCCTGGATGTACAAGGGGATGCCGACCTTGCGCAGGGCCTCGATGCGGCCGCTGAGGAAGGAAAGGTACCAGTCCTTGTTGATGGCTCGGTTCTCGCTCGAGATGAACGACATCAGGTTGTTCACCATCAGGTTGTCGACGACCGAGACCTCGGCCCCCTGGGCCTTCAGGGCCAGCGCCAAATGGTTGCCGATAAAGCCCGCCCCTCCGACAAGGGTGATACGTCTTCCGGCCAAGGGTATCATCGCTTGTGCTCCTTAATGGCTTGTTGCAGGTTTGCGGCGATATGGCCCATGTCCTCGACCGTGAGGTGCGGTCCCACGGGCAGGGCGATGGAACGTCCGGCGATCCCCGAGGCGACGGGGAACGCGTTTGCCTCAATGCCGTATTTTTCCTGGTAATAGCGCATCTGAGGCACGGCTTTCGGATAGTACACGCTGGTCCCCACGCCGTTGGCCCGCAACTGGCCGACCACGTCGGCCCGGACCACGCCGGCGTCCTCGCGCAGCACCACGGACAGGCAGTAGCGGCTGCTTTCGGCTCCCGGCGCGGGCTCGTCGAAAAGGGCAATCTCCTCGATGCCGGCCAGGGCCGCTCGCAAGGCCTGGTAGTTCTCTTCCCGCTTGCGCAGAAATTCCGGGACTCTCTGCATCTGCGCGACGCCCAACGCCGCCTCGATCTCGTTCATCCGGTAGTTGAACCCGAGGATGGGGACGTCGTATTCCCCCGGCATGACCCGCTCCCCCACCACCCGGTCGACGCCGAAGGCCCGCTTGCGCTCCAGCCGGTCCGCGAGGGCGTCATGCCGCGTGACCACCATGCCGCCCTCGGCCGTGGTGATATGCTTGACCGGATAAAACGAGAAGCTGCCGGCGTCGCCGAGCAGTCCGGCGTGGACGCCGTCGAGCCGCGTGCCCAGGGCCAGGGCGCAGTCCTCCAGGACAAACAACCCGTGCCGGTGGGCGATGGCCATAATGGCCTTCATGTCCACGGGCACGCCCAGGTAATGGACCACGGCGATGGCCCGGGTGGACGGCGTCACAGCGGCCGCCACGCCGTCCACGTCGATGTTGCCACTGCGGGGGTCGGCATCGACGAACACGGGCTTCGCCCCGGTGTATTCCACGGCGTGGGCCGTTGCCACGTGCGTCATGGCCGGCACGATCACCTCGTCCCCCGGTCCGATGCCCAGGTCAAAATAGACGAGGTGCATACCGGCGGTGCAGGAGGATACCGACACGGCCCGGGGAGCGTCCGTGAAGGCGGCGAAGGCGGCCTCGAACGCCTTGGTCATGGGCCCATGCACCAAGACATTGCCGGAGAGGATCTCCATGACGGCGTTTTTTTCCTCGTCACCGATCATGGGCTTGCCAAACGGGATATTGCGCACGGAAGACTCCATCACGGGTTATATATACGCCACGGGGACATCGCCGCCTTCCCGGCGGGAGCGCTCGGCCGCGTGGCACACGGACATGGCCGCGAACACGTCCTCCTCGGACACGAGGGCCGGCCGGCCGGGATCGATAATGGAATCCACGAAGGAAAACACGAGCTCCGGTCGGTGTTCCCGGGCCGGGTAGACGTCAACCCTGGTTTCGCGACAGGTCCGTCCCTCGGGCCCGATCCAGGTCTGCGCTCCCGGCTCGTGCAGGAACGTCCGCTCGGAGCCGAACACGGCCAGCCGGTGAAAATGCGGGTGTACGCAACCGCCGTTGGCAGTGATCTTCACCAGCAGGCCGTCGGAAAACTCCAGCGCCATCAGCGCAAAATCGTCGAACGCGCAGGTTCCCGGCGCGCAGGCGAGGCCGCTGCCCCAGGCGCGCACCGTGACCGGACGCCGGCCCGTGAGCCACAGGCACAGGTCGACCATGTGCACCCCGGCCCCGTGGATGATGGAATAAAACGGCATCCGTCCGCGCCAGCCGTTCTCCAGCTTGTGGCGTCTTCCCCAAAGGTAGTCCGCCTCCAGATAATAAAGCCTTCCGAAATGCCCGGCCGCAGCAGCCTGTCTGACTTCGGCGAAGAGCGGACACGTGCGGAGCGACAGGTTCGAGGTGAGGCGCAGACCGGGATTGGCCCTCAGGATGGTCCTGATCTCCGTTGTCTCGCGCTCGTGGAGACACAGCGGTTTTTCCGCCAGGACGTGCTTGCCGTGGAGCAGCGCCCGCCGGATTTGCGCATAATGTTCGTCATCATAGGAAGCAATACAGACCACGTCAATATCCGGGGCGTCGAGGATGGCCGCGGCGTCGGTCACGGCCGCCTTGCCCGGATGCCTGGCCAGCACGGCGGCGAGGGTCTCCGGGGAGAGATCGCAAATCGCCGTGACCCGGCAGGCGGGATGGGCGTCGAAAGCGGCCACGTGGCTTTCGCCCACGCCCAGGCCGATGACGCCGACGCGAAGTGTCATCGTTGCTCCGGGACGGCGGCGGCCAGGGCCGCCAGCGATCGGTAGTCGTATTCCCAGTGCGGCCGCCGCATGGCCCGGACCATGGCCGCGACCCGCGCCATGTCCTCGCGCGTGTCCACGCAGAGGCGCACGGCCCCATAGTCGCCGCCCGACTCGATGTTGCGGATGCGGGCGTCCCCGGGGGCCTCGTAAAAAATGCGGGTCACGTGTTCGCGCTGCCCGGCGGTGCGCATGCGGCGGCAGGCCCGGGCGAACGCCGCGGTATCCAGCACTTCCACAGACTGTCCCGCGGGGAAGGTCCGCTTGCCGACATTGGTGGCCAAATCGAGGCCCCCGGCGCAAAAGGCCGCCAGCATCCGGTCCACGAGGCGGTGGTCGAGCAGCGGGCTGTCGCCGCACACCCGCGCGAAGGCCTCCAGCCCGAAACGCTCGGCCGCCCCGAGCATCCGCCCGGCGACGTCATCCAGCGAACCCCTGTGGCAGGGCACGCCGTGCTCCCGGCAAAACTCGGCCACCGGGTCATCCGTGTCCCGGTCGGAGGTGGCCACGGCCAGCATGCCCGCTTCCCGGCAACGTCCGAGGCTTTCGAACAGGTATTGCAGCAGGGGCTTCCCCTGGATCGTGTGCAGCACCTTCCCGGGAAAACGCCTGGAACTCATCCGCGCCTGGATCACAATGCCCACCATGGCGTTTCCCCTCCCCAGCCCCCGCGCCGTTAAATTCACGAGCGCGGCCACATATGGGCCGCCGTGCAGGCCGGCCCGAACGCGCATCCGTTGCGGTGTGACGCCGGAGCCTATCAAAATCCGGCGGGTCTGTCTCGACCGGCGGCCGCGCCGTGCCCCAAGGGCGCGCCGCCACGTCCCCCGCCGTTCGAAGCGCCTGGCTCGGGTGAGGTGGCATGCAACGTGCATCAATTCCTTGGCCGGCTCTCGGGGAAAAAAGCGCCATTTCCCCGACAAGCGGTACGCGTCCCATGCGAGAAAGAGGGGCAGGCCAGTGCTGGCTTTGATTGCCTCATTCTTGAAAGTGTTTCTCATGTCATGCCGTCAAGATCGTCGACCTTGAAAAAAGGTCAGCACAACGACTCCATAGAGGAGTCCTACGTTTAAGAACGTGTCATTATAAGATTAAATTTTCCTTAGCCTCCTTTATTGTCTACTTTCCGAATCGACCTCTGCAGGGCCGTCCTGTCCGGACTGGGCACGGGGAGTAGCCGTTTCGGTCCGCGAGGATTTTCGCAACGACTTCAGGAAAACGAGGGAAGCGATGTCCATGTCCCGCACCCCGGACAAATTGCTGCCGCTTTTCAGTTCGGGCTGCACCACCCAGTCCCTGGCCGCCCTGGCCCGGCATGTACGGCAGGGCTACGTCATCCTCGCCCTGGACATGCGCGCCATCGACTTCGCCCGGCGGGCGTCCTTCCCCTACGTCTGCATGGACGCCTTCCTGGACGTGGACGCCCTCTTCCGGCTCACCGTCCTGGCCAACCACTACGGCCAGAGCTGGTATCAGGACCACAAGGCGCTTTTTACCATGGAGGGCGTCTGCTGGCCGGAACTGGACCGGGACACCATGTATTTCTTTTGGCGGGAAACCGTGGCAGCGGCGGGATTCATGGAGACGTTTCTGGCCAGGGGCGGCCGGGACGTGGCCTTCTTGTCGGAAAATCCACGCATTCCGGCGGTCTTCTACTACAGATCGACGGTGTGGCGCAGCGTTGTGGAGAGAGCCCTGGAAAAGGGTCCCGCCGCCGTCGCGGGCGTGCTCGAGAGCGCCGCGTCCGCCGCTGGTGGGGCCGGACCGTTGGACGACTTCACCGTGGAAATGCCCCTGCCCCCCGCCTGGGCGCCGTCCGGCATCGATCCGGCAAAACCGGGACTCCGGCCGGCCAGCCCCATCCTCTTCGCCTGCAACAGCGCGGAGCTCAACCGGTTCGTCCCGGTCATCAAGGACACGGCGCACCGTCACGCCGGTCAGGTCGTGGTCTACCTGACCGAGGACTACAAGGCGCAGGCCCACCAGTGGCGACGGGAACTCTGTTTGCCCGTGCAGCCCGGGCCTCCCCATTTCGCTCCGCATCCGGCACTGCGGGAACGCCTCGGCCGAGCCTTCGCCACCCTGCGGGAGCAGTCCCGGGACAAGCCCTGGGCCATGTTTCTGGACATCGCCTACCACTTCGAGCACTACCTGGGCGAGCGCTGGCCGGATCTGATGGGGCGGCTTCGCTGGTGGCGCGAGGCCATCGCCCGGGAAAATCCCCTGGCCGTGGTCAACAGCATGCTCCTCGACACCGAATCGCAGCTGCCGGCGGTGGCGGCCGGCGACCTTGGCCTGCTCAGCTACGGCCTGCCCCACGCCCGCATGCAGCGCGTCAAGAACCATCTGCCGGCCAGGTATCTGCTCTACGACTTCGTGCCCCTGCGCCTGATGCTGGAAAAGACCGGCATCAAACGCGAACGGCTCCTGCCGTGCAAAACGGTCATCAGTGACGCCTCCTACCAAACCCCGGTCAGGATCGGGGAGGACGACGTAGCGGCGCGCATGCTCAAAATCCTGGTCGTGGTCTCCCCCACCTTCAACGCCGGTTCTTACGAGGACGAGCTCATCATTCCCCGCACCCTGCCCCTGCGGCAGGTGGAGCATATCCGGGCCCTGGCCGCCCCGCCCGAAGACCTCGCCGCCGCCGTCTCCGTCATGTTCAAGGTCTATCCCCTGGCCCCGGAATACGAAGCCTTCACGGTCGCCGGCGTGGACATCGCAAGCAAGGTGCTGCCGCTCAAATCGGACATGCTTGACGCCCTGGACCGGTTCGACCTGGTGATCGATCTCAACTGCGCCAGCGTTTCCGCGGAGGTCCTGTGCATCCGCCAGGGCAAGCCCATTGTCTATCTCTGGGACTGCTACACGAAATGGCCGGACACGAATTACGAAACCATGCTCTTGGGCGGGGAGTCGGTCCCAAGCGTCGCCGCCTTCTGGGATCTTGTCCGGGCCGTTCTGGCCGACCCCGAGCGGCTGGAAGCGATCCGGGAGCGCGGCCGGAAGTTTCGGGAAAAATATCTGGACACTGCGCAGGCACCATCCCTTTTGGAGATCATCAAGCGCCATGCCAGGGAACACGGCGTCGGCCGTTGTTCAGCCTGAGAGGCGGGGCGTCGCGAGGGAGTCGGTCTCGGCCGCAGGCCCTGGCGTAGGAAAACCGTCTTGCGTCGGTTTGGGGCAACACCGGCAAGGTGGAGCGGAGATCCTCGTTTCCCGGGGCCAGGGGTTCGGACGCGGTTTGGATGCTGTCGGGCAGGTGGGGTTGGAAAGGATCTTCGAAATCCGCCTCGGGCCGGCCGGCCGGCCAGTCCCTGGCCGGCGAGAAGCGCGGTCCGCACTCCAGGACGTGAACCGAGATGCCGCGCCTGACCAGGCCCAAGGCCGCGGTCAGGCCTCCGGCCCCCCCGCCGACAATGACCACGTCATGCTCGGGCGACACCGTTACCCTCCGTGGACCAGGCGCATGACCGCATGGCACGGGGCGTTGCAATTCGGAAAGACGAGCCGCCGCAGTGCGTCGTGAGCGCGGGTCCGTTTGAGGGGCAGCCCTTGGTAACCGGCGTCCTCCCACCCTTGGGGGGTCGTGTAATACAGCTTGATGGCGTTGCTTCGCAGGATCCTGGCCAGGGCGCCAAGGGGCGCGGCGTCCTCCTCGGGGGCGCTCAGGAGATGCCCGAGCAGCGTTTCGTCGAAAAGGCCCTCGGGAGTGGACACGGCGTCCAGCAGCGGCGCGAAGACTTCTTCCCAGCCCAGGCCCAGGCGCGCGTCTGCTGCCCGGGCCAGGTTGCCGGACGGGGCGGGATCGAGGCCAAGGAGGGTCGCCATGAGGGTGGCGAGCCGTTCGCGTCGCGACAGAGCTCCCGCCGCCCCGCGCACCGGGGGGAAGGCGAGAAAAAGGGCCGCCCGGAGGCAGCCGGCACAGAAATACCGGCGGGTCATCATGGGCCGGGCCGGCGTGCGTCCACAGGCAGGCAACAGGGACACGACCCGCAACGCGCGGCTTCTTTCCAATCGCTGGTCATGTTCCTGTTCAATGTCTGCGTCCGGAAGGCATGGCGGCTCCTCCTTCGGGAGGGAGGCCGCCATGCCGCGCGTTGGGGTGCAACCGGAACCATGGGCATCCTGCAATCGTTTTCGGGCCGCCCGCGTCAGCCGTTTCCGGCGTCGGGCCCGTCCTTGGCCGGGCGGCCCGGGTGGCGGGCCGGGATGATCTTCAGGTCCAGGGCCGCGATGGAGTAGATGACCGGGACCATGAGGAGCGTGATGCAGGTGGCCGCGGTCAGCCCGCCGATCTGGGCGTAGCACAGGGGCTCCCACAGGGGGCCGCCCGAGGTGGCCAGGGGAAACAGGGCGATGACCGTGGCCCCCACGGTGATCAGAACCGGCCGCAGGCGCAGGATGCCGGCGTCGAGCAGGGCCATGCGCAGGTCTTCGCCCTCTTCCAGCTTCTCCTCGATGAAGTCGAAGAGCACGATGACGTGGCTGACGATGACCCCGATCAGGCTGATGATGCCGAGAAAGGCCATGAATCCGAAGGGCGCGCCCATGACGTAGAGCGCGGCCACGGCCCCGGCCGCGCCGTAGGGGATGGCCGAGAACACGATCAGCGGCTTGACCGCGTTTTTGAACTGGAACAGCAGCGCCAGGTAGATGCCGGCCACGGAAATGGCCAGGACCACGAACAGGTCGTTGAATCCGCTGACCTGCTTTTCGTGCTCCCCGCCGATCTCCAGCCGAATGCCGGGCGGCAGTTGGCTTTTGAGCGCCTCGATGCCGGGCATGGCCGCTGCCACCACTTCCGAGGGCAGGCGGCCCGGGACCGCGAAACAGGAGACCACGATGGTGCGGAACTGGTCCCGCCGGGCGATTTTTTCGGTCTCCACGCCGAAGTCGATGGAGGCCACCTGGCCGAAGGGCACCCGCTTTTCCGGGTTGGCCTGGGAATAGACGTAGAGGCTTGGCAGGTCGGCGAGACTGGCCCGTTCCCTGGCCCGCAGGCGCACGATGACCGGGATGGACAGCCGCCCCTCGGTCAGGGTGGTGGCTTCGAAGCCGTTGACCGCGGCCATGGACGAGCGGGCCACGTCCTGGTTGGTCACGCCGGCCAGGTTGGCCTTGTCGGGGTCAATGACCATCCTGGCCCGCAGGATCTCCGTGCCCCAGTCGTCGCGGACCCGGTAGGCGAGCGGTTCGGCCCGCAGCAGGGCCTTGAGCTTTTCGGCCTGCCGCCGCAGTGCGACCATGTCCTCGCCCATGAGCCGGATCTGGACCGGCACGCCCACGGGTTCGCCGCTTTCGAGCTGGCGCATGTCGATGCGCGCGCCCGGGATGCGCGAGGCGAGCGCGGTCTGGAGCGGCTCCTGGAGCTTGGGAGTGAGCCACTTGTCCGTGACCTCGATCAGGACCTGGGCGTAGTTGGGCTGGGACTGTTCGGGCGAGACCGAGAACCAGAACCTGGGGCCGCCGCCGCCGACAAAGCTGGTCACGTGCCGCAGGATGGGCCTGGGCTTGCCGTCCTTGTCCGGGTGGGCGGCCTCGTAGGCGGCCGTGGTCTCGCGGATGATGTCCTCCACCTGCCGGGCGACCTCGTTGGTCGTGGCGATGGGCGCGTCCTCGGGCAGCCAGACGTCGGCGTAGAAGAGGTAGGACAGGTCGTTGGGGAAAAACTGCGGCTTGAGCTGGGTCTGGAGGTAGAAGCCGCCGGCCACGGGCAAAAGCGACAGGGCCAGGACCCAGTAGCGGTGGTCGATGAGAAATCCGCCCAGGCGGTAGTAGAAGCCGGAAAAGCCCCTGGTGCGGCGCTCCTCCTCGGTCGGCTCGGGCTTGGCCGAGGGCCGCAGCAGATAGCGGCCCAGAAACGGGATGAAGCTCATGGAGGCCACGCGAGAGGCGACGAGGGAGGCCGTGATGACCACGGGCATGGCGAAGAGGTAGCGGCCGGTGTCGCCCTTGAGCAGGAGAAAGGGCAGGTAGGCGATGCAGTTGGTGATGGTGGCGTAGAGGATGGCCCGGGCCAGCTTGGTGGGGCCGAGCCAGGCGGCGATGCCCGGCGGATGCCCCAGGGCCAGGTCCCGCTTGATGGCGTCGTTGGCCACCACGGGATCGTCCACCAGAAGCCCCAGGGCCAGGATCAGCGAGGCGATGGAGACCTGTTGCAGGTCGAGGTGCAAGAGGTGCATCATGCCGAAGGTCATGGCCAGGGTGATGGGGATGGACAGGGCCATGAGAAGCGCCGAGCGCCACTCCCAGAAACCGACGAACGAGACCAGGACCACCAGCCAGACCGCGTCGGTCAGGGCCTCCATGAACAGGTCCACGTTCTCCTCGACCTGCCGCGGCTGATCCGACGTCCGGGCGATGATCAGGTCTTCGGGCAGCTGGGCCGTCACCTCGGCCAGGGCCGCGTCCACGGCCTCGGAAAATTCCGATATCTGCTTGCCGTGGCGCATGTTGACGGCAAGCGTCACGCCAAGGGCCCGCCGCCACTGGCCGTCCTTGTCCTTGTAGGTGAAGTAGTTGAGGTTTTCCGGCGGGGACCGGTAGGCGCGCTCCATGTCCACCAGGTCGCGCAGATAGGCGCCTCCGCCGGTGTCCGAGGCGGCGAGCAGGGTCCGGCCGAGTTCCTGTTCGTTCGCGAACCGGCCCGTGGGGTCGATGACCACGTTCTGGCCGGAAAATTCCAGGGTGCCGCCCGAGGCCGTGACGTTTCGCGCCCCGAGCGCCTCCTTGATCCGCCACGGGTCCATGGCCAGGGAGGCCAGGCGCTCCTGGGAGTATTCGAGGTACACGGCCTCCTGCTGCACGCCCCACCGGCTGACCTTGGACACGATGGGCACGCCGAGGAGGCGTCGGCCGATCCTGTCGGTAAAGGCTTCGAGCTGGCGGTAGCCGTACTTGCTGCCCGCCACCCGGGTCAGGGCCTCCCGGGCCTGTCCGGGGTCGCGGATCACGGCCGGGTCCCAGATGTCGGGGCTCAGTTCCGAGACATGGGTCTTGGCCAGGGCATAGTTGTAGACGCCCTGGCGCAGGGCGTCGTCCGTGCCTTTGGCCCGGCCGTCGAGGACCACGAGGTTGGGGCCGGCATGGACCAGGGGGGCGTCCAGGAGCCCCTTTTCCTTGAGAAAGGCGGCCAGGGCCTCGGCGTGGCGCAGGACCAGGGCGGGGCTCACGGCATGGGAGAAGACCGCGGCCAGGCTGACCCGGTCGCCGCCGGTCCCGGCCCGGGCGGCTTCGCTGCGCAGCTCCCCCATGACCCGGACCACCTCCCGGGACCGCAGGTCGGCCTCGACCTCGGACACGGGCGGCGAGGCCACGGTCAGCATCAAGGCGGCCGTGTCGCCGAAATCCTTCATGAAGACGATGGGACCGGCCCCTTCGGGCAGGTCGCCGACGTTGCGCAGCCGCAGGTCGATGTCGTCGAAGATCTCGCCGGTCTCCTCGATGTCCTCGGTCAGCTCCACGGTGATGACCGACAGGCCGGTCCGGGAAGTGGAGAGCAGGCGTTTGACGTGGGTGTTGCCGGCAATGGCCTGTTCGACCCGGCGGGTGACCTGCTGCTCCACCCGTTCGGCCCCGATGCCGGGCCAGGGGCACAGGACCATGGCCACGCGCACGGCCAGGTAGGGGTCCTTGCGCTGGGGCATGCCGGTGAGGCCGAAATAGCCCCACACGAGGACGAGCAGGAGCAGGATGGCCGATATGTGGGGGTTTTCCACGCAGTACCGGGCCATGTTGCGGGTCGTGGCGATCCGGTCCCGGTCGCTTCCGTGCATGGTCATGGCGGCCCCCCTATTTGATGACGCGCACGGGCGCGCCGTCGAAGATCAGGGTCGCGCCGGTGGTGACGGCCTTTTCCCCGGGAGACGGCCCCTCAAGGAGGGTGACGCGGTTGCCGATCACGTCGCCGATACGGACCTTGCGGGCCCGGGCGGTCGCCTTGTCGGGCGTTTCCTCGACCACGTAGACCAGAAACCCCGACGGATCGGCCGGGTCGCGGACCACGGCCGCAATGGGCAGGACCAGGCGCGAGGCCACCTCGCCCGAGGTCCGGGCCGCAACGATCATGCCGTCCTTGAGGCGCAGGCCCGGGTTGGGGATGCTGACCTCCACGTCGAAGACCCGGCTCTTGGGATCGGCCGACGGGGCCACGGCATTGACCGTGCCGGTGAAGACCTCGCCGCCCAGGGCCTCCACGGTGATGGGCACCCGGTCGCCGGGCTTGATTTTGGGCAGCATGACGTCCGGCACGCCGAAGACGGCCTTGACCGTGGACAGGTCGGCCAGAACGAAGGCGAGGGTGCCGGAGGCCACGAGGCTCCCCTTTTCGATGGAGCGAGAAAGGACCGTGGCGTCGAGGGGGGCCTTGATGACGGTGTCGCGCAGCTGGATGCCCGCCTCCTCGATCTGGTGGGTCGTCCGTTCCACGCTGGCCTTGTAGAAGTCGAGCTTCTCGCGGGCCTTGTCGAGCTCGCTTTTGGCCACGACCTTCTGGTCGTAGAGCGTCTGGTACCGCGTGAAATTGACCGTGGCCTCGCGCAGCGACGCCTGTTCCTCGTCCCGGGCGGCCTGGGCCTTTTTGAGCGCGGCCTGGTAGTCGTCGTCGCGCAGGGCGGCCAGCACCGCGCCCCGGACCACCTTGTCGCCCTTCTGGAGGATGCGGGGCCGGCCGTCCGGCCCCGGGGCCGCGGCGATGTCCTTGACGTACCCGCCGACCTTGAAGGCCAGGTCCACGCGCTCGGACGGGATGAGGCTGGCGGAATAGGTCAGGGTGTCGCCCACGGGCGTGGCCTCGACCTCGGCCGTCTCCACCGGGGTGGGCGGCTTGACGAACGGCTTTTTCTCCTCCCGGCACCCGGCCAGCAGCCAGAGCGACAGACAGCCCGCCAGCACGGGCCCCACGGCCCGCCGCCCCCATCCCTTTTTCTGGCATTCCTTCATGGCTGCCGTCCTTTCCCGCCGCCGGCGGGGGTTGATCGTGCATGCGTTCGGTTGCCTCAAGGCGCTGTCCGTCCGGCCAGCCGTCAGTACAGGGTAGCGCCCCAGGCGGCCTCGACCAGCGGGAAAAGCGGCTGGTCCGGGGCCGGCCGGACGGCAACGGCCGGGCCGAGCTCCATGGCCCGGGGCGCGGCCGGGTCGTAAGGCGGCCAGTCCGGCAGGTCCGGCCCGGCCGGCCGGCCGGTGGCGGCGAATCCGGTCCAGTAGCCTGCAACGGTCCGGGAGAAGGCCCGGTCCGGGCCGGAAAACCCGAGATACCAGGGCGTGAAGCCGAAGACCGGAAAGAGGTCCGCGCTGTGGGGCACGCCGGCCTTGTCGCGGTCCATGCCGCCGGCCTTTCCCTCCTCGGCCAGGATGGAGAGGGCCGGTGCCGGGACCGGCCGGGCGAACCGATACCGCCAGACGGGCAGGCCGGCCCGCGACCACTCCCTGGCCAGAAAGGCGGCGTAGGCCGTGAACCAGCGGGCCGTGACGACCTGGTCCAGGTCGCGCCACAGGTCCGGCTCGCGGCCGGGAAACCGGGCCAGGACCGCGGCCGCATGGGGGCCGAACCGGAGATCGACCCAGCGGCGGTAGCCGTCCGGGGTGGCGACCGGCGGGCGCAGGCCGTCGAGAAACAGGCTGGCCTCGTCCGTGGTCGTGCCGACCACAAGGGGTTTGGGGTGCATCCTTCCCTGGCGGATGCGGTCCACGGGATGTCCGGCCAGGACCAGGCCGTCCACGGTCGGGCCGAAGACGAGTCCGGCCACTTCCAGGGGCAGGCCGGGCCGGGCGGCCAGGGAATCGGTCGCGGCGAGCAGGTCCCCGGCCGGGACGGCGCGCAGGGCCGCCAGAAAGGCGTGCGCGTCGCCGGTCTCCTTGATCCCGAGCTCCCGGGCGAAGAGCCAGCCGACCTCCTCGGCCGGGACCACGCCGGACGCCGGAGCCCGCAGCGGCCGCAACGCCCCGGGGCCGACCGGGCTCTGGGCAATGGCCCGGTCGAAAAGCGTTTCCGCGGCCGGGCTGACCAGGTGGCAGACGATGGAGGCGGCCCCGGCCGACTGGCCGAAGACCGTGACATTGGCCGGATCGCCGCCAAAGATGGCGATGTTGCGCCGGACCCAGGCCAGGGCGGCCTGCTGGTCCAGGAGGCCGTAGTTGCCGGACACGCCGTCCGGGGAGGCGGCCGAAAGGAGCGGATGGGCCAGGAAGCCCAGGGCCCCCAGACGGTAATTGCACGTCGCCACCACCACGCCGCGCCCGGCCAGGGCCGTGCCGTCGTAGAGGACCAGGCTGCCCGAGCCCGAGCAAAAGGCCCCGCCGTGGAGAAAGACCATGACCGGGAGCTTCGTCTCGGGACGGGCTTCCCTGGCCGGGGTCCAGACGTTTACGGTCAGGCAGTCTTCGTCCGTGGCCTCGTCGGCCCCGGGCTGGGGGCAGGCCGGGCCAAAGGCGTCACAGCGACGGGGTGCGGTCCAGGGGGCGACGGGTCGGGGCGGTTGCCAGCGCAGATTCCCCACGGGCGGGGCGGCGTAGGGAATGCCCTTGTACACGCCGTCCGGGTTGTGGAGGACCGGACCGGAGTCGAGGCCAAGGACGGCCGGGCCGGACCATTCCCCCCACCAGGCCGTCATGAAGCGGTTCCCTGGGCCCGGGCCGAATGATTCGGGGTCGGAGCGGCCGGACGGGTTGCGGCGTCAGGGCCGCAACCACGGACAGTACACATGGCCATGGCGTCCTCGCTGGAAGACGGGGAAGTTCCATGAAAAGCCTTAGTACTTAAAGATACTGATGATTCACATGCCGATCGGCTCCCTGTCAAGTCGCTTGGACAATGGGCCGCAGCGGCCCCGGCCATTTCTTCCGGCCGCGCCACCGGACGCCGGTCGGCGCGGCCGTGTCGTTTCCAGTGTCACGTCCGCGAAACACGCGCAGGCGTGTCCCATGGGCAACATGCGTATTTTCCCAGGGACGTCACATTAGGCTTCGGCCAACGCCACCAGCCGGTCGGCCGGGCAGGGGCGGGGCAGGGTGCAGTAGGGCGCGAACAGCTCGAAGAAGGTGGCCGGATCAAAGGCCTTTTCCGGAGCCATGACCCCATGGCCGGCGCTTTGGCCGCGCAGGTGCATGAGGGTTCCGAGGGCCAGGGGCACGCCGGTCATGGTGGCCATGCCCGGGGGCGTGGCGGCCAGGGAGGCGGCCACGGTCCGGGGGCGGCCGTCCTTGCGGCCCCGGCCGAGAACGAAGAAAAGCGGCAGCCTGGGGCCGTCCACCAGCCGGGACAGGGTGGCGAGCAGGGCGTCGAGCCAGCCGGACTTGCCCGCCTGGGCCACCAGATCCCGGCCGGCTTCCTCCAGGGTCATGCGGCCGGCGTCGATGGCGTCGCGGTAGTGCCGAAACCCTTCGATCCAGACCGAGGGCATGACCATGCCGCAGTGGGTCTCGCGGACCTGCGGCCAGGTGTAGTGGAAGGACACGGGCTCGGGATGGCCCACGGTGTAGATGGTCCGTTTGCCCCGGCCGGGATAATCGATGACCAGGTCCTCCAGGGGCCGGCCGTCCACGAGCCTGCCGTCCCGGCATTCGAGGATCGCGCCGGAGCACTGTTCCATCCAGTGGATGACGGCGGCGGAGAATTCCAGGGCGTCCTCGGTCTTTTCCTCGATGTTCCAGCCGGCCACGAGCAGGTCCACGGCGTCGAGGCGCGCGACCACCCGCGCGCCGAGCAGGTTGTTGATGCCGGGGCTCGCGCCCATGCCGACCACGGCCGTCACCCCGGCCTCCCGGGCCTTGCCGTCCATGTCGAGCATGGCCCGGGTCGGCTGGGGATCGTCGCAGATGTCGAGATAGTCGACCCCGGCCTCGATGGCGGCGGCCAGGACCGGCACGCCGAAGCGGAAAAACGGACCCACGCAGTTCATGACCACGTCGGCCCGGCGCATGAGCGCCACCAGGGCCTCGTGGTCCGTGACGTCGATGGTGGCGGTCTGCACGTCCCCCTGGCAGGCCAGGGCCGTCTTCTCCACCTCTTCGCGCTTGAGGCTGGCGACGATGAGCGTTTGCGCCTCGTCAAAGGCGGCGATGGTCTGGGCCGCGATGGTCCCCATGGCTCCGGCCCCGAGCAGCAGTACGGTTTTGCCCATGTCTCCTCCAAGGGTTCGTGCGTGTGTTCCGGCCTGCCCGGACGCTCGCGGCCGTCGCCGGACTTCCCGCCTCCAGGCGGCGCGGTGGCGTCCGTTACGCCTGGGCCCGGGCCGGCTGTTCCTTGCCCGGCCATTCGAACAGGTGCTTGAGCTTGGCCCAGAATTCCTCGCCCAGGACAAAGAGGCTGATGAGGAAAAGCGCCTCCCCGGCCACGAGCAGCCAGAGCAGGGTTCCCAGGTCCGGTTCCTTGGGATGGGCCACGAAGAGGACCGCCATGGTCGCGTAGTAGGGCACGATGCTGAGGACAAAGAGGGCGACGCCGCAGGCGTGGCGGGCCCGGCCGATGTGCCGGGGCGTGGCCGCGGCCTGTGGCGCGGCGTCCGTTTTGGACCTGAAGAAAAAGCCCTTGATCTTCGCCTTGACCGCCATGACGAACGGTTTGCCGAGCAGGGCCACGGCCAGGAGAAAGGCGATCTCGCCCGAAGCCACGTAAAAGGCCCCGAGAGTCACGGCCTGGGAGGCCGGGACGCCGAGAAAGGCCACCAGTTCCACGGTGCACAGGGGGATGAAACTGTAAACAATAAGGATCATGCCCAGCCGGTGTTTCCAGGTTTTGGGCGTGTCCGTGGCCGGGGACTCCTGTGTCGGCATGGGCCACCTCCTTGCGGCGGATCTGTTTGGCCTCCTCGCGCTCCAACCCGTGACAAGGAGACCTGGTTGCATGCTCCCTGGCGGCCGCATCCCGGCCGACGCATCCCCAACCGGCCAGGGGCCGGAGGACCGAGCCCCGTGGCCAGGGCCGCGCCCGAGGGTCCGGGCGGGGTCCCGGTCAGGGATCGCGCCGCACAACGGCCGTGAGGCAGCGGGGCCCGGAGCCGTAACTGATGGTGGCGTCCAGGGGTTCGGTCACCACGGTCATGCCGCGCCGGGCGTACTGTGCGGCGATGCGTCCGTACTGTTCGGCCACGAGGATGGTGTTTTCGTCCAGGGACAGATTGTTCGCCCCGGCCGCCTCATGGGGCGCGACCTCGATTTTGTCCCAGCTCCGAAGAGGGGGCGGCAGTTCTCCGGTCAAGGCCTGCGGGCAGTAGGTCAGCAGGCCCGGCCGGTTGAGCGACAGGACCCAGTCGAGGTGAAAGCGGTCGGAGGCGAGCGGGATCACGTGAACCGTGTGGCGGCGGCCGAGAAACCTGGTCAGCCATTCGATCCCCGCCCGGCTGGAGGCGTTGCCGGACAGGCCGACGTAGACGTTTTCGCCGTCGCACATGATGTCGCCGTTTTCCAGAAACAGGTCTTCAGGGTCGTAATGCGGCGAGGGCGGCGGCGTGGCCACATAGGCGCCGCTTGTGCCTTGGAGGAGTCGTTCCAGGACCGGGCGGGTCATGAAGACCTGCTTGCGGCGAAAGGGCATGCGGAAGGAGTTCAGGAGCAGGGCCGTGTCGCCGAAAAACCGGAAGAAATCGGCTGCGCCAAACAGCATGTTCCCCTGTTGGACGTCGGCAAGATACTGCTTTTCGGCCTCGTGGACCAGCGGCGGGGTCCGGTGCACGATGACGCCGTGCTGTTCCAGGATTCGGGCGTGGTTGTCGAGCTGGAGGCGCAAGGCCTCGGCGATGTGCGGCGCAATGTCTTCCGTGCGTCGGCCGCCGCAGGTGCGGACGTATTCCTGGCCCGTCTCGTCCAGCCAGACCAGTGCTGGAACCCAGGACGGCTCCGTGGTGTTGTCCTCGATGCCGACCACGGCCTCCCGCAGCTTTCCCCACTCATTCACGGCCCCGACGTTCCGTTCCAGGAGTGCCATGGTGTCCTCCAGATCTTCCAGGTCAGGAGGTGATGCAGCGCCGCAAAGCGTTGTCAGGACCCGTTTCGAAGACAACCGTTCATCAAGGCCTGGCAAAACTGCGCGGCCGGTACAAAAACCAACAGAGAACAGGGCGTCGATACGAAGAGATCTAAAGTGAAACAAAGGCCGCCGCAAGGGTTTTTCCTGCCGTGGGAGACATTGCGGCATGCCAGGCTGCGCTGGCTTCGGATGGGGAGCATCGCGTGGCGCCGGAAGGAAGCCGTTACGACCAGCGGCTGCGGCGGCTGGTCGCCGGGCACGCGTCACGGGACGGGCGCGCGTTCAACTACAAGGTGTACCTGGACACAGCACCCAATGCCTTTGCCATGGCCGATGGCAGCATCAGCGTGCACAGCGGGCTCATGGACATCATGACGGACGAGGAGATCCGCTCGGTGCTGCGACAATTCGGAGCGCAGCCGGCCCAAATTCCACCACGCGCAGCCTGACCGATTGCCGCCCGCCAGGCGGCCGGACCGTGGCGGCCGTCCGGGATCGAGCCGCGCCCCCGAAAGACCGGCAGGCCAGTGCCGTCCGCGAAGCACGCGCAGAGGCGTTTCATGGGCAACATGCTTTAAAATCTATGTTTTTTGGAAAATACGATGTATTTTTCCAGGGACGTCCCACTAGGCCTGGTGTCCCTGACGGCACAGGGCGCGGATGATCTTCTTGGACAGCTCTTCCGAATGCACGGGCTTCAGGATGTATTCGCTCACCCCGGCCATGATGGCCTCGCGCACGTTGTTCATGTCGCTTTCCCCGGTGATCATGACAAAGGGGATGCCCTGCAGGCCGGGGTCGGCCCGCACCGCCTTGAGGAGCTCGATCCCGTTCATGACCGGCATGTGCCAGTCGGCCAGGATCAGGTCGAAGGAGCCTGACCGCAGGCGGTCCAGGGCCTCCTGGCCCTGGGCGGCGGCGGCGATCCGCTTGAACCCCATGGCCTTGAGCATCTCGGTCTGGATGGCCCGGATGGGCGGGGCGTCCTCCACCACCAGGACCGCCAGCTCCTTGATCTGGGCCGTGGTCAGGAAACGGCCGGCCGCCACCACCCGGTTGCGGCCCTCCTTCTTGGCCCGGTACAGGGCCTGGTCCGCGGCCAGGGAGAGCTTTTCGGCGTTGTCGTGAAAGGCCAGGGAGGCCAGGCCGCAGCTGAAGGTGGCGTTGAAGGTTCCGCCATCCATGGGAAACCGGATCATGGCGAAGCATTCGCGCAGCCGGTTCATCAGGTCCACCGCCTCGGGCATGGCCGTGCGGGGCAGGATGACGGCGAATTCCTCGCCGCCGTAGCGGCCGATGATGTCGGACTTGCGCAGCCGTTGCCGCAGCAGCCCGGCCAGGGCCACGAGCACCCGGTCGCCGGTGGCGTGGCCGTACCGGTCGTTGACGCTTTTGAAGTGGTCCAGGTCCAGCATGACGAAGCAGACGTTTTCCCCGCAGCGGAGCGCCGCGTGGACGCTTTGCTCGAGCTGGCTCTTGGTGCTGCTGTGGTTGTACATGCCGGTCAGGCTGTCGCGGACCATGTAGGAGCGCAAAAGCTTCATCCGCTGCGCCCTGACCTCCACCGAGGAGACGAGGAGCCTATTGTCGATGGACTTGGGCAGGAACTCGTCGCCGCCCATGCGCTTGGCGTCGAGCTGCAGGTCGGCGTCGCTCTCGCTGGACAAAAACACGATGGGAATGCTGCAGTAGTCCTCGATCTGGCGGATGACGCCGGCCAGTTCCAGGCCGTCGCACACCGGCATGTGCATGTCCATGAGGATGAGGTCCGGGTTGAAGCCGGCCAGGCCGTCCAGGGCCTGCATGGGGTCGGTGATGGCCAGGGTCTCCATCCCGGCCTCCTGGAGGACGGTCTCGTACATCTCGCCCAGCCGGGCGTCGTCGTCCACGATCATGATCCGGTAGGGCGCGGGCTTTTCGGCGGCCGTCAGGGCGTGCAGGGTGGAGCACAGGGCGTTGGGATCGATGGGCTTGACGAAATAGGCGTCGCAGCCGGTGCGCACCGCGGCCAGGCGGGAGGCCATGCCGCTTTCCGAGGAGATGTAGACCACCGGGGTCCGGCGCTCCGCCTCCTCCAGGCGCAGGCGGCTTATGACCTCGGCCCCGCCGGTGGCGTTCTCGGGGTGGACCATGTCCATGACGATGACGTCCGGGGCCTGCTGGCGCACGGCCTCGAAAAAGGCGTCGAGCCCGGTGAAGGAGCGGATCTCGAAGCCGAAGCAGCCGATCTGGGTGGCCAGGCTGGAGAGCTGGAGCGGGTCGTCCTCGCACAGGTACACCGTCTTCCGGGCGTTGCCGTCGTGGATGGCCTCGGCCGCGGCCACGTCCAGGAACACGGCCTCGGGAAAACCCGCGCAGTCGGCCCGGGCAATGGCCTGGTCCATGCGGTCCAGGTGTTCCCGCATCCGCTCGGGCCAGTCGCCGCCGGCCTCGTCCAGGCCGCGCATGGCCGCCTTGGCCAGGTTTTCCCCGGCCTCGGCCGCGGCGCTCAGGCCCTTGAGGCCGAAGGCGGCGCTGGACCCCTTGAGGGTGTGGACGGCCCGGTGGAAGTCTTCCAGGGCTCCCGGGGCGGGCTGCTGCGGGTCCAGGGCGGCGAGGCGGTTGCGCAGGGCGGCGAGCTGGCCGGGGAGCTGCTTGAGGAAGGCCTCGCGGAGCTTTTGCAGTTTCGCGGACGCGGACGGCTTCATGGTGCGGCTCCGTGGCGTTACCGGCCGAGCAGGGCGAGAAGGAGTTCGGGCAGGGCCTCCTGAAACCGTTCGTCCTTTTGCAGGACCGCGCTGACGCCCTGGCCGCCCGCCAGGGCCGCCGCGTCCTCTCCGGTCAAGAGGACGCAGGGAAAGGCGTGGCCCTCCCGGCGCAGTTCCTCGATCAGCTCCGCCCCGGTCATAAGCGGCATGTTCATGTCCGAAACCACGGCCGCGAACGGGCCGTCCGTGGCGAGCTTCTCCATGGCCTCCATGCCCCCCTCGGCCACTACCGGGTCGAAACCGGCGGCCTCCAGGGCCAGGCCCGTCAGTTCGGCGGTGAACATGTCGTCGTCCACGACGAGTATCCGTACGGTGCTCTCGGGCATTGCGTAGCTCCTTGCGGTCCGTGTCTGGCCGCCGGCCGGGCCGGCGGCGGGGTGAGTCCTTGACGCGGCGGCCGGGCCGCTCCTCAGCCGATGAGGCTTTTGACGGTGTCCAGCAGGTTGGACTGGTCGAAGGCCCGCTTGACGATGTAGGCGTCGGCCCCGACCGCGATGCCCCGCTTCTTGTCCTGTTCCTGTTCCAGGGAGGTGACGATGACCACGGGCACGCTGCGCAGGCGCGGGTCGGCCCGCAGCCGCTCCGTCAGGGTGAAGCCGTCCATCCGGGGCATCTCCACGTCGGTGACCACCAGGTCGAAGGGCGTCTCGCGGGCCTTTTCCAGGGCCTCCTGGCCGTCCTCGGCCGTGTCCACCAGATAACCGTAGGCCTCGAGGATGCTCTTTTCGATTTCCCGGGTGTTGACCGAGTCGTCCACCACCAGGATGCGCGCCCCCTGCTCCTCCCCGGTCCCCTGGACGGCGCGGCCACGGTCGGCGGTATCCCGGGCCAGGCGCATGAGTTCGGGCGCGTGCAGCACGGCGACCACCGCGCCGGCTTCGCTGACGGTCGCCCCGGTGACCAGGCGCAGGTTTTTCAGGTGCGCGGGCAGGGGTTTGACCACCATCTCCTCCCGGTCGACAATGGCGTCCACCAAAAGGCCCAGCTTGTTTTCGCCGTCCCGGACCACCACCACCGTGGCCTTGCCCTGGGACGGGGCGGCCGGGCGGTCGCGCCACAGGATCGCGCCCAGGTCCTCCACGGGCACGATCTGCTCGCGCAGGCGGATGGCCCGCTTGTCGATGATGTCGATGATTTCGCTTTGGTCCACGGTGTGCATCTCCACGATGGACGCGGCCGGCAGGGCCCAGACGCGCTCGCGCGAGCGGACCAGGAACAGGGGGAACACGGCCAGGTTGAGCGGCAGGCGCAACAGGAAGGACGTGCCCCGGCCCTCCTCGGTGTCGATGAGGATGGTCCCCTTGAGCTCGTCCACGATGCTCTTGCGGACCACGTCCATGCCCACGCCCCGGCCGGAGATGTCCGTGATGATGGGACTGGTGCTGAACCCCGGCAGAAAAATCAGGTTGTGGACCTCGGCCCGGGACAGGCGGGCCAGGGCCTCGGCGTCGAACAGGCGCCTGGCCAGGGCCTTGGCCCGGATTTTTTCCGTGCACAGGCCCCGGCCGTCGTCGCGCAGGGCGATGGTCACGCCGCCGCTGTCGTAGAAGGCGGTGAGCGTGATCCGGCCCTGGGCCGGCTTGCCCGCGGCCAGCCGCTCCTCGGCGCTTTCCATGCCGTGGTCCAGGGCGTTTCGGATCAGGTGCAGGAGGGAGTCGCCGATGCGTTCGGCGATCTTGCGATCAAGCTCGGTCTCCCCGCCCTGGACCGTGAACTCGATGTCCTTGCCGAACTCCCGGGACAGGTCCCTGACCGTGCGGCGCAGGGGGTCGAAGACCGTGGCCAGGGGGAGCATCCGCAGCTTGAGCGAGGCGTCCTGGAGCTCGGCCATGAGGTGGTCCTGCATGGCCACGGCGTCGCGGAGGGCGGTGGCGGCCTGGCGCAGGGAGGCGGCGAGACCGGCCGCCTCCCCTGGCGCGGCCGGGGCCTGGAGCCTGGACTGGCGCTCGATGCCGCGCAGCCACTGGGCGGCGTGCCGGACCCGGCCGTGCTCGGCCAGGACCTCGCCCATGAGCCGGACCAGGTCGTCGAGCTTGGCGGCGTTGACCTTGAGGTAGTGGGCCCGCTGGGCCGGGCCGGCCCCGGACGCGGGCGTCGTTTCCGGTCCCGCCGGGTCCCGGGTCTCGGGGGCGGGGGCGGCCTCGGCCGGACCGGCAGGCGGGGCGGCGGGGCCTTCCGGGGCCGGGGGGGCGCCCGAGGGCGCGTCCGGGGCCGAAGGGGCGTCCGTGGCGGCCTGTTTGAGGATCGCGGCCAGGGGGGCGGCCCCGGCCGGCCGGCCGCCTCCGGCCACCTGGTCCAGCATGGCGGAGAGGCGGTCCAGGCCTTGGAACAGGAGGTCCAGGCGCTCCCGGGTCAGGGTGATCCGCCCGTTTCGGGCCGCGTCCAGCATGTCCTCCATGCCGTGGGCCAGTTCGCTGATTTCCGGCAGCTTCATCATCCGGGCCGTGCCCTTGATGGTGTGGGTGCCCCGGAACACGGCGTGCACGGTCTCGGCGTCGGCCGGGCCCTTTTCCAGGACCAGCAGTCCCTCGGCAATGCGGGAGCAGTGTTCCCGGGCCTCGTCCACGAAACGGGCCAGGAATTTGGCATGGTCGAACGCCATGGCGTCACCCCTTGTGCGCGAGCAGGGCCAGCTTGTGACGGCAGATGGCCATGAACTGGTCGGCGTTGTAGGTCAGCGGGAAGCGACGGGGCGGGCGGCCGGCATCCGGGGCCCCGGCCAGGAGCCGCAGGGCGGTGGCGTAGGCCCCCCGGGCCCGTTTCCGCTCGCCCCGGGAAAACATGATCTCGGCCGTGTGGAAGTGGGCCGGCCAGCAGTCGGGGTCGATGCAGATGGCCTCGCGCAGGTGGACGAGGGCCTGTTCGGCCTCGTCCCGGGAGAGGGCGGCCAGGCCCAGGATGAGCGTGGCTTCCAGGCACAGCGGGTCCCGGGCCAGGGCCAGGCGGCAGGCGGCCGCGGCCTCGGCGGTCCGGCCCAGGCCCAGGAGGAGGCCGGCCTTGAGGGCATGGGCGGAGGCGCACC
>CAZIJE010000013.1:0-69900 GCA_964539435.1 uncultured Desulfovibrio sp.
GCGCTATGACCCGGGCCGGTCGGCAGTTCACCCAGGCGTCGCCGCCCCGCGAGGGGTGCTAAACCTGCCAGCGTTCTCCATGCCGCACGACACCTTATCCCGTGCCGCGTCGGAAGACGGCGACCACCGACATTCTCCGGAAAGGCACGCTTGAAGGATAAGCGATGTCCAAGGAACTCTTGCCTTTTTGCGTGGCCGACGTCTCGGCCTTGGCCAAGTCCCTGCGCGCCCGGCTTCTGGAAAACGAGACCACGCCCGGACACCTGGAGCTGCTCAACATGCTGGCCAGATCGGCCGGCTGCCGCAATTTCCAGCATTTCCGAGCCAACGCCCAGGCCCAAGCCCGCCTCGACGCCCCGACGCCGCCGCCAGCGGCCGTGGACCTGTCCAGGGTGGCGGTGGCGGCCCGGCATTTCGACGCCCAGGGCCGCCTCCTGCGTTGGCCGTCCAGGCGCGGCCACCAGCTTTTGTGCCTGTGGGTCCTGTGGTCCGGCATCGAACCCCGACGCGACTTTGACGAGCGCGGCGTCACCCGGCATCTCGATGCCCGCCACCTGTTCGGGGATCCGGCGCTGTTGCGCCGGGAACTGTGTGACCTGGGGCTTTTGGCCCGCACGCCCGACTGCCGGCGATACCGGCGCGTGGAACGCCCTCCCACGGCCGAGGCCGTAGCCCTGATCCGGCTTTTGTCCGCGCCGGCCGTTTCCTCCAGGGAAACCATCGGATGATGCCTTCCAGAATGACGGGACAGTTGCGGCCGGGGGCATGATGGCCTCCGGTTCTTCTCGGCGGGGGCCGGGACCGGAATGCCGGTCCCGGCCGCTTGTCTGTGGAAGGGGCGCATGCGAGACTGGCGCATGGAAAAGCAGAACAGGCGGCGACGTTTGGCGTGGTGGTGCGTGGCGGGCGTGCTTTTATGCGCCGGGGGATTGGTTGGAAAGGGGGCTGTGGCGGCGGCGCAAGCGCCGCCGGAACGGCGTGCGGACCTGACGGCCGATTTCCCCTGGCGGGACGCGCTGCCCCAGTCGCCGGTGCCGGAGTCGGCCTGGTATGGCAACCCGAAGCTCGGGGCCTGGGGACCCAAGGCCGCGACCTATCCGCCGGCGGTCGTGCCGGCCGGGGTCGACGGCGTGGCCTGGAAGCGCGAGCGTCTGGCTGCGGTCGCCCTCCGCTACCAGGGGCTTCCCTACCGGCACCACCACATTCCGGCCTATGCGCCGCCGGGAGAGGGGCCGGGCCTGGACTGCTCGAATTTCACGTCCTGGGTCTACAACTACGGCCTGGGCATCCGCTTCACGTCGGACATCGCCAGACAGGCCGACGGTCCCCGGGCTCCGGGTCGCCGGCTCTCTCCGGACGAGCCGTTCGCCCCGGGCGATCTCCTCTTCATCACCACTCGGGACCGGGCCAGGGTCTCCCATGTGGTCCTGTGGCTGGGCGAGTGGCGCATCATTGATTCGCACAAGGAAGGGGTGCGGGTCCGGCCGTTTTCAGGCTGGTACAAGGACTGTTTTTCCCACGCCCGTCGCGTCATCGAGTAGCCGATGTTCAAGCCCATTCGCGGCGTGACCTTGCGTCAGCGGCCGGCTGTTTCGGAGGGAACGCGGAACGTGGCCTACTTGGCCAAAAGGCGCAGGTACAGGTCCCCGCGCATGGGGCCGATGCGCCGGCCCATGCCCTTGAGGCGGATGGGCCGGCCCACCACGAAGTCCGGGGGCAGGGTGACCTCCACCATGGTGGGCTTGGCATTGCCCAGGCCATGGCGGATGCCGACGCGGATGCGGGTGCCGGGCAAGAGGCTGGTGGGCGGCAGATGCACGGTCTGTTCATCGTCGAGTTGTTTTTTAAAGTATTCCTTGAGAGATCCAAGAAATCCTTTGGAAACGTCGAGGGATAACGCCTTTTCTCCCCAGAGGAACGAAACCTGGCGCGGCCCCTTGGCCGTGACCGGACCGGTCTTGGCCGACTTTTTCACCTGCTGGTAGATGTCCTGGAAGACCTGGCGGGCGAACGGGTCCTTGAGCAGGTCCTGGAGGACTTCCTCGCGGCGGAAATAGAAGCCGGCGTCGGCGTTCTGCTTGGAGGCCTGGGTGTAGGCGGCCCGGCCCTGGCGTTCGCGGTGGGCCTGGCCCGGTCCCGGTCCGGGCGGCGGCTTTGGGCCGGTCCGGGAGCCCGCCTTCGGACCCTTGGCCGGTCCGGCCTGCTTGTCCGGTCCCGGCGCCTGGTCGCGGTTGGCCAGGAAATGGCGCAGGAGCAGGTAGGCTTCGTTGAGGCGCTGAAACTTGCGTTTGGCGCCGGGGTCGTCCGGGTGCAGGTCCGGATGGAGGCTGAACGCCAGCTTCCGATAGGCGGATTTGATGGCCTCGAGGTCGTCGGCGGTCGAGACGCCAAGGAGGGTCCGGGCCTCTTCAAGGCGCATCGAATCCGCTTTGGCCATGGTCCGTGTCCTCGGGGTTTGGCGGCGGGATGTCGGCCAGGGCTTCGGGCGTGTCCGGGCCGCGCTTGCGGGCCAGGCCCCGGCTGTGGAGATAATGGGACCCCTGTCTGGCGAAGGCGGCGTGGCTGGCCTCGGAATTGATGCCCGGACAGTCCTCGGCCGCCATGGCGTGGCTCTCGGGATCGATGATGTTGCCCCGGAAAAAGGGCCAGGCCCGGCAGACGTCGGGACGGGCGGGGTGGATGGAGCAGCCCTGGTCGTAGAAGACGCAGGCATGGTCGTCGCCGGTGATCAGGCGGTGCTTGCCGCCCACGTATTCGCCGTAGCGGGCCAGCATGGCCGCGGCGGAAAGCCCGAGATGGCCGGCCAGACGGTCGATGTCGCGGCCGGAGAGCACGATGCCCCCTTCCCCCTGGCAGCAGTGGCCGCAACGGCGGCAGGTGAAGGCAACAAGTTGCGGCATGGCTTCCCCTATCCCCAAAGTCGCCGGTGTTCAACCATGATGCACCGGTCTTCCACCACAATGACGCCTTTGGGCTCGAGGAGCGTCCGGGCCTCGGCGCTTCGGATGCCGGACTGCATCCAGAAGCAGGCCGGAAGCCGGGGCAGGGCCAGGACCTCGGCCGCGTGGCCCGGACAGCTCGGGGCCGCCCGAAAGAGGTTGACGATGTCGATGGGGCCGTCGATCTCGGCCAGGGTCTTTTGGGCCGCAATTCCCCAGACCGTGGCCCTGGCCGGATGGACCGGGATGACCGTAAAGCCGGCCTCGATCAGGTAGCGGCCGACCATGTCCACGGCCGTGCCGGGACGGTCCTTGGCCCCGACCACGGCAATGGTCTTGCCGTGGGCCAGCAGGTCCTTGAGGGTGTTTTCCGCGTGCAGCATGGTGGGTAAGAGTGGTTTTCGTTTGTGGGAAAAAAGTGTATCCGCGTGGCGGCATCCCTGCCTGGAGGTCATCCGCCATGTCCGAGTCAGCCATCGGCCGCATCAGTCTGGAGCAAGCCCGCGCCCTGTGGGAGGACGAGGACGTCTTCTCCCTGGGGAAAAAGGCCCACGCCGTCCGGCTCGCCCTGCATCCCGAAGCGGTCGTCACCTATATCGTGGACCGCAACATCAACTACACCAACGTGTGCGCCTGCGGCTGCCGGTTCTGCGCCTTTTTCCGGCCCCCGGGACACGCCGAGGGCTACGTGCTGTCCCGCGAGGACCTGGCGGCCAAGGTGGCGGAAACCGTGTCCCTGGGCGGCTACCAGATCCTGCTCCAGGGCGGGATGCACCCGGATCTGCGCCTGGACTTCTATACCGGCATGCTGGCCTTTTTGCGGGACCGGTTCCCGGCGGTGGCGGTGCATGGATTCTCGCCGCCGGAAATCGTGTTCCTGGCCCGGATGGAAGGCCTCTCCATAGCCGAGGTCCTGGCCGAACTCAAGGCCTCGGGCCTGGCGTCGCTGCCCGGGGGCGGGGCCGAGATCCTGTCCGATGCCGTCCGGGGGAGCGTCTCGCCCAACAAGTGCCCGGCCGACGCGTGGATCGGCGTCATGGCCGAGGCCCACAAGCTGGGCCTTCGGACCACGGCCACCATGGTCATCGGCCTCGGCGAAACCATCGAACACCGGCTGGAGCACCTTGCCCGCATCCGCGACCTGCAGGACGCGACCGGCGGGTTTACGGCCTTTATTCCCTGGACCTTTCAGCCAGGCAACACGGCCCTGCGCGTGCCCGAAGCCTCTTCCTGGGAATACCTGCGCACCCTGGCCCTGTCGCGCCTTTTCTTGGACAACGTGCCCAACATCCAGGCCTCCTGGGTGACCCAGGGGCCGATGATCGGTCAGACGGCGCTGTATTTCGGAGCCAACGACTTCGGCTCGACCATGATCGAGGAGAACGTGGTGGCCGCCGCCGGGGTCCGGTTCCGCATGGAAGAAGAGGAGCTGCGCCGGCTGGTCGTGAAGGCCGGTTTCGAACCCATGCGGCGCAACATGGACTATTCCCGGCGCGAGGACTGAGCCCTGCGGCCGGGGCGGGCGCTTATGGCCACGCCGCAAAGGGCCATGCCGCCGCCGATCCACTGCGTCGTCGTCAGGTCTTCGTCGAGCATGACCCGGGACAGCAGACAGGCAAAGACCGGGATGAGGTTGATAAACGCCGCGGCCTTGGCCGCCGGGGCGCGGCTCACGCCGTAGTTGTAGAGTCCGTAGGCCACGAAGGTGACGCCGAGGCCGAGAAACACGACCGCCAGGGCCGGTCCGGCCTCGATATGCTCCGGCAGCGGCGTGAACAGGAGCACGGGCGCGAAAAAGACCGTGCCCGTGAAGCTCTGCACGGCCGTGAGGTAAAGGGGCCGGTGCCGGGCGGCCAGCCGCTTGGCCGTCACGATGTAGCCCACGGCGCAGCACATGGCGACAAATTCCAGGAAATTTCCGAAAACAGGGTGCGGCGCGTCCTCGGTCGCCTCGCCCGAGGCGCTCATGACCACCACCCCGAGGACCGCCAGGACCAGCCCGGCCACGGCCTTTCCTTCAAGTTTTTCTTTAAGGAACCAGGCGGCCGCCACGGCGGTTAGAAGCGGCAGGAGCGCCGTGACCATGGCCGCCTGGGAGGCCTGGGTCAGGGTCAGGGCCTTGGCTTCAAAGACAAAATAGAGACACGGCTCGCAAAACGCCATGAAGAGCAGGCCAGGCCAGTCGCCCCTGGCCGCGCGAAAGCCCCCGAGCCGCCGCCACAGCAGGCCGAAAACCAACGAGGCCAGGGCCATGCGGCAAAAGACCACCAGGAGCGGGGAAAACCCCCGCATGGCGATCTTCATGGCGATAAACGAGCCGCCCCACAGGAGCGTGGCCGCCACCAGGGCGCAAAAGGCCGGCCAGGCCAGTCGATGGTTCTGCAATACGGTGCTCCTCGCGGCGATCATGCGCAACGGACAGGCCCAGGCCGCCAATAAGCCGCGTCCCGGGCAGCCGCCCGGAGGGCCGCTATACCCGCTTGGCCTTGGAATGCAACACAAAACGGAGTCGACATGCCAACAGCCCTCGAACGTCTGCCAGCATCGGAAATGCTCTCCCGCCACGCCAAATGCCGCGCCGCCCTGGCCACGGTCGCGCCCACGGCCGGCGGCCTCCTCGTCTTCTCCAGGCTCGCCATCTACTACCTGACCGGCTCCTGGGCCAACGGCGTCCTGTGGCTGCCGGCCGAGGGCGCGCCCGTGCTCCTGTGCCGCAAGGGTCGGGAGCGGGCGGTCCTTGAATCCCCGCTGCCCACCATACTGTCCTTCCGGTCTTTTGGCGACCTGGCCCCTCTTTGCGAGCAGGCCGGCAGTCCGCTGGCCCCAGTCTGCGCGGCCGAGCAGTCCGGACTGGCCTGGAACCTGGCCGCGCTCCTGACCGCCCGGCTGCCGGGAGTTTCCTTCGTGCCGGGCGACGCGGCCCTGGCCATGGCCCAGGCAGAGAAGTCCGAATGGGAACTGGCCAAGATGCGGCTTTGCGGGGCCCGTCACGCCCAGGGGCTCATGGAGGCCCTGCCGGCCGTCATCCGGCCCGGCATGTCGGAACGGGACATCGCCCGCCGGTGCTGGGACGCCTTTTTCGACCTCGGCCACCAGGGACAGCTGCGCATGACCGGGGGCGACGAGATCTTTCTCGGCCACATCGCGGCCGGGGACAGCGCCAACTACCCGAGCGTGTTCAACGGCCCGGTGGGCCTGCGGGGCGAGCACCCGGCCCTGCCGTTTGCCGGGGACGCCGGCACGGTCTGGAAAAAGGGCGAAGTCCTGACCATTGACAACGGGTTCGCCCTGGAAGGCTACAGCACGGACAAGACCCAGGTCTATTTCGCGGGCAAGGCCGCGGCCATCCCCGAGGCGGTCCGCCGGGGCCACGACTTCTGCGTCCGGGTGCAGCAGGCCGTGGCCGCGCGCCTGGCGCCGGGGGCCGTGCCGAGCGCACTGTACGCCCTGGCCATGGACATGGCGGCCCGGGAGGGCATGGCCGAGGGGTTCATGGGCCTTGGCGAAAACAAGGTGAAGTTCCTTGGCCACGGCATCGGCCTGACCATCGACGGCTGGCCCGTGGTGGCCAAGGGTTTCGACGCGCCCTTGACCGCCGGCATGACCCTGGCGCTCGAACCCAAGTACGGCATTGCCGGCGTCGGCATGGTGGGCGTGGAAAACACCTTCGAGGTGACGGACGCGGGGTGCCGGTGCCTGACCGGCGAGACCTACGACATCATCTGCATCGACTGAACTGACAGCCTCACGGCCGGGCCACGGGCCGGTAGCGGCCGGCCCGGCCCGGAAGCGGGACCAGCATCAGCCAGAAACAGGCCAGGGCGGCCGGGAAAAGGGGGCTGAACCCGAGGGCCGGGGCCGCGACCTGGGCGGTCCCGGCCAGCCACAGGCCAAGGACCAGGACGGCGGCGTTGCGCCGCCCGCTGTCGCACAGGGCCAGACCGGCGAAAAGGAGCAGACCTGCGTCGTAGAAATAGGCGTGGGGCGCGACCAGGACCAGACCCGCCCCGGCCAGCCCCAGGTGGGCCAGGGAGGCCGGCCGGTGCCGCAGGCTCCAGAAGACCGCCCCGCAGAGAACGGCCGTGGCCGCGGCCAGGCCGTAGCCGAGGATCAGGGCGGCGTTGGGCGAGGCCGGCAGGAGCGCCCGACAGACGCCGACAAAGGAAACCGCTTTTTCCCCTTCCATGGACAGTGACGTGGACACCACCCATTGGGCGTAGGCCAGCCACCGCTCCGTCCAGTCCGGCCCGAACAGCAGGGTGTTGCCGACAAATACCAGGCCCGCGCCCGCCATGCCGGCCAGGCCCATGCGCCACCGTCCGGCCAGGAGATACAGGCCGAGCAGTCCCAGGCCGAACTGGGGCTTGTAGCACAGGACGGCCAGGCACAGGCCGGCCAGGATCGGGCGGCCCCGGCGTTCCAGGGCCCAGGCCCCGGCCATCAGGGCCAGGGTCAGCGGCGTGTTCTGGCCGCCGAGCAGGGCCCGCAAAAGCGGATGGAAAAGCGCGGCCGCGCAAAAAACGGCCGGGACCACGCCCCGCAAACGGCCGCTTTCCCGGCAGGACAGGGCCACGGCCGTGAAAAGCAGCCCGGCCATGATCGCCAGATGGACGGCAAAGGCCGCGCGGTAGGGCAAGGCGGCCAGCACGGCGTAGGGCAGGGCGAACTGGGGCGGGTAGGCGAAGGGGATGAAACCGGCCTTCCCGTCCGGCATCAGGTCGGCCTGGGCCGCCCGCTGCCGCTTTGGATCGTACAGGCCGGCGGCCTCCGGAAGCGGAGAGTGGCCGACCATGCGGCCGATGCCGTAAAATTCCGCGAAATCGCCGCCAAGCCGGCCCGTGACGATGGCCGCCCCCTGGCCGCCGAACAGGCCGATGGCCAGGGCCAGGGCCATGGCCGCAAGCAAGACCCTGGGATAGACCCGCAGCCGCCAGGGCGTGAGGAGCCGCGTCATGCCGGCCGGCGCTCCAGGAAAGCGGGGGGGAGCAGCACGGCCCTGACCGGCGAGGCCTCGGCCTCGGGCACGGCCAGGGGCAGACAGCACAGGGCGTGCCGTCCCGGCGGCGCGTCGGCCAGGTCCAGGCCCTCCAGGACCAGCATCCCGGCCCCGAGAAGGATGGTGTGGACCGGGTAGAGCGGATCGGCCAGGGGTTCGATGCTCAGGGCGTCGATGCCGGCCAGGCCGGCCTTGCGGCGGACCAGCTCCAGGGCCAGGGCCGGGTTGGCCGCGGCAAAGGTTTGGGGGAAGTCAGGCCCGTCGAACAGGCGGTCCCGGGAATTGCGCGTCCGAAAGAGCACGGCCTCGCCCGGCGCGGTTGCGACGTTGGCAAGAAGATCCGGACCCAGGGTCCAGGCCTGGCCGCAGTCCACCACCACGGCCGGCAGGAAAAAGGCCTGGACCGGGTAGTCGCCGGCCCGGCAGCCCTGGGGAATGAAATGGGCCGGGAAATCCAGATGCGTGCCGGCGTGGGCGGAAAGACGCCAGGCGGCCGCCTCGCACCCGTCGGTCTCATGGCGCAGAAACAGGCCGCGCCGAAAAGGCGGGTCCCCGGGCACGGCCGGGACAGGGCCGGAAACAGGCAGCGAGATGTCATACCAGCCGGCCGCCGTCCCGGAAGGGGACGGCGGCGAGGACGCGTCCCCCATCATTCCTCCATGGGCACGAAGGTGATCAGGGACAAAAACGCGCCCTGGGGGTCGCCGATCACGCAGAAGCGGCCCACGCCCGGGATGTCGGTCGGTTCCTTGTAGACCGTGCCGCCGAGGGCCACGGTCTGTTTCGCGGCGGCGTCCACGTCGTCCACGCTCACGTAGCTTCCCCAGACCGAGGGCATGTCCCGGCCTTCCGAGGGCATGGGCATGATGCCGCCGACGGCCCTGTCTCCGACCTTGACCAGGGTGTAGGTCATGCCCATCTCGGGCATGGGCTTGTCCTCCATGGTCCAGCCCAGGAGCTTGCCGTAAAAGGCCTTGGCCCCTTCCACGTCCCGGGTCATCAATTCGTTCCAGCTGAAAACGCCCTGCTTGAAGAGATCGTCGGTCACGAGGGCCTCCTTGGTGCGTTTGCCGCCGCAGCGGCGGGAAGGACACGTTTTCCCCTGATACGGGCATTCCGGTTTCGAGGCAACGGGCGGCGGGCAAAAAAAAGCCCCCGCAAGGCGGGGGCTTCGGCGGCGTTCGGGATGCCGGATGTTACTTCTGGGCGACGACGTGGCAGCCGTTGTTGGAGCAGGGAGCCACGGAAAGGGGCTTGAGGCCCTTTTCCTTGCGGCTGACGTTGGTCTTCATGTGGCAGCCCAGGCAGCTGGTCTCGGAATTCTTGTCGTGGAAGGCGCGGAAATAGGAAGTGGCTTCCTGGCGTTCCTTCAGGTTGTCATGGCAGCCGGAGGTGGCGCAGCCTTCGATCTGGCCCTTGCCGTCCCACATGTGGTGGCAGGTGGTGCAGGGGATGTTGCCATGCTGTCCATGGGAAAATTTGACCGGCGCAAAGCTGGTAGCAAGCACCCCGGACGGGCGCTTGAACGAGAGTTCCAGGGGGTAGCACAGCGTGGATTTGGCATCGACGATCTCGCTGAACTTGCCGCCCTCACTAAAGGCCGCCGTGGCCACGGCCAGGGTGAACACCAACACGACCAACGTGGAAAGCATGACCTTGGAACGCATCCAACTCCCTCCTTAGAGCTCCAATAAACGATAAATGCACCTTGCCGCTGCGAATACACAGGCGGCAGTCGCAGGCTCAAGCCTCGCCGCCGTAATTCAAGAGAAAAGCGTAAAATTTCACAAGCCGGAAGTCAACAGATTTTCCCAAAAAAGCGTCGTTCTCCGCCAGGCCCCGGACAGGCCGGGCAGGGCCGGTCCGGACGGGCCGCGGGACCGACGCAGGGACCGGCCCAGGGCCTTTATTCCCGGCCGCCGCCGCACGGGCCGCCGTCCTTGTCGCAGGCCTCCAGGGCGTCCATCAGGTCCAGGCTCAGGCGGATGAAGTCCGAAGCGGTGAGGATGCCGACCAGCTTGCCGCCCTCGACCACGGGCAGGCAGCCGTACTTCTGGGTCAGGAGGACCTCGGCCGCCTGGCGCAGGGGCAGGTCCGGGGAGGCCAGGGCCACGTCCGCCTTCATGACCTCGGAAATGGGGATGCCGGCGTAGATGTCCTCCTGGGTGGCCAGGTCGATTTCGGCCAGCCGGGAGACCGAAGCGGCCAGGATGTCGCGGTGGGTCAGAAGCCCCACAAAGGCGCCGGCCGCGTCGATGATGGGCAGGTGGCGGATGCGGGCCTCTTCCATGGTCCGCTTGGCCGCCAGCAGGCTGTCGGTGTCGCGCAGGGCGATCAGGTCCTCGGTCATGAGATCGCGGGTGGTCAGCATGGATCCCTCCTGGTGGGCTCCGCAATGGCATTGGCCAAGGTTTGCTGTCAAGGCGGCCGAAGTTGACTTGCGGCGAAAATTCTGTTTTCAAAACAGGATCGCGCGTACGCGCGGCATGCCCAGGCATCGGTTCGGGCAAAGGTGCGGACATGAACGGATCGGGGCCGAAGATCGATTTCAGGCGCAGTCGCGAGCGCATGGTCAGGGAGCAGATCGAGGCCCGGGGCGTGTCCGACGCCCAGGTCCTGCGGGCCATGCGCAAGGTGCCCAGGCACCTGTTCGTGGAAGAGGCCCTGACGCCCCAGGCCCACGAGGACCATCCCCTGCCCCTTGGCCACGGCCAGACCATTTCCCAGCCCTATGTCGTGGCCTGGATGACCGAACTCCTCGCGGTCACCCCGGGCCTGCGGGTGCTCGAGATCGGCACCGGCTCCGGCTATCAGGCCGCGGTCCTGGCCGAGATGGGGGCCTACGTCTTCACCGTGGAGCGGGTCCGCCCGCTGTACGCCCAGGCCAGAAAGCGCCTGGAGGAGCTGCGCTACCTCAAGGTCCGCTTCAAGCTCGACGACGGCACCCTCGGCTGGCCCGACGAAGCCCCCTTTGACCGCATCCTGGTCACGGCCGGCGGCCCGAAGATCCCGGACCCCCTGCTCGAGCAGCTCGGCGACCCCGGCCGCATGGTCATTCCGGTCGGCGCGTCCAAACGCAGCCAGTCCCTGGTCGTGGTTCGCAAGGAAAACGGCCGGGTCGAGCGACAGGAACTGGGCGGCGTCATGTTCGTGGACCTGGTCGGCGCCCACGGCTGGTAGGCCTGCCGGCAAGGAGAGGGCTTCATGGAAGAGATCAAGGCCTGCCGGACCTGCCCTGGCGCGTCCCGGGAGGGAGAACGGCTCCGGACCGCCGACAGCCGCGACGGCCGTCTCGGGGCGACCCTGGAGAAGATCCGCTACAAGCTCTTTGTCATGAGCGGCAAGGGCGGGGTGGGCAAGAGTTCCGTGGCGGTCAACGTGGCCTGCGCCCTGGCCGACGCCGGAGCCCGGGTCGGCCTGCTCGACGTGGACCTGCACGGTCCGAGCGTCACCCGGATGCTCGGCATCACCGGGGCCATGGAGGCGGGCGGGGCGGCGGCCATCGCGCCCAAGCGGTTCGGCGAGAACCTTTTCGTGGTCTCCATGCAGTCCCTGCTGGGCGATCCGGACCAGGCGGTCCTGTGGCGCGGCCCCATGAAGACCACGGCCATCCGCCAGTTTCTGGCGGACGTGGACTGGGGGTTTCTGGACTACCTGGTCATCGATTCGCCCCCCGGCGCCGGGGACGAGCACCTGACCATCCTCAAGACCGTGCGCGACGCCCTGTGCGTGCTCGTGACCACGCCCCAGGAAATCTCCCTGGCCGACGTCAGAAAGACCATCAATTTTTTGCAATACGCCAACGCGAACATCCTCGGAGTGGTGGAGAACATGAGCGGCCTGGTCTGTCCGCACTGCCGCGAGGAGATCGAACTGTTCAAAAAGGGCGGCGGCCAGGACATGGCCAGGAGCTTCGGCCTGGACTTTCTCGGGGCCGTGCCCCTGGACCCGGCCACGGTCGTGGCCGGGGACCTGGGCCGGCCGGTGGTCCTCCTGGAGGGGGATTCGCCGGCCAAGCAGGCCTTCATCGCCCTGGCCGCAGCCATTGCGGCCGCCTGCCGGTCGAGCCTGGAGGCGGCCGCCTCCCCTTGTCCCTGACCGGCCTCCGGCCTGCCGACGCGGCCGCCCGATCCGGTCCGAACGGACGCCGCCCGCCAGGAGGGCGGCGTTCGGCGGCTGTCCCGACCGCCGCGCCGGCGGACGGCGCGAGGCTTTACGCCGGGCCGGTATTGCTTTAAGTGCCTGCCTGCACGCCGCAACCCGAAAGGTTTCCTCCCATGTTCAATCTCGCCAACAACCTGACTTTGGCCCGCATCGGGGCGGTCCCGATCCTGGTGCTGCTGCTGTATTTCCCCGGTCGGGGCACCTGCCTCGCGGCCATGCTCCTTTTCATCGCCGCCTCGGTGACGGACATCGTGGACGGCGTCGTGGCCAGGCGGCGCAATCTCGTCACCACCCTCGGCAAGTTCCTCGACCCCCTGGCCGACAAGCTCCTGATCAGTTCGCTTCTGATCATGCTGACGAGCCTTGGCTGGGTGGAGGCCTGGGTCTGCGTGCTCATCATCGGCCGGGAGATCGCGGTGACCGGACTGCGGGCCATCGCCACGGACCACGGGGTGGTCATCAGCGCGGACCGGTTCGGCAAGCTCAAGACCATCCTCCAGATGGTGGCCCTGTGCCCCCTGGTCCTGCACTATCCCTGGTACGGCCTGGACCCCAATCCCCTGGGCAAGGTCTTATTGTATCTGGCCCTGGTTTTGACCCTTGTATCCGGGGCCAATTACTTTTATGGATTCGGGAAAAAAGTGATGTGGACTGGCGCGCCCTCCCGGTGAGGGCGGCGCGCGCTGGCCGCAGCGAAACCACCGCCCAAGGTGCTATGAAAGCCAAAAACATATCGAAACTGGCCAGACGCCGGGTCCGCTCCGTGCGGCCCGGGGCCGGCAGGGGGGCTCGCGGCAGGTTCATGGCCGACGAGAACCTGTCCGCCCGCATCGAAAACTGCCTCCACACCATCCTGGAACTCGAACCGGACCTGGAGCGGCTCCAGTTCGGCCACTATCTGCTCCGCGACTTCAACATCCTCAAGATGTTCCTGTCCCATGTCGAGGAGATCGAGGTGCAGGAACAGGACGTGGCCCGCATCGAGGCGGCCACCGAGAACTTCCTGAAGGAGCTCAAGGAACCCCTGGAGCAAAACGACTGCAAACGCCTCAAAAAATACGTCGTGCAATGACATGATCTGGCGAAGGTTTCTCCTGACGGGCCTGATCTTCTTCAACATTTTCCTGCTCTATAATCTCATATGGAGCGACAACGGCATTTTCGCCTACCTTGAACTCAAGGCCCGCCACGAGCAGCTCAAGCAGCGCCTGGAAACCGTCAACGACCGCTCCCTGGATCTGAGCCAGGAAATCCGCTGGCTGAAGACCGACCGGGCCTTTACGGAGAAGATGGCCCGCTCCCAGATGAACTACCTGAAGGAAAACGAAATCCTCTACCAGTTTCCCAAGGATGCCCCCGCTCCCAAGGACGCGGGCAAGGAAGGAAAAAGGGCCGATGGTCAGTAAAATCGAAATCTACCGGGAAGTCCTGGAGATCGAGCCCAATTCCAAGGTGTTTTTTCCCCTGGCCCGGCAACTGGCCGTGGCGGGCCGCCCCGCCGCGCCCGCGGCCGTGCTGGCCCGGGGCATCGGCTTGCACCCCGACCACCTGGAGGCCAAGTTCCTCCTGATCGAGATCCTGACGCGCCTGGGCCGGGCAGGGGAGGCCGACGCGGTCTTTGCCGACGTGGGCGCCATGCTCGCCCGCTATCCCTCGGTCTGGCTCCTGTGGTCCCGGGAAGCGGCGGCCCGGTCCAAGGACCCGGCCCTGGCCATGCTCTTTCTGGCCAACTACTTCCAGAACGAGAACCTCACCTGGTCCGACGTCATGGAGCGGGGCCTCCAAAGCCTGCGCCAGGGCGCGATGCGCCAGGCCGGTCCGGCCGACATCCCCCCCCTGGCCGACGCGGCCCCCGTGGCCTCCCTGGAAACCGCTGTTTCCGCGCCGCCGTCCGCCGCCCCGGCCGTCATTGCCGACACCCAGGCCCTAGCCCCGGAGGCCGACGACGCGCCGTCCCTGCGCGGCGCCCGGGAAGTGATGGAACTGGCCGAAATTCTCGAAGCGCCGGCCCCGGCGCAGGAAAAATCCAGGCCCCGGTCCGGGAAATCCCGCGAAACCGGCGTGCGCACCCGGACCATGGCCGCGCTTCTGGCCGAGCAGGGCGACACGGCCGCCGCCCTGGACATCTACAACGAACTGCTGGCCACAACCGCGCCGGGCCCGGAGCGCCAGGAACTGGCCGACCTCGTCGCCGCCCTGTCCCCGGCCGCAACGGCCGGACAACCCGAAACGGCCCCGGAGGCCGGCGACGCGCCGTCGGCCTCGGACCTCAAGCCCAAAAGCGCGGCCAAGCTCGTCAGCCTGCTGGAAGCCCTGGCCGGACGCCTGGAAAACCGGGCCGGAGCCTGAGCCCCGGCGGCTGTCCGCCCCCAAATCTGGAACATCGAGAGGAAATGGCCTTGAAACGCAATGTGAGCGCGGCCCTTGCGGCCATCTGCTGCCTCGTCCTGTTGAGCGGTTGCGGCACGATGAAGACGTCCTGGCGCGACACCAAGAAGTTGTACCGGACCTACATCAATACCGATCCGACCATCGATTTCAGCGAAGAAGGCATTACCGACAAGGGGTTGCAGCGGCTGGCCGCCCTGTTCATGCCCGTTGACGAACGCCTCATGGGCATGCTGCGGGTCCTCGGCAGCCAGGACACGCCGCCGGAGAGCGACTGGACCCAGCAGTTTCTGACCAGCCATGCCTGGCTGTCCGGGGTGGCCGTTGTCGACGCTTCCGGCTCGGTCCTCTCCCAGACGCCGTCGGCCTCCATGCGTCCGCTGGATTTCGGCGGCCTGCTGGAACTGGCCGACCGGTACAAGATCCGCAAGATGGGCGCCCAGATCAAGACCGACGAGTTCGGCACCGTGGTCATGGTGGCGGCCCCGTATTTCCAGAACAACGAATGGGCCGGCCTGGTGGTGGCCTTTTTCGACCCCCGCAATCTGGTCCGGTTTTCGCCGGAACCCGATGCCCTGGTCGTTTTGTCCACCGAAGGCGTGGTCTGGCCGGGCGGCGCCGGGCAGGGCGAGGGCCTGGCCGGACTCAAATGGGCCGAGATGCTCAAGTCCGGGGTCCAGGGCGAGGTGTCCGCGGCCGGTGGCCAGTACGCCTGGCAGGCCCGCTACGTCGGACAGCTTGAGTTCGTGTACCTGACCGACGTCCGCGAGGCCCGGTCCAAAAAGCCCGAACCGCCGCAGCCTGCCCCGGCGGCCGCGCCGTTGCCGCAGGAGCCGGCAACCCCGCCCGCGCCCGCCAATCCGTAGATCCGCATCCATCGAAATCGGCGAGCCGGCGGCCCAGCCGCCGGCTTTTTTTGTCCGCGCCAACCCCTGGAAAATCTTGTGGGAAGTGTGCGGCCATTGTAAAAGGGCCGACAGCCGCATGGAGGCGCGGACCCGGACGGCAACGGACCGTTCCGGTCCGCCATGACGGCGGGAGGAAGGATACATGCCCCAGATCACCGTGACCGAACATCTCCTGTTGCACCAGAAAGAGTCTCCCATGGCCACGGGCCGGTTCACCCGGCTCTTAAACGAACTCATCCTGGCCGCGAAGATCATCTCCCGGGAAGTCAACAAGGCCGGGCTCGTGGATGTCCTCGGCTTCACCGGCGAGATCAACGTCCAGGGCGAGCAGGTCCAGAAGCTCGACGAGTACGCCAACAAGGTCCTGATCCACCGCATGGAGCGGGCCGGAGTCCTGTGCGCCATCTCCTCGGAGGAGAACGCGGACCTGATCATCATCCCGGACCAGTTCCCCAAGGGCGATTATTTCCTGATCTTCGACCCCCTGGACGGTTCGTCCAACATCGACGCCAACGTCAACGTGGGCACCATCTTCTCCATCTACCGGACCAAGAACGGCTGCCCCAGCGATAAGCTGTGCGACCTGCTCCAGCCCGGCATCCAGCAGGTGGCGGCCGGCTATTTCCTCTACGGCACCTCCACCATGATGGTCTACACCACGGGCCGGGGCGTGCACGGCTTCACCCTGGACCCGAGCGTGGGCGAGTTCCTGCTGTCGCATCCCAACATCAAGATCCCGGAAACCGGCAAGATCTATTCCGTCAACGAGGCCTACTGGAACTACTGGGACGAGCCGACCCGGGACATCGTCCGCTACTTCAAGGGCTCGGACAACCTGCGCGGCCAGCCCTACGGCGGACGCTACATCGGCTCCCTGGTGGCGGATTTCCACCGCAACCTCCTTTACGGCGGCATCTTCCTCTATCCCGCCGACCACCGCGACCCGAAAAAGCCCAAGGGCAAGCTGCGGCTTTTGTGCGAGGCCGCGCCCCTGTCCTTTGTCGCGGCCCAGGCCGGCGGCGCGGGCAGCGACGGCGCGCGCGACATCCTGACCATCGAACCCGAGGAACTGCACCAGCGGGTGCCGCTTTTTATCGGCAGCAAAAACGACGTGGCCAAGGTGGAAGAGATCTACGCCAAGGCCCGCCAGGCCTGATTGCCGGTGCTGTGCCTCGGCATTGAGACCTCCTGCGACGAAACGGCCGTCGCCCTCTGCGACGACGGCCGTCCCATCCTTGAGAAGCTGGCTTCCCAGGTCCGGCTGCACGCCCTGTTCGGCGGCGTGGTGCCGGAGCTGGCCTCCCGGGAGCACCTGCGGCGCATGGGGCCGCTCCTGGAGACCCTGTTCGCGGAAACCGGCCTGGCCCTGGCCGAGGTGGACGCCATTGCCGTGGCCCGGGGTCCGGGACTCCTCGGCAGCCTGCTCATCGGCCTGGCCGTGGCCAAGGGGCTGGCCCTGGCCGCCGGGAAGCCCCTCATCGGCGTGGACCACCTCCACGCCCACCTCCTGGCCGCGACCCTCGGCCGGGACGTGGCCTATCCGGCCCTTGGCCTCCTGGTCTCGGGCGGACACACCCAGATCGTGCTCCTGCGCTCGGCCCTGGAGCTCGAGGTCCTCGGCCGCACCCTGGACGACGCCGCGGGCGAGGCCTTTGACAAGGCCGCCAAGTCCCTGAACCTGCCGTACCCCGGCGGGATCTACGTGGACGTGCTGGGGCGGGACGTGGAACCGGACCGGACCCTTTTCACCCGGCCGAACCTGGACAACGCGAACCTGGATTTCAGCTTCAGCGGGCTCAAGACCGCCGTGGCCGGCCATGTGGCCGCCCACCCCGGGTTGCGGGTGGCGGTCATGCCGACCGGGACCGGCCCCATCGATCCCGGAGCCTGGCCCATGGACCTGCGCCGGGTCTGCGCCTCGGTCAATTTCACCGTCGCCGACACCCTGCGGGTCAAGATGGAGCGGGCCCTGGACCGGCAGTCCGGCTCCGTGGCCACGATCCTCGCGGCCGGGGGCGTGGCGGCCAACAGCCGCATCCGCGACATGCTCGCCGCTCTGGCGCGGCGTCGCGGCCTGGCCTGCCATCTGCCCGAGCCGGCGCTTTGCGCGGACAACGCCACCATGATCGCGGCCGCCGGCTGTCTCCTCGGCCGGGCCGGCCTGACCCACGACCTGGCCCTGGACGCCGTGCCGCGCGGCCGCAAGGTGCCGTGGGATTACCGGATCGGCCCACCCCTCGGGCGGGCATCGGTTGACAGGCGGCCCGACCCGCAATAGGTTTGCACAATTAGGGACTGCGTAAAGGGCTTGGCCGTGAGCCGGCCCGAGGGTATCAAAGCAGGTGAACTCCGGCCTCCGCTGGCGGCCGGCCAAGCCACAAAAAGGAGTAGCAAGCATGGCCATTCAACTGAGCGACGCGAATTTCGAGGCCGAAGCCCTGCAGTGCGACCTGCCGGTCCTGGTGGACTTCTGGGCTCCCTGGTGCGGGCCGTGCCGGGCCATGGGGCCGGTCATCGACGAACTGGCCAACGAGTACACCGGCCAGGTCAAGGTGGCCAAAATGAATGTGGACGAAAACCCCAGCACCCCGAGCAAGTACGGCATCCGCGCCATCCCGACCCTGATCCTGTTCAAGGGCGGCGAAGTGGTGGAGCAGATCACGGGTGCGGTCTCCAAAAGCAGCATCAAGGAAATGCTTTCCCAAAAGGCGCTATAATTCATGAAACGTTATGACGCCGTGGTGATCGGGGGCGGCCCGGCCGGGATCACGGCCGCGCTCTATCTGGCCCGGTCGGACGTGTCCGTGGCCCTGGTGGAAAAGCTCTCCCCGGGCGGCCAGATGCTCATGACGCATCTGATCGAGAACTATCCCGGCTTTCCCGAAGGCATCGAGGGCTGGAAGCTGGCCGACCTCATGGCCGCGCACCTCGGGCACTACGCCGTGGACCGGATCGGCGACGAGGTGCGGGCCATCGAGACGGTGGACGGCGTCCACCGCATCACCGTGGCCGGCGAGACCATCGAGGCCACGGTCGTGGTCCTGGCCACGGGCGCCCGCTACAAGCGGGTCGGCATTCCGGGGGAGCAGGAGTTCGCGGGCAAGGGCGTGTCCTACTGCGCCCTGTGCGACGGGAACTTTTTCCGGGGGCAGACCGTGGCCGTCATCGGCGGCGGCAATTCGGCCCTGGAGGAATCCCTCTATCTGGCCCGGCTGGTGAAAAAGCTCTATCTCATCCACCGCCGTGACGATTTTCGCGGCCAGAAATGCTACCAGGACCGGTGCTCCGTCAGCCCGGTCATCGAGATCCTGCGTTCCACCGTGGTGTGTTCCATCACGGGCGGGGACAGCGTCACCGGGATCGAGGTCCGCGACGTCAAAAGCGGCGACTGCCATGTCCTTCCGGTGGACGGCGTCTTTGTCTTTGTCGGTTTCGAGCCCCAGGGCGACTTCTACCCCGAGGGCCTGGACCGGGACGGGCAGGGATTCATCAAGACCGACGCGGAAATGCGCACGAACATCGAGGGCATCTTCGCGGCCGGGGACATCCGTTCCAAATCCTGCCGGCAGGTGGCCACGGCCGTGGGCGACGGCGCCTGCGCCGCCCACGCCGCCTACGTCTATCTGAGTTCGCGCTTCTCGCAAGCCTGACCCGCCGGACCCGGTCGACCGCCGTTCGCCCACCGGGCCGAGGCGGCCGGACGGGTTCGGTTTTTTCCATTGTGCGGCCTTGACCCATCTGGTAAGAGGACGCGCATCAAAACGCCGGACCGTCAGCCGCCTTGTGGCGCTGCCGCGTCCGACGCATGGCGCCCGGCCGGGACCGGGCCATATCCGGGAACCACACATGAATGCGATGTTGCGCCGTTTCCTGCCTCTGTCCTGCCTGTTGCTGTTTCTTGGCGGCTGCGCCAACCTCATGGACTACTACTTCCTGCCGCCGCCCGAGGACACCGCCCAGGAACTGTACGAAGCCGGCCGGCAAGCCATGTCCGAAAAGGACTATTACGGGGCCATCGGCTATTTCATGAAGCTCAAGGACCGCTATCCCTTCAGTCCCTACACGCCCATGGGCACGGTGGCCCTGGCCGACGCCTACTTCCTGACCGAGGACTACGGTCCGGCGGCCGAGACCTACAAGGAATTCGAATCCGTCCATCCCCGGAGCGAGGAGATTCCCTACGTCCTCTACCAGATAGGCGTCTCCAACTTCAAGCGTTCGGAATCCATCGACTTGCCCCAGGGCTACCTGCAGGAGGCCCTCCAGTACTTCTACCTCCTGGAGCAGACCTTCCCGGACACCGACTACGGCAAGGAGGCGGCGGAATACATCCGGCGCTGCCGCAAGCGGCTGGCCGAGCATGAGCTCTTTGTGGCGGATTTCTACTGGCGCACCGACCAGTACGGCGCGGCCTGGAAACGCTACATGTACACGGCCGAGAACTTCAAGGACCTCGAGGAGGTCCTGGACTACGCCAAGCTGCGGGCCGAGCTGTCCTATCTGGAATACCAGAAGACCCTGACCGAGGACGAGCGGCGCAAGATCGAAGGCAGTTGGCGCAATTGGGCCAAACGCTGGCTGTAACGGCCGGATGCGGACGGGGCGGCCAGCCGCCCCGTCCGCGTTTGCGCCTGCCTCCCCCATGACCATGGATGCCGCAACGGATCGAGACTCCTTGGCCACGGCCGACCCAGTTCTCTGGCCCGAAGTCATGGAACGGGGACGGGTGGCGGACGCGGCTTTTGCCGCCGCCTATGCCCGGGTTTCGGACCGTCACCGGTCCCTGATCAAGACCGGCCTGGCCGGTGTCTACGCCGCTTGCGGCGGTCCCATGCCCGTCAACCGGCGGGAGTCGGTCGGCCTCGGCCACGATCTCGGCCTGACCCGCCTGGATGCGCCCCTGGATTTCGCGGTCGTGGTCTGCGGCCGCTCCTTTGCCTCGCCGGCCCGGCTGGCGGCCGCGGTCATCCCGGCCCTGTGCGCCCGGGTGCCCGAAGTCGCGGCCGTGCGCGTCGGCAACCGATGGCCCAGGCCGCTTTTGGTCGCCCTGGAACTGTGCGGCGTGGAAACCGCCTGCCAAGTGGGGTCCCGCTCCCTGCCCGGACTGTGGGACGCCCTGGCGGCCAGGGGGCACGGCGCGGTGGTCTTTCTGGACGGCGTGTCTCCTCCCGCGGACGTTGCCGGCCTGCGCCTCTTTTCGGCCCGGGTGCGCGGTCGGGCCGGGATTTTTCCCGGACCGGACGCGGCCTTTGACCGCGAGGCCCTGGCCTTTGCCCACCCGGACCTGGCGTTTGGCGTCCACGGGGCTGCCGACGCGCCGGCCGAGGGTCCTTTCCAGGCCGCACCCGGCAGCTTGGCCGCAGCCGGCGGTCTGGGCTATGACGCCGTCTATGTCGGCCGGGACCGCCTGGAGCAGGCCCTGGACGTTGCTCCCCTGGTCCTCGGCCCCGGACGGGAGACGTTTTGGCTCTGGCCCGGACTTTCGCCCGAGGCCTTTCGCCGCCGCCGGGTCGCCGCCGTGGTCGACGACCGGACCGTCGGGTGACGTCCCGGCCAATGCCGCAACACGGATCGGAGCGTTCATGAGCGCCAAGAAGGGCAGCGGGAAGGGCAGGCTTTCGAGCCTGCGCAACATCGGCATCATCGCCCACATCGACGCCGGCAAGACCACCTTGACCGAGCGCATCCTGTTTTTCACCGGCCGGATTCACCGCATGGGCGAGGTCCACGACGGCACGGCCACCATGGATTTCATGCCCGAGGAGCAGGAGCGGGGCATTACCATCACGTCGGCCTGCACCACCTGCGCCTGGAAAAACCACACCGTCAACATCATCGACACCCCGGGCCACGTGGACTTCACCATGGAGGTCCAACGGTCGCTGCGGGTCCTGGACGGGGCGGTGGGCGTTTTTTGCGCCGTGTCCGGAGTCGAGCCCCAGTCGGAAACGGTCTGGAGGCAGTCCGTGGCCTACGGCGTGCCGAAGCTTGCCTGCATCAACAAGCTCGACCGCCTGGGCGCGGACTTCGAAGGGGCCCTTCGCGCCATGCGCGAAAAGCTCGGGGCCAATCCCGTGGCCGTGACCGTTCCCCTGGGCCAGGGCGCCGAACTGTCGGGACTTGTCGACTTGCTCGCCATGGAACGCCTTGACTTCGACCAAGCGAGCCGGGGCGAGGACGTCCTGCGCCGGCCGCTCTCCGTGGACGATGCCGCCTACGCCGCCCCTTGGCGGGAGAAGCTCGTGGAAGCGGCCTGCGAATACGACGAAGGACTCATGGAAGCCTATCTTTCCGGCGGCGACATCGATCCGGCCGGGCTGGCGGCCGCCCTGCGCGCCGGAACCCTGGCCCATGGCATCGTTCCGGTCTTTGCCGCCTCGGCCCTCAAAAACATCGGCGTCCAACCGCTTCTGGACGGGGTCCTGGCCTTCCTGCCGAGCCCGCTGGACCGGGGCGCGGTGGCCGGCCTCGATCCGGTGGCCAAAACCGAAAAGCGCTTTGAACCGGATGCCGACGCGCCGCTGGCAGCCCTGGTCTTCAAGGTCAGCATGGAGACCGGCCGCAAGCAGGTCTTCGCCCGGGTCTATTCCGGCCGGCTGGAAGCGGGCAGGGACGTCTACAACGCCACCCACCAGGTGACGGAAAAACCGGCCCGCCTTTTTCACCTGCACGCCGGCCACCGCGAAAAGGCCGATGTCGCGGGACCGGGCGAAATCGTGGCCGTGGCCGGGCTCAAGTCCGCCATGACCGGCGACACCCTGTGCGACAAGTCCGATCCCATCCTCCTCGAATCCATCGCCGGCTACAAGCCGGTCATCAGCCTGGCCCTGGAGCCCCGCAACGCCGAGGAGTCCGACCGCCTGAGGGAGGTCCTGGACAAGCTCCTCCAGGAAGACCCCACCCTGACCCTGGTCCAGGACCCGGACACGGACCAGATGATCCTCTCCGGCATGGGCGAGCTCCACCTCGACGTGGTGCTCGAACGGGCGCGGCGGGAATACGGGGTCGCCCCCCGGGCCGGCAAGCCCCAGGTGGTCTACCAGGAAACCGTGACCGGACCGGGAGCCGGGGAGGGCGAGTTCGACCGCGAGCTCGGCGACAGGGTCCACCACGGCAGGGTGGCCGTGGCGGTGACGCCGCTGCCCCGGGAGTCGGGCCGCGAGATCGTTTTCGAAATCGATGCCCAGGCGTTTCCCCCGGCCTGGACCCAGGCCGTGGCCGAAGGCCTGGAGGACGGCCTGCAGAGCGGTCCGGTCAGGGGCTACCCGGTTCAGGACGTGCGCGTGCGCGTGACCGGACTTTTCCCGGCCGAGGGCAGGACCACGCCGGTCGGTTGCCGCATGGCCGCGAGCATGGCCCTCAAGGCGGCCCTGGCCGACGCCAGGCCGGCCCTGCTGGAACCGATCATGGAGCTCGAGATCGGCGTGCCCGACGCCTTTGTCGGCGACGTGGCCGGACTTCTTGGCGCCAAGGGAGCCAAGATCGAGAACATGTTCGACCGGGGCGGACAGAAGGTCGTGACGGCCCTGGCGCCGCTGCGCCAGATGTTCGGCTTTTCCACGGACCTGCGTTCGGCCACCCAGGGCCGGGCCGGCCTGACCATGCGGTTTTCCAAATTCGATCTGCTGCAGTAGCCGCGATTCACGGGTTTCATGTCCACACGCGCCCTGGTCTCTCCTGATGTTTCCCGACGGTTCAACGTCCTGCGGACCCTGCTCGTGGTCTTTATCGTCGGCGTGCACGCCGAAAAGGGGCTCCAGGCCTATTTTCAGGAGATTCCGGACCTGCTTCGGGCCTGGCTGGCCCTTTTTCCCCACAACCTCTTCCGTCTGTGCGTGCCGGTCTTTTTCAGCATCTCGGGCTATCTCTTTTACCTCACCTACAAGCCCACTGCCGGGGCCTACGGCCGGATGGTGGTCAAGAAGACCCGCACCATCCTGCTGCCGTACCTGCTTTTCAACGCCGTCACCATCGGGCTGATCCTCGTTTTCAACAAGGCCCCCTACATGGGCGACATTCACGGCCTGCGCCAGGACGGCATCCTCAAGTACCTGCTCGGCGTGTACCGGTTCCCGGCCGTCTATCCGCTCTGGTTCCTGCGCGACCTGTACGTCTATTTCCTGCTGGCCCCGGTCTTTTACGCCGTGTCCAGGGAGATCCCGCTCCTGGGGCTGCCGCTTTTCTGGGCCATCTGGATGTTCGTGCCCCAGACCGGACTGGCCGTGGAGCTCAGCGGCATGTTCTTTTTCTACGCCGGGTGCCTGATGGCCAGGACCGGAGTCGACCTCGACGCGGCCAGGCGGTTCACCTTCCCCGTGGTCGCCCTGTACGGCCTCCTGGCGCTGGTTACGAGCTATGTCGAGTATTCCCAGGGGTTTCCGCCTTTCTATCACCTGCTGTACCGGCACTGCATGATTTTCGGCACCCTGTCCATGTGGCTGTTGACCGGCCAGGACTGGCTCGGCCGGTCCCGGCTCCTGCTTGGCCTGTCCGGCGTCTCCTTTTTCGTGTACCTGACCCATGAGCCGGTGCTGTCCTACCTGATCTACGGGACCAGGTACCTGTTTCGCCCGTCCGGCGGCACCGCGCTCGGCGTCGGCTACATGGCCCTTTTGATCCTGGCGACCACCGGCGTGTGCGTGGCCCTGGCCCGGCTGCTCATCCGTTTCGCGCCGGCGGCCTACGCCCTGGCCACGGGAGCGCGGCAACGATGAGCATGCGCGTCATTGCCGGTCGTTTTGGCGGCCGCCGCATCCGGGTCATGGAATCCCAAGGGCTGCGCCCGGCCACGGGCCGGGTCCGCGAGGCCCTTTTCTCCATGCTGGACGCCCGGGGAGCCGTTTTCCCGGGAGCCCGGGTGCTGGATCTGTTCGCCGGGGCCGGCAGCGTCGGTATCGAGGCCCTGTCGCGCGGCGCGGGGGAAGCGGTTTTTGTGGAAAAAAATCCGGCCGTGGCCAAGGTGCTGCGGGAAAACCTGCGCGGCCTCGGCCTTGCCGCCAACCAGGCCCGGGTGGTCGAGGCCGACGTGGCCCGGGCCCTGCCGCGGCTCGCCGGCCAGGCGTTCGACCTGGTGGCCATTGATCCGCCTTACGGCCTGGGCCTTGTGCCGCCGACCCTGGCCGCGCTGGTGAAAAACGGCCTCCTGGCTCCCGGCGGGGTGGCCGTGGCCGAGATCGAAGCCGGGGCGGACTGGCCCGACGACGCCGCGCCGGCCGCCCTCGAATGCCTGACCGACCGGCTCTACGGTCAAACGAGGATCATCCTATGGACGCAAAACCTTCCTGCGTCGCCGTTTACCCCGGAACCTTCGACCCCCTGACCAACGGCCACGTCTCGCTCATCCACCGGGCGGCCAAGATTTTCGGCACCGTGATCGTGGCCGTGGCCGGCGATTCCCACAAGACGCCGCTGTTTTCCCTGGACGAACGGGTGGCCATTGCCGAGGCCGTCTTTGCCACGGACGAGCGTATCCTGGTCGAGGGGTTTTCCGGACTGTTGGTCAATTACGTCAAGGCCCGCCAGGCCAATGTCATCCTGCGCGGCATGCGGGCCGTTTCCGACTTCGAGTTCGAGTTCCAGATGGCCCTCATGAACCGCAAGCTCGACCGGAGCATCGAAACCGTGTTCATCATGACCGACTACAGGTGGCTCTACATCAGCTCCACCATCGTCAAGGAAGTGGCCAAGCACGGCGGGGACATCCGGGGCATGGTGCCGGAATCGGTCCGCGAGCGGATGCTCGAAAAGTACGGGCTGGCGGACCCGCACAAGGAAGGTTGACCATGGCCGCGACACCGGTGGTCTGCCTGCTCGGCGCCACGGGCACGGGCAAGACCGCGGCCGCCATCCACCTGGCCGAGGCCTTCGGCGGGGCCGTGGTCAATGTGGATTCCCGCCAAGTCTACCGGGGCCTGGCCGTCCTGACCGCCCAGCCGACGGCGGAGGAACAGGCCCGTTGTCCCCATTTCCTCTACGGCGACACCCTTCTCGACCGGGCCGTGTGCGCCGGGGAATACGCCAGACGGGCCCGGTGCGTGGTGGCCTCCATTGCCGAACGGGGCCTGCTTCCCCTGCTCGTCGGCGGCACGGGGCTCTATTTCCGGGCCATTTGCGGCGGCCTGGCGCCCATCCCGCCGGTGCCGGCCGAAACCCGCGCCGCCGTGGCCCGGGAATACGACGCCGTTGGCCCGGCCGTCATGCACGCCCGGCTGGCGGCGGTGGACCCGGAGGCCGCCGCCAGGATCAACCCGGCCGACCGGCAGCGCCTCACCCGGGCCCTGGAGGTCTGGGCGGCCACGGGCCGGACCATCAGTTCCTGGCAGGCCGAGGGCGATCCCGACCGGCCCAAGTACCAGGTCCTGACCATCGGCCTGTCCCTGCCCCGCGAGGTCCTGGCCCCGCGCCTGGCCGCCCGCATCGAGGCCATGGCCGCAGGCGGGGCCGTTGACGAGGTGCGGCGCGCCCTGGAGCGGTACCCGGCCGACGCGCCGGGACTGTCGGGCATCGGCGGTCCGGAACTGGCGGCGCATTTGTGCGGCCGGGCCACCCTGGACGAGGCCAAGGCCGCCTGGCTGGCCAACACCAGGGCCTATGCCAAGCGCCAGGAGACCTGGTTTCGCAAGGAGCCGGACGTCTGCTGGTTCGCACCTGGCGACCACGCCGGCATGGAAGCCCTGGTCCGCCGCTGGCGGGCGGGAGAAGGATCATGAACCGACGGCGGGCCCTGTGCATTCTGGGCATGGCCGGGCTGGTCCTGGCGGGACGGCCGGGAAACCTCCTGGCCGACACGGCCGACGAACTGGCCAACCGGGGCCAGGACGCCCTGACCGACGGCAATCCGGCCAAGGCCCTGCCCATCCTGCTCGAAGCCCAGGCCAAGGACCCCCGCAACGACCGGGCGCAGGCCCTGCTTGGCCGGGCCTATTTCCAGCAGGGCGACGCCGGCCGGGCGCTCCAGCACTTCACCATGGCCGTGCGGCTCAATCCCGAGGACACCCTGTCGCGGATCATGGCCGAGACCATCAGCCAGTTTCCGCTGCCCGGTCAGGCCGCAAAGGGACGGGAGGCTCCGTCGCGACGCGCCTCGGGCCTGGCCGGCGAGGCCCGGGCCGAGCGCCAGGCCCTGCTGGCGGAAAACGGAATCCCGCGCCGGAACGGGCCGTTTCGCCTGCTGATCGATCCGGGCCACGGCGGCGCGGAGGGCGGCGGGTCTGGCGAGGGGCTGCGGGAAGCGGACGTGGCCCTGGACGTGTCCCTTCGGCTGGCCCGACTCCTGGCCGCCGCTCCCGGGGACAATCTGTCGGTTTCGCTTACCCGGACCACGGACGTGGCCCTGCCGGGCTGGGCCCGGGCCGCCCTGGCCGGGTATTACGGCGCGGACCTGCTCCTGTCCCTGCACGCCGCGCGCCTGTCCGCTCCGTCGGCCGGGGCCGGCGTCGCGGTCTACGCCTATGCCCGCAAGCCGTCCGACGCCCTGGCCGGGGCGGCGGCCGATGCGGAAAACGCGGCCTACGGCCGCCGGGGAGAGGCGGCCGGCCGGGGAGGGCAGGACTATTTCGCCACGGCCGTGCGGCGGGCGGCCGGCACGGAGCGCCTGGCCCGCGCCGCATCCATGGCCCGGACCATGGCCGGCTCCCTGGCCGCGAGCGCGCCCTTGCCCGTGCGGGGCGCGGGAGCCGGTCCGTTCCGCTTTCTGGCCGATGCCGACGCGCCGGCGGTTATGGTCGAGGCGGGGTTTTTGTCCAGTCCGGGCGACGCGGCCGTCCTGGCCGTGCCGGACAAGCGGCAGGCCCTGGCCACGTCCCTGGCCGGGGCCGTGACGGCCGTGGTCCGCGAGGCGGGCAAACCGGAGCCATAAAAAAAGCCCCGCCGCATATCCGGCGGGGCCTGGGGATCGGCGGGGCGTGGGCCTACGGCTGCTTGTCCGGGGTGTCGTCCTTGGACTTGCCGGGAGTGACGTCGATTTCGTCCGGCTCGGTGGTGGCTTTCTTGAAGTTCTTGATGGCCTTGCCCATGCCGGCCCCGATCTCTGGAAGCTTGTTGGCTCCAAACATGACGAGCACGATGACCAGGATGATGATAAGCTCCGGAAATCCGAGTCCAAACATGACATGCCTCCGCGAATGGGTTGGCCGAGGCTATACACGCGGCCTGGGTACAGGTCAAGGAACGGCCCCTGGCCGGGAAGATCCGCCATGCCCGCGTCCCTGACCCGTCTTTCCGGTCTCGGCTGCCGCCATTTCCTGACCGGCCGCTGCCTCTATCCGGAGCACGCCAACCCAGGGCTGGACCAGGGATTCGTCTGCGTGATCCTGCGCCGCCTGACCCGGGCGTTCGACGTTTTCGTGGCCCGGGCGGTGATGCGCGGCCTGACGGAAGAAGAGGCAGGTCGGACCTGGGAGGCCGCTTTCCCCGCCACCCTGGCCAAAGAAGGCAATTGTCAGGATTACCTGCCCGGTGATACGACGTCCTTCCCTGATTGCGCCCATGCGGCGGGCGAGTTATGCCTGCTGGCCCTGCCGGTCTGCGCCGGCCGGTGTTTTCGTTTTTTGTCGCGCCAGGGGCGCTAACGCTGACGCAAGGACGGTTCTTCCATGCACGGCCTGCTCTGTTTTCCGTGTCTCCATCCGGCCCTGGCCCCTGGCCTGCCGCCGGGCGTGCGCTTTCTCGATCCCGGCCTGGCCGATCCGTCGGACCGGGCCTGGCTGCGGCCGGAAGACCTGCCGTTGTCCGGCGACGCACTGGCGGGGTATTTGCGCGAATTCGACCGGTTGCGCCGGGAGGTCAAAAATCCCAAGGACCTGGCGCTTTTGGCCGGCGCGTCTGGAGGCCACTTTTTCGCGGACACCTCCTTTGCCGTGCGCGAGGCCTTTGCCGACCAGGAGCAGCCCGGGCGCGTGGCGGCCAGGCGGCGGCAGACGGCCCAGCTGGCCCTGTGCCTGGCCTACCTGGTGGAGGAGAGCCTCCTGGATCTGGCCGGAACCGGCGAGATCGACGCCCGTTTCGCCGCGGCCATGGCCGAGAGCCTGGGGCTTGGCGACGGCGACGACGGCGAGGAACTGACCGCCACCCTGGCCGACGTGGGCGGGGCGTTGCCGCCGGCCGCCCTGGCCGAGGAGTTCCGGCCGCCCTGGCGCACGATCCTTTCCCCTTTCTGGGCCCTGGCTCCCCGGGAAGCCGGTTTCTTTGTCCATGACGCGGACATGGCCGCGACCCTGCTCGACGCCGGCCTGCCCTTTGCCCCGGTTTCGGAAGCGGAACTGGCCGGCTGGTTCCCGGACGGCCCGCCCCAGGCGTCCCTGCTGGCCGTGTCCGAGACCGGCTGGCGCGCCCTCGGCAAGACCCGGCCGGATCCTGACGCCCCCTGGCTCGACACCCCCCGGCCCCTCGTGGTTGCCAACCTGTAAGGAGGCGTTCGGTGTACGTCTGCGACCCTCAATCGCCCCCGGCGTTTCTCGCCCGGGTCAAGGGCATCGTCTTTGACTGCGACGGCGTGCTGGTGGATTCCCGCGACGCCAACCGCATGTACTACAACCTCATCCGCAAGGGGCTCGGCCTGCTGCCCATCACGCCGGAGGAGGAAGACTACGTGCACATGCATTCGGTGACCGAATGCCTGGCCCGCATCATCCCGGCCGAACGGATGGCCGAGGCCGAGGAAGTCCGGCGCAACCTCAATTACGAGGACATCTTCCCGTATATCTTCCTGGAGGATGGCCTGGTCGAACTGCTCGATGTCCTGAGCGAAAGGGGCATCCGCATGGCGGTCCACACCAACCGGACCACGACCGTGGAACGGCTGTTGCGGCATTTTGAAATCGACCGGTATTTCAGTCCCGTTGTCAGCGCCGGCAGCCTCAAGCGGCCCAAGCCCGATCCCGAAGGCGTGCTGACCATCCTGGCCGCCTGGGACCTTCCCCGGGCGGACGTGGTCTACATCGGGGATTCGGCCCTGGACGAGCGTTCGGCCCGGGCATCGGGCATCGAGTTCTGGTCGTACAAAAACCCCGGCCTGTTGGCGGCCATGTACCTTCCGGACTTTCACAGCCTGCGGCAGTGTCTTGCCCCGGCTGCCGACACGACCGGATAGGGCCGGGAAGGGGCGGCCACCGTACGGCCGGGGAATCGCGCCGCCGGCGTTCGCGGGCCGGCCGCCGAGGCACGAACGCGAATTATCTTGATTAATGCCAGGCGCTGTGCCATTTTTTGGCGCAAGCGCGCTCGCTTGATCGTCCGCTGCGGAAGGAAAGCACATGGATATCATTGGCTATTTTTTTGTCGCGCTGGCCAGGGTTCTGGACATCGTCCTGTCGTTGTATTTCTGGATCATCGTCATCGCCGCCCTCATGTCCTGGGTGCGGCCCGATCCGTACAATCCCGTCGTCCGTTTCCTGCGGGCCATGACCGACCCGGTCTTCTACCGGGTCCGGCGGTGGCTGCCGTTCCTGACGGTCAGCGGTTTCGATCTTTCCCCGATCGTGGTGATCCTGGCCATCCAGTTTCTGCAGTGGTTCCTGGTGCCGACGCTCCTGCGCCTGGGCGGCATGGCCAGTCTGGGACGGATGTAGGGACGCGCAGCCGTTAGGGTTTTTGCTTGGCGGGATCAGGAAAGACGACGTCCCCGGCCGCCCCGCGCGGACTGCCGGTCTTTGCCGCCGCAAGCGGCGCCGGCGTCTGGACGCTTCGGGTGGCGGTGACGCCGGGCGCGGGCAAGGACGCCGTGGCCGGGCTGGTCGAGGACCGGTTGCGGGTGCGGCTGCGGGCCAAGGCCGTGGAAGGGCGGGCCAACGCCGCCCTGACGGCGTTCGTGGCGAACTGTCTTGGACTGCGTCCCCGGCAGGTGTCGCTTGTGGCCGGGGAGAAGTCCCGGAAAAAGACCCTGCGCATTGAAGCTGAGTCCGAACCCGACTGGTCCACCGTGTCCGGATCGGGATGTGACTAGAACCGTCAACAAGGAGTCTGTGCCATGGACCAACGCGATCTGGATCTCATTGCCAAGTACGCCGAGGCAGACCCAGAATTGAAGAGTCTGTATGAGGAGCATGTCGCGTTTGAAAAAATTCTGGACAAGATGGAAGGCAAACCCTTCCTGACCCCTTCGGAAGAGACCGAACTGAAGGAAATCAAGAAAAAGAAGTTGTCCGGAAAGACCCGCATCGAAACGCTCCTGATGAAATACCGCAAGGCGGAGGACCAGTAGCATGGAACGCACCGGGGCCCAGATCCTTCTGGAATCCTTGCTCCGCGAGGATGTGGAAGTCGTATTCGGCTTCCCGGGAGGAGCGGTCATCGACATCTACGATCAGCTGCCGCGCTATCCCCTGCGGCACGTGCTGACGCGCCATGAGCAGGGGGCCATCCATGCCGCGGACGGGTACGCCCGGGCCACGGGCAGGGTAGGCGTCTGTCTGGTGACCTCGGGCCCCGGAGCCACCAATGCCGTGACCGGCATCGCCACTGCCTACATGGATTCCGTGCCGGTGGTCATCATCACCGGCCAGGTGCCGACGCCGCTTATCGGCAACGACGCCTTTCAGGAAGTCGACATCGTCGGCATCACGCGTTCCTGCACCAAGCACAACTACCTGGTCAAAGACGTGCGGGACCTGGCCCGGGTCATCAAGGAAGCCTTTTACCTGGCCGCCACCGGCCGTCCCGGTCCGGTCCTGATCGACTTGCCGAAAGACGTGCAGCAGGCCGTGTGCGCGTACGACTATCCCAAAGAAATCAAGATGCGCAGCTACAACCCCACCTACGCCCCCAACCCCAAGCAGGTGGCCAAGGTGGCGGATGTGGTGCGCCGGGCCAAAAAGCCCATCATCTACGCCGGCGGCGGGGTCATTGCCTCCGGCGCCAGCGAGGGCCTGGTCTGGCTGGCCCGGACCTTTCAGATTCCGGTCACGGCCACGCTCATGGCCCTGGGTTGCTTTCCGGCCGACGACCCGCTCTGGCTCGGCATGCTCGGCATGCACGGCACCTATGCCGCCAACATGGCCATCAGCCACGCCGACCTGATCCTGGCCATCGGCAGCCGGTTCGACGACCGGGTGACGGGCAAGATCAGCGAATTCGCAAAAAACGCCAAGATCGTGCACATCGACATCGATCCGACCTCGATCCAGAAAAACGTGCCCGTGCACATCCCGGTCGTGGCGGATTGCGCGAGCTTTCTCGCCTCCCTGCGCCAGGCCCTGGAGCCGGCCCAGGACGCGCCCGAGGCCATCGGCAAGCGCCACGCCGGCTGGCTTTCCCAATTGGCGGCCTGGAAAGAGGAAAAGCCGCTGACCTACACGCCGGACACGGAGAAGATCAAGCCGCAGTACGTGGTGGAGGTCATCTCCCGCCTGACCAGGGGCGAGGCCGTCATCACCACGGAAGTGGGACAGAACCAGATGTGGGCGGCCCAGTTCTACCAGTTCGTGCGGCCGCGCTCGTTCATCAGTTCCGGCGGCCTGGGCACCATGGGATTCGGCTTCCCTGCGGCCATTGGCGCCCAGATGGCCTTTCCGGACCGTCTGGTCATCGACATTGCCGGCGACGGCTCCATCCAGATGTGCATCCAGGAGCTGGCCACGGCGGTCTGCTACGGCCTGCCGGTCAAGATCGTCATCCTCAACAACGGCTACCTGGGCATGGTGCGCCAGTGGCAGGAGCTTTTCTACGAGAAGAACTACTGCGCCACCTGCCTGGACGTGGCGCCGGATTTCGTCAAGCTGGCCGAGGCCTACGGCGCGGTCGGCTTCCGGGTGACCGATCCGGTCCAGGTGGAGCCGGTCCTGGCCGAGGCCTTCGCCCTGCCGCGGACGGTCATCGTGGACGTGGTGATCGACCGGGAGGAGAACGTCGCGCCCATGGTCCCGGCCGGCAAGTCCATAACCGAGATGATCCTCGTCTAGGAGCCCCCCATGCGCCACATTCTCTCCATACTGGTCGAGGACGAGCCCGGGGTGCTCTCCAGGGTGGCCGGCCTGTTCAGCGGCCGGGGCTACAACATCGAAACCCTCAACGTGGCCCCGACCCTGACCGAGGGCCTGTCCATGATGACCATCACCACCGAGGGCGACGAGGCGATCATCGAGCAGATCGTCAAGCAGCTGCGCAAGCTCGTGACCACGCTCAAGGTGGTGGACCTGACGGGTGTGAAGTCCGTTGAACGCGAGATGATGCTCCTGCGGGTGGACGCCGAAGGCGGAAAGCGGGCGGAAGTGCTTCGCATCGTGGACATCTTCCGGTGCAAGGTGGTGGACGTGAGCCTCGACGAGCTCGTCCTCGAGGTCACCGGCACCCAGGACAAACTGACGGCGCTTATCAGCTTGCTGCAACGGTTCGGCATCAAGGAAGTCGCCCGCACCGGCACGGTGGCCATGCGGCGCGGCATGCAGGAATAAAAAAGGAGCTGTGATGAAAATCTATTACGACCAGGACGCTGATCTTTCCCTTTTGGCCGACAAGACCGTGGCCATCATCGGCTACGGCAGCCAGGGCCACGCCCACGCCCAGAACCTGCGCGATTCGGGCGTCAAGGTGGTCATCGGCCAGCGTCCCGGCGGAGCCAACTGGCAGCTGGCCAAGGAAAACGGCTTCACGCCCATGAGCGCCGCCGAAGCCGCGGCCGCGGCCGACATCATCATGATCCTGGTGCCGGACCAGCACCAGAAGGCTTTGTACGAAAAAGACGTCCTGCCGCACCTTACGGCCGGCAAGATGCTCATGTTCGCCCACGGGTTCAACATCCATTTCCAGCAGATCGTGCCTCCGGCCGACGTGGACGTGACCATGGTCGCGCCCAAGGGGCCGGGCCACCTTGTGCGCCGGGTCTACACCGAAGGGGCCGGCGTGCCGAACCTGATCGCGGTGCACCAGAACGCCACGGGCAAGGCCATGGAGTTGGCCCTGGCCTACGCCAAGGGCATCGGCGGCACGCGCGGCGGCGTTCTCACCACCACGTTCAAGGAAGAGACCGAGACGGACCTCTTCGGCGAACAGGCCGTCTTGTGCGGCGGCGCGTCCGAACTGGTCAAGGCCGGGTTCGAGACCCTGTGCGAGGCCGGCTACCAGCCCGAGATCGCCTACTTCGAGTGCCTGCACGAACTGAAGCTGATCGTTGACCTCATGTACGAGGGCGGGCTTTCGCGCATGCGCTACTCCATCAGCGACACGGCCGAGTACGGCGACTACTCGCGCGGTCCCCGCGTGGTCACGGACGAGACGCGCAAGGAAATGAAGAAGATCCTCAAGGAAATCCAGGAAGGCACCTTTGCCAAGGAATTCATTGTGGAGAACCAGTCCGGCCGGGCCCACTTCCTGTCCATGCGCCGCATCAACGCCGAGCATCCCATCGAAAAGGTGGGGGCCAAGCTTCGGGACATGATGAGCTGGCTCAAGAAATAGACGACGACACGCGGCCGCGCCCCGGGGCGCGGCCGCCTCACAAGGAGAAGGCCATGCCCGGGCGCACACGGTCCCTGCACATCCTCCGCCTGGCGCTGCTGACCATGATCGTGGCGCTCGGCCATCCGTTGTCCGCCACGGCCCAGACCCTGGCAGGCGATCTCCCGGGCCCCGAGGACGCGGCCGAGACCCGGAAAGAGACCTTCGAAGCCAGCTTGGCCAAAGCCCGCATCGGCGACGCCAAGGCCCAGTGCGAGGTCGGCGTGGCCTATCTCAACGGCGACCAGGTCGCCCAGGATTTTCGCCAGGGCCTGGCCTGGCTCATGCAGGCCTCTGACAGGGGATTCGGTTACGCCCGCTACGTCCTGGCCGACGTCTACAGCCGCGGCTACGCCGGGGTGCCGGTCAGCGACGCGGACGCCTACTATTACGCCTCCCTGGCCGCGGCCTCGTCGTCCCTGTCGGAAAAATACCGGCAGCGGGCCGTGAAGCTGCGAAACGCCTGCGCCAAACGCCTCACCCCGGTCCAGACCGCGGCCATCCAGGCCAGGACCGCCCTGGCTCCCCTCGACGCCGCCGGCGTTTCCCGCACCGGCTGGTAGCCAGGCTGGACCTCCGGACGCGGTCATGCGGATTTTCCGGCCCACGCGCGGCGGCCTTTCCCGCCGCCGGACAGCGCCAGATCGAGGCCTCCGACGCCTTCCGGCCCGGTTGCTCCCGGCCGTCCTGGTCCTGGCCCTGGTCCTGACAGCCGGTCCGGGCCTGGCCGCCAAGGTCGACACCCGGTCGTTCAACGCCGCCTTTGCCGGCCAGAGCGCCAAGATTTACGACCACCTGCTCAAGGTCACGGACTACTACGCCTCCCTGGCCAAGGAGGGCAACGCCGACCGGATCAAGGACGTCCTGGCCCTTCGGGCCTCGCTGTCCGCCTGCTGGGAGCTCTTTCTCAACGGCGGGGACATGGTCTACGTCTACGATCTGCTCGATCCGGCCTGTCCGGAGACCGTGGCCCGGGTGGGCGGGCTCCTGAAAAACGGCCTGGCCGTCATCGCCGGCAAGCTGGAAAAGGAACTCCAGTGGATGGGGCTGGTGGAGAAAAACGTGGCCGATTTGCCTGTCTCCACGGAACTGGCCCAGGCCAGAAAGGACCTCGAAGCCGCCGCCGCCTCGTTTCGCCAGGCCGCGAACCTGTTCGAGAACCCGGGAAGCGGTGAAACCCGCCAACCGGTCAGGCCCTAGGGGCGCGGCCCGCAACCGCTTATGACGCCCTGGTCCGACCTCGTGGGATTTGCCGCCGGCATCTGCACCACGGCCGCCTTTGCGCCCCAGGTGGTCAAGACCCTGCGGTCGCGGTCCACCCGGGACATCTCGCTTGGCATGTACCTGCTTCTGGCCCTCGGCGTGTCGCTGTGGCTGGTCCACGGCTGGCAGGTCGGTTCGGCTCCGGTGGTGGCGGCCAACGGCGTGACCCTGGTCCTTGTCGCCGCCATGCTGCTGCTGAAACTCCGCTACAAGTAACGTCCCAAGGCGCGCCCGGTCCGGGCGCGAGGAGGTCGCCATGCGCGCCGCGCTCCTGCTCCTTGTCCTTCTCGCCCTTGCCGGCTGTGCCCGGCACACCTATTACGTGGAGCTCACGAACGGCAAAACGTTCTATGCCGATCCTCCCCTGGTCCTGGACACGGACAAGGGCGTCTACCGGATGTGGATCGCGGGCACGCGCCACGTCATCCCCATGGACGACGTCCGGTATCTCGATGACGCGGCCCAGATCTGCTACCAAAACGGCCTCACCGACACCTTCACCTGTTACGACGCCCTGTACCAGTATTAGGCCGTGGCCGTTTCGCCGAGCCCTGGCCCGGCTTGGGCCGTCTGTTCCGGGCCGCGCCATGGATGACCTGCGGACCCTGGCCCTGCGGCTGCTGGAGCGCGACCCTCCGTCCGGTCCGGTCGTCGCGCCCGGGGCGTATGCGTCCGGTTCGCTCCCGGCCCTGCTCGCGCGCCTGTCCCGGCCGGACGTGGTGGCGGACGGACCGGCCCTGGCCAGCCTGTGTCTCAAGTACTTTTTCGCCTACGTCTTTCCCGAACGGACCGGAGAGGACGTCTCCCTGGAGGCGGTCACCCGCTTGACCGGCCAGTTCGTGCGCCGCCGGGGCGGGACCAGGACCCTTGCCGGCGAGGCGGCGCTGCGCCGCCTGCTCCTGCACCACGGTTTCGCCCTGCAGATGCTCCTGGACCTGCCAAAGACCGTTCACCTTCTGGCCTCCATCCTGTCCCTGGCCGTGCCGGTCCGGGAGACCCGTTTTCTCGGCCTCGACCTCGGGGCCGGCACCGGCATCCTGCTGTTGGGCCAGTATCTGCTGGCCAGGCGCAATGGCCATGACGCGCCGGAACTGGTCGGCATCGAGCGCCTGCCCCAGGTGGCGGCCAGGGCCCACGGGCTTCTGGCGTCCCTGGGCGCGGGGCGGGTCATGGCCGGCGACGCCACAAGCGCCGCAATCTACCGCAACCTTCCGCAAGGCCCGGTGGCCTGCGTCACCAACGAAACCCTGCCGGCCTCGGGACGGCGGCTCTACAAGGAGCCGTTCCCGGCCATCAACGCGGCCTTGTTCGCAGCCCTGGGACCGCGCCTGGCCACAACGGCCTTTGTGCCGGAAGCGGTCTGGGCGTCGGACAGGGAAGGGCGGTCGTGGCTGCGGCTGGCTTCGGAAAACGGCTTTGCCGGGAACGCGCCGGAAAAGCCGTTGCGGCTCTATTACATGCGCGATGTGGAGCTGTCGGGCGCGCGGCTGCCGGCGGCCCGGGTCGGAGAACCGTTTATCGGGCTGGTCAGCGAACCGTGGAGTCAGGCCCTTGGCCGTCGGTGGTAGGGGCGCGGCGTCGGCAATCTGCAGGAAATCTGGGGGTTAGAGCGTCAGTTCGTAATACAGCGCGCCGCAGAGCGGGTTTTCGCAGTAAGGCCCGATGGGCCGGAACCCGAGCTTTTTGTACAAGGCGTTGGCCGCGGTCATGCTTTCCAGGGTGTCGAGGCGCACGGCCCGGTAGCCGCGCTCCCTTGCCCCGGCCACGGCCGCTTCGGCTAGGCCGCGCCCGAGCCCCTGGCCGGCGTAGGCCGGCCGGACGTAGAGCCGCTTCATTTCGCAAACCCCCTCTCCGAGGGGGCGCAGGGCCACGCACCCGGCCGGCATGCCGCCGAGCCAGGCCAGCCAGATGCCGCCTTCCGGCAGGGCGTAGCAGCCCGGCAGATCGGCCAGCTCCTGGTCGAAGTTCTGAAAGCACAGGTCGAAACCGAGTCCCTTGGCGTATTCCTGAAACAGGACCCGGACCACGGCCATGTCCGTGGCCGGGGCGATGCCCGTGGCCGGGCGGACGGCATGGGGGGGCGGTGTGGCGGACATGGCAGGCTTCCTCCGGAGGCGCTAGACGATGACGTGGCGGCGGATGAAGGACACCGCTTCTTCGGCCGTATCCAGGACGGTGATGAGCTCCATGTCGTCCGGGGACACGAACCCGCGGTCGAGCAGGGTGGTTTTGAACCAGTCGATGAGCCCTGCCCAGAAGGCCGCGCCGAGAAAGACGATGGGAAAGGGCTTGATGCGCCGGGTCTGGATCAGGACCAGGGCCTCGGACACTTCGTCCAGGGTGCCAAAACCCCCGGGCATGGCGATGTAGGCCATGGCGTACTTGACGAACATCAGCTTGCGCACGAAAAAATACCGGTAGTCGCTGCGGATGGTCAGGTACTGGTTGGGCTTCTGCTCGAGCGGCAGGTGGATGTGCAGGCCGATGGATTCGCCGCCGGCTTCGGCCGCGCCCTTGTTGGCCGCTTCCATCAGTCCCGGCCCGCCGCCGGTGATGACCGAATAGCCCGCCTTGCACAGGAGCCCGGCCAGCCGGGCCGTGTCCTGGTAGAGCGGGTCCGTGGCCGGAACCCGGGCCGAGCCGAAGATCGACACGGCCGGCCGGATCTCGCCCAGTTCCTCGAAGCCGTCCACGATCTCGGCCATGATCCGGAAAAGCCGCCAGGATTCGGTGACCGACAGGTCGTCGATCAGGTATTGGCGCGAGGCGGTCATGGATGCTCCTTCGCCAGGGCGGGCCGGCCCTTTTCAGGCCGGGCCAAACGGGATACATGGCGGCTTCCGCCAAGCGCCCAAGCCCTTTGATCTTGCCCCCTTGGGCGCGGGTTATCAAGACGCGGCCGGCCGTCCGGCCCACACCTCGGAGGCTTCATGAAGGTCAAGTTCCTCGGCGCGGCCGGCACCGTCACCGGCTCCTGCCATGTGATCGAAACCGACGCCGCCCGGTTCGCCATCGACTGCGGCATGCACCAGGGCAGCGAACCCATCGAGCGCCGCAACCTGGACACCGCGGTCTACAAACCCCGGGAAATGGACTTTTTCCTGGTCACCCACGCCCATATCGACCATTCCGGCCTTTTGCCCCGCATGGTCAGAACCGGATTTGCCGGCAAGATCTACTGCACCCCGCCCACCCGGGACCTGCTCGGCATCATGCTCGAGGACAGCGCCCACATTCAAGAGATGGAAGCCGAGTGGGCCAGCCGCAAGAGCCGGCGTCACGGCGGACGCATGGTGGAGGCCCTCTACACCCGGGCCGACGCGGCCGCAACCGTGGACAAGCTCGTGGCCGTGCCCTACGGACAGCCCTTTTCCCCGGCCCCGGGCATCACGGCCGTCTACCACAACGCCGGCCACATCCTGGGCTCGGCCTTTATCGAACTGACCATCGACAAGAACGGCGGCCGCACCCGCATGCTCTTTTCCGGGGACCTCGGCCGGCCCGACCAGCTCCTGGTCGACGACCCGGCCCGGCCCGTGGACGCGGACTACCTGTTCCTGGAAGGGACCTACGGCGACCGGGACCACAAAAACGAGGCCCAAAGCCGCGAGGAGCTGGTCCAGGCCATTGCCTACAGCTACGGCCGCGGCGGCAAGGTCATCATCCCGGCCTTTGCCGTGGAACGGACCCAGGAGGTCCTTTTCTGCCTGCACCTGCTGCAGCGGGAAGGAAAGATCCCGGCCGACATGCCGGTCTTCGTGGACAGCCCGCTGGCCACCAAGGCCACGGAGATCTTCAAGCGCAACCCCCAGTACCTCGACCAGGAGACCAGGGTCTATTTCGACCGGGGCGAAGACCCCCTGTCCCTGCCGAACCTGCGCTTCACCCAGACCACGGACCAGTCGCGGGAGATCAACACCATGGCCGGGCCGGCCATTGTCATCTCGGCCAGCGGCATGTGCAACGCCGGCCGGATCAAGCACCACCTGCGCCACAACCTGTGGCGCGAGAACGCCAGCGTCGTGTTCGTGGGCTTCCAGGCCATGGGCACGCCGGGCCGCAAGATCGTGGACGGGGCCAAGACCATCCGGCTGCTGGGCGAGGACGTGGCCGTCAACGCCAGGGTGTTTACCATCGGCGGGTTTTCCTCCCACGCCGGCCAGAGCCAGATCCTCACCTGGCTGTCGCATTTCAAGGTGAACCACCCGGAAGTCTTCCTGGTCCACGGCGAACAGAAGGCCCTGACCACCCTGGCCGGCCTGGTGCGGGAGCGGTTCGGCGTCACGGTCCGCATTCCCCAGTATCTGGAGGAATACACCCTTGTGCCCGGAACCGAACCGGTGGTCTCCCTGGACGAGGCCAAGGCCCGGCCGCGCATCGACTGGGAGGTGCTTCTGGCCGAGATGGAGGGCCGCATCCAGCGGATGCGGGGGCGCAAGGAGGCCCTGGCCGGCCGTCCGGCCGAGGAACAGGCGGAAATCCGCCAGCGGCTTCTGGCCGTGGACGCGGATCTGCTGGAGCTGCTCTCGGAGATGTGAGCCGGGAGCCGGCGCGGCCTGGGGGCTTCTCCGGGCCGCGTCGCCCGTGGTGCGGCGGGCTGCCTTACTTCAGGCGGTAGGTGATGCGGCCGCGGGTCAGGTCATAGGGCGACAGTTCGACCTTGACCCGGTCGCCGGGCAGGATGCGGATATAGAATTTGCGCATTTTGCCGGAAATGTGGGCCAGGACCTCGTGCCCGTTTTCCAGTTCCACGCGGAACATGGCGTTGGGCAGGGCTTCCTGCACCACGCCGTCAACCTCGATGGCGCCTTCTTTGGCCATAAGCGGACTCCTCCTGACGACACGCCCCGAAAGGCGGCGATCTGCTGATCGCGATGTCGTGAACGTTGTAAGATAGTCGATTTTTCAGTGGATGGCAAGGGTTGCGGCCTGTCCGGACGATCCGGGCCGGTCCTTGCCGCCAGACCGGCTTTTACGTAATAGTCCGGGAAAAAGGAAAATGCCGTGCTCACGCGTCCGCAACTCGACAAATACGCCGACGTCCTCCTCTGGGGCCTGACCACCTCCCGGCTGGAGCCCTACAAGCCCGGCGACGTCGTGCTCGTGCAATTCGACCTGGCCGCCCTGGGCCTGGCCGAGGCCGTCTACGCCAAGCTCCTGGCCCGGGGACTCAACCCCGTGCCGCGCCTGACCCTCACGCCGGCCATGGAAACCGCCTTCTACGGCACGGCCGACGAGGCCCAGCTCGTGTTCCAGACCCCGGGCCAGGCCGTGCTCCACGAAAACGTCCACGGCGCCATGCACCTGCTCGCCCCGGACAGCCTGACGCACTTAAGCGGCATCGATCCCAAGCGCATCGCCGCCGCCGCCCTGGCCAGAAAACCCTTGCGCGACATCCTGGTCCGCCGGGAGGAGAAGGGCGAGTTCGGTTGGACCCTGTGCCTGTATCCCACCAAGGAGCTGGCCGCCAAGGCCGGCATGACCGCCCGGGAATACGCCGCCCAGGTGACGGCCGCCTGCTTTCTCAAGGAGGCCGAGCCCGTGGCCCGCTGGCGCAGGCTCTACGAGGAGGCCCGGGAGATCAAGGCCTGGCTCAACGGCGTCAAGGCCGTGTATCTGCACGTCGAATCCGACAACGTGGACCTCAAGGTCACGCCGGGCGAGCGCCGCCGGTGGCTCGGGCTCTCGGGCCACAACATTCCGAGCTTCGAGATCTTCACCTCGCCGGACTGGCGGGGGACGTCGGGCCGCTACTTCGCGGATCAGCCCTCGTACCGCAGCGGCAACTACGTCAAGGGCGTGCGCCTGACCTTCAAGGACGGCGCCGTGACCGAGGTCGCGGCCGAGCAGGGCGAGGCGTTCGTGCGCAAGCAGCTGGCCATGGACCCCGGCGCCTCGCGCCTGGGCGAGTTCTCCCTGACCGACCGGCGGTTCTCCAGGATCGACCGGTTCATGGCCAACACCCTCTACGACGAGAACTTCGGCGGGCCGCACGGCAACTGCCACGTGGCCGTGGGAAGCTCCTACTCCGACACCTTTGACGGCGATCCGGCCGTCCTGGACGGGGCGCGCAAGGAGGAGCTCGGGTTCAACGATTCGGCCCTGCACTGGGATCTGGTCAACACCGAGCCCAAGCGGGTGCGCGCCCACCTCGGCGACGGCCGCGACGTCACGCTGTACGAAAACGGCCAGTTCCTCTATTGACGACGGTCCCAAGGAACCGTATCGCGGCGGTGCCGTGATGCGCGACTGGCCAAAACGGATGTTTTCCAAGGAGATGCCCATGCGCGCCATAATCGTGTCGCTGCTTTTGACCGTGCTGTGCCTTCCCGGTCTGGCCCTGGCCGCGGCCAAGGCCAATCCCAACATCAAGGGATGGGAAAAGGGCGGGGAATACGACCGGATGTTCGATCCCAAGGAGGCCGACTCCATCAAGGGACGGGTGGTCAAGATCATGGACGTGACCCCGCTCCCGGGCATGGCCCCGGGCCTGGCCCTGCAGATCGAGGACAAGAAGGACAAGTCGGCCGAAATCGTGCACCTCGGCCCCAAGGAGTTCGTGGATCTGGCCTCCATCGGCCTCAAGGAGGGCGACCAGGTCAAGGCGGTGGGGGCCTGGGTCGAATTCGACGGCCATGACGTCCTTTTCGCCGTGAAGATCAAAAAGGGAGAGAACACGGAACTCAAGGTCCGGCGCACCAAGGACGGTTTCCCGTACTGGAGCATGACGCCCGAGGAACGGCAGCGGGAAATGTCGGGCGAATAGACGGCGCTACCCCGTCGACGGCCTTGCCCAACCGGGGGATGTTTGGATAGACTGCCGGAAACGGGACGTTCTTGCCGCGAAGTGCGCGGACACACTACAAATGGGAGCTTGCCGCATGGAGGAAACCCTCAAAAAGCAGGACGCAGAACTACTCCAGCTCGTCACGTTCAGTATTGGCGAGGAAGAGTTCGGCGTCGATATCCTGAGCGTGCAGGAGATCATCCGCATGATGGATATCACCAAGGTCCCGCGCGCCCCGGAGTTCGTCGAGGGCGTGATCAACCTGCGGGGCAAGGTCATCCCCATCATCGACCTGCGTCGGCGGTTCGGCCTGTCCACCCGGGACCACGACAAGCATACCCGGATCATCGTCATCGAAATCAACAACATGATCGTCGGTTTTGTGGTCGATTCCGTGTCCGAGGTGCTGCGCATACCCGCCAGCACGGTGGAGCCGCCGCCACCGGTCGTTTCCGGCCTGGAGTCGGAATACATCAGCGGCGTGGGCAAGCTGGAAGACCGCCTGCTGATCCTCCTTGACCTCAACAAGCTCCTGTCCGGCGAAGAACGGGACATGCTCGGCACGTTCTAAGCCGTTTGTCGCGGCCCGCGCCGCGGCCGTTCCCACGGCGCGCCCGTCCGTCTTGCCGCTTCCCTTTCCGGCCGCCGCCACACCGTGGCGGCGGCCATCCCGTATTTTTTCATGAGGCACGCCTTGTCCCGCACCCCTTCCCTTTCCGATCTCCTGGCCAGTCCCGATTCCGCGTCGGTCTACAAGAGCGGCCCGGCCACCCTGGCTTTTCTGGCGGCCGAGGCCCTGTCCCGGGGCCAGTCCGCCGTGGTGGTGGCCCCGGGGCACACCGAACTGTCGAAAATCGCCTCGCTCCTCGACCTGATCGCCCCGGCTTCGCCCGGGTCGCTGTGGGCCGCGCCCTACATGGCCCTGCCGTCCTACGCCCCGGGCCGGCCGAGCGGCGCGTTCTGGGCCAGACGCATGGCCTTTCTGGCCTACGCGGCCATGGGCAGCGGACCGCGCATCCTCCTTGTTACGGCCGACAACCTCCTGCCCAAGTGGCCGCCACCCCGGGCGCTTGAAGGCAACATCCTGACCGTGGCCGTGGGCGAGGAACTGCCCCGGGACCTGATCGCGGAGCAGGCCGTGCTGTGGGGCTACAAGCGCCTGCCCATGGTCACCAATCCGGGGGAATTTTCCCTCCGCGGCGACATCCTGGACATCTTTCCGCCGGGCTACGAAAACCCGCTGCGCCTGGAATTTTTCGGCGACACCGTGGAAGCGGCCCGCCGCTTCGACGCCGGGTCCCAGCGGTCCCTGGCGGAACTTGCCGAGGCCGTGTTCGTGCCGGCCGCGCCGGCCGTGCTGTCCGAAACCTTCAAGGAAGAGGCGGCCCGGCTCTGGGAGACCATCGCCGGCACCGGCGAACTGCACCGGTCGGCCAAAAGCTTCCTGGAAAAAACCGTTGCCGCCGCCGACGGCGGCATCTGGCCCGGCCTGTTCTACGAGCGGCCCGTGGAGCTTGCGGCCTGGTTCCCCAAGGACGCCGCCTGGATCGTGTGCGACGCGACCAAGGTCAAGGAACGCCTGGAAGAGGTCGAACACGCCTGGCGGCGGTTTTTCGAGGCCGAAACCAAGGAGCTGGGCCACCCCTGGCCGACCTCCCGGATCCTGTGGCCCGAGAACATGGCCCGAAAGGCCCTGGTGTCCGGCCGGCGCATCCTTTTCGAGGACCTGGTCATGGGCAGGGGACGCCACGGGCCGGACCTGCCCGAAAAGACCCTGGAACGGTTCGGGGACCTCTTCTGGAAGCCGGGTTCCGACAAGCGGCCCTGGACCACCCTGACCGCCGCCCTCAAGGAATGGAACGGCCACGGCCAGACCATCCTGTCCTTTCACGGCGAACGGTCGCGCAAGAAGTTCCTCCAGATGATCGAGCCCGAGGGCCTGGTTTTCCGGACCGGCTACAGCCCGGGCGAATCCGGACTGTTCGCCCTGATCTCGGGGCTGCGTCAGGGCATGGAGCTGGCCTGGCGCGACACCCGGGTCCTGCCCGAGGACATCCTCCATCCCGAAGCCGCGGGCAAGGGCGGGGAAGGGCGGCGGGACAAGGATTTCAAGGGCCTGACTTCCTTTGACGACATCCGGCCGGGCGACCTGGTCGTGCACCGGGACTACGGCGTGGCGACCTTTGAAGGCCTCACGCGCATGACCGTGGACGCCACCGGCGGCGACTATCTGCTCCTGGTTTTCGCCGACGACGACAAACTCTACCTCCCGGCCGACCGGCTCGGGCTCATGCAGCGCTACAAGGGGCCCGAAGGCGTCTCGCCGCCCCTGGACCGCCTGGGCGGGGCCCGGTGGAAGTCCGTGCGGGAGCGGGCCAAGAAGGCCATCGAACGGATCGCCGCCGATCTGGTCGAGATGTACGCCTACCGCCAGGTGGCCAAGGGCTACGCCTACGGCCCGACCAACGAACTGTACCTGGAATTCGAGGCCACCTTCGGGTTCGAGGAGACTCCGGACCAGGAAAAGGCCATTGCCGAGGTGCTGGCCGACATGGAGCGGCCCGAGCCCATGGACCGGCTGGTCTGCGGGGACGTGGGCTTCGGCAAGACCGAAGTGGCCCTGCGCGCCGCCTTTCGGGCCGTGCTCGACGGCAAGCAGGTGGCCATGCTCTGCCCGACCACGGTCCTGGCCGAGCAGCACTACCAGAACTTCGCCTCCCGGCTCGAAGGGTTTCCGGTCCGGGTGGAGATGCTGTCGCGGTTCGTCTCGCCCAAGCGGCGCAAGGTCGTGCTGGAGGCGGTCGAGCGCGGCCAGGTGGACATCCTGATCGGCACCCACCGGATCCTCTCCGCCGACGTGACCATCCCCAACATCGGCCTCCTCATCCTCGACGAGGAGCAGCGGTTCGGGGTCAAGCACAAGGAGCGGCTCAAGGCCTTCAAAAAGAACATCGACGCCCTGACGCTCACGGCCACGCCGATCCCGCGCACCTTGCAGCTTTCGCTTTCCGGCGTGCGGGGCCTGTCGGTCATCGAGACCCCGCCGGCCGAGCGCAAGACCGTGGAAACGGCGCTGGTCGAACGCGACGAGGGCTTTTTGCGCGAGGTCCTGCGCCGGGAGCTCGAACGCCAGGGCCAGGTCTTCTGGGTCCACAACCGGGTCCAGGGCCTGGAAGAGGTGGCGGCCTTTGTGAAGACCCTGGCTCCGGAGGCCAAGGTGGCCATGGCCCACGGCCAGATGTCCGAGACCGCCCTGGAGGAGGCCATGCACGGCTTCTGGCACGGCGAGACCGACATCCTGGTCTGCACTTCGATCATCGAATCCGGGCTCGATTTTCCTCGGGCCAATACCCTGGTCGTGGACAACGCCCACATGTTCGGCCTGGGGCAGCTCTACCAGCTGCGCGGCCGGGTCGGGCGCTCGCCCAGGCAGGCCTACGCCTACTTCGTGGTGCCGAGTATCGAGAAGGTGCCGGAACTGGCCCGGAAGCGCCTGCGCGTCATCCTGGACATGGACTACCTGGGGGCCGGCTTCCAGGTGGCCATGGAAGACCTGCGTCTGCGCGGAGCCGGCAATATCCTCGGCGAGGCCCAGTCCGGGCACATCGCCCGCATCGGCCTGGACATGTTCCTCGAGATGCTGGCCGAGGAGGTCGGACGCCTCAAGGGCGAGCCGGTCAAGGAACGGACCGAGCCGGAACTGACCCTGGGCATCCCGGCCCGCATCCCGGAACGCTATGTTCCCGAGGCCTCGGACCGGCTGCGGCTCTACAAGGCCCTGTCCATGGCCCGCACCGAGCAGGGACTGGCCGAGATCACCGCCGAGATGCGCGACCGGTTCGGCCCCCAGCCGCCGGAAGTGGACAATTTCCGGGCCGTTTTGGCCCTCAAGCAGGTCCTGTCGCGCCTTGGCGCGCAAAAGGCCGAGATCACGCCGGCCCGGCTGGTGGTCTCATTCGAGGCCGAAGGCGCGGCCGTGCCCCTGGACCGGGTGGTGGCCTTTGCCGGAACGCGGGGCCAGGGCGTCAAGCTCCTGCCCCCGGGCCGCCTGGCCATGCCCCTTGACCAGGGCCTGCCCCTGCCCGAGGCCGTGGCCGCCTGGACCCGGGAACTGGCCGCCCTGGGCGAGGAGGGAACCGCGCCGTGAGCCGGTTCCGGGCGCTCCGCCGGCTCGGGGCCGCTGTCCTGGCCGTGGCCCTGGCGCTCTTGACCGCCGCCTGCCAACGGGACGCGTCCAGGCAGGCCGGCGTGGCGGCCGTGGTCAACGGCGCGCCCATCCTCCTGGCCGACCTGGAGGCCCGTCACGACCTCGGCCGCCTCGGCGCGCCCGAGGCCGACAATCCGGCGGTCGAGCGGCTGCGGGCCGAATACGGGGCCGTGCTGGCCGACATGATCGTGGCCAGGCTCGTGCGCCAGGAACTGCATCGCCTCGGCCGCGACGTCACCGGGGCCGAGGTGGAGGACGCGGCCGCCAAGGTCCGGGCCGACTATCCGGGCGACGCCTTCGAGCGGATGCTCCATGAAGAGCGCATCGATCCGGTCCGCTGGCGAGAGGTCCTGGCCGACCGGCTGGCCCTGGAGAAGTTTTCCAGCGAGGTCCTGCGGCAAAACGCGCGCGTGGACGTCGCCGAGGCGGCCGCCTATTACAAGGAACATATCGAGGCTTTTACCCGTCCGTCCCGGGTCCGCCTGGCCGAGGTGCGGGGCCGCGACGCCGAGACGGCCAAGGCGGCCTGGAACGCGTTTCGCAAATCCGGTCAGACCGCTTCCCTCCAGTCCCTGGACGGCATCGCGGTGCGGGAAGCCGTGGTTCCGGAAGCAAACCTTCCCCTTGCCTGGCGGGAGGCGGTCAAGGGCCTCAAGGCCGGCGAGGCCTCGGCCCCGCTCGGGACGGACAAGGGCTCTTTTCTGGTCCTGCTCGAACGCCAGCCCGCCGTTGTGCTCGATCCGGCCCAGTCCTACGCGCAAATCGAGGCCGCGCTGGCGGCCCGGAAACGGGACAAGGCCTTTGCCGCCTGGCTGGCCGAAGCCCTGGCCGGGGCCACGATCACGGTCAACCGGCAGCTTGTGGCCACGGCTGGAACGGGCACGGACCCGGCGGCGGAGGAGGGGGGGCCAGACGGGCGCGATAGGGCCCGCGAGGAAGCCTTGCCCGGCACTGCCGCCGTCGCCCAGGTCAGGCAGGCCTTGGACGGAAAATCGGGACTGACGCCGGACAGGCAGGAGGACCCTCCCGCTGCGGACGCGCCGCCGGCCGTGTTGCCGCCGGCCGTGGCCGAAGAGGTTCCGGCCGATCCCGTTGCCGCGCCGCCGGCAGGGGCGGCAGCCTCCGAGCCGGAAGCCGCCCCTGCCCCCGCGCCCGAACCGACGTTGCCGGCGGCGAACGCTCCGGTGTCGGTCCCGACCGATCATGCGCTCCCAACCCAGGGACAGCACGTTCCTGCCCCGGCGGCCGATTCTCCGGCGGAGCCGGCTTCTTCTCCGGCTGCCGGGGCAGGAGCGCCGGCAGGAGGAGCGGGGGAGAAGACCGGCGAGGGCGCGGTGGAGTTCACGGCGGTCAAGGGCAGTTGGATCCTCTACACCGTGGACGCGGGCCAGGAAGAGCGGGTCTACCTCAAGCCTGGCCAGCCCCACAGGATCGGTTTTTCCGGAAAATTGACCGTGCGCCTGGGCAGCCCGAGCGAGGTGACCTACCGTTTCAAGAATCGGGAAACCACGGTGGCGGTGGGGAAAAAAGAGAGCCGGATTCTGGAATTCCCTTGATTATCCGGGCCCGAGCCTGGGGACCACATTGCCTGGGGTGGCAAAAACGTTTATAGGCCCCCGATGCGCGGTTGCGCCGGCCTGGGAGGAGGCGGCGCGGCGGCTGCATTGCTCCGGGGCATCCATGCCGGTCCGGCGTGCCTGTCCTGTGTCATGCCCGAGAAGCCCCTCACGGAGGATACCTTGCCCCGTCTCCCTAAAATGTGTTTCCTGCTGGCCTTGCTGATGGCGCTGGCCACGGCGGCGCATGCCGCCGAACTGGTGGACAGGGTGGTTGCCGTGGTCAACGGCAAGCTCATCACCATGTTTGACGTCAACGCCAAGCTCAATGACCTCATGCAGCGCTCCCAAGGGGTCGCGTTCAAGCCCGACGACCCGAGGGCTGTCGAACTGCGCCGTCAGGTCCTCGACACCATGATCAACGACATCCTCATCGAACAGGAGGCGGCGCGCCTCAAGGTTTCGGTCTCCGAAACCGAGCTGGATTCGCAGATCGATGAGATCAAGAAGAAAAACAGCGTGACGCAGCAGCAGCTTGTGGCCGAACTGAACAAGGAAGGCCTGACGCTCAAGGAATTTCGCGACCGCCTGCGCCTGGACAGCGTGAAAAAGCGCCTTCTGGGATTCATGGTGCACCGCAAGGTCCTGGTCACGGACGACGAGATCCGGGACTATTACGAGAAAAACAAGGGCGCCCTGCCCACGGCCAAGTCGATTCTCGGGCCCAAGGCTTCCGGCAACATCGGGTTCATCATGGTGGCCACCAAGAAACAGGCCGAGGATCTGCGCGCCCAGATCGCTTCCGGTTCCCTGAGCTTCGCCGACGCGGCCAAGAAGTATTCCATCGGCCCCGGCCGGGACCAGGGCGGCGACCTTGGCGACGTGCAGCCCAAGGATCTGGCTCCGGCCCTTCGCGACGCCCTGGGCTCCGTGCCCGCCGGCCAGGTCAGCCCGCCGGTCATGCTGGACGGAAAGGCCGTGCTCCTGATCATGCGCGCCGCCGCCGCGCCCGCCGCGCCCGCGCCGGTCGCGCCTGCGCCGTCGGCCGCCGGCGGTCCCTCCTACGAGGCGGCCCGGGAGCAGATCCAGGAACTGCTGTACAAGCAGAAATTCGACAAGCTTTTTCAGGATTATATCGACAATCTGCGGTCCAAGGCGGTCATCGAGATCAAGCTGTAGTTTGATCCGGCCGCCGCACGGGAGTCCTCCCGCTCCCGTCGTCGTGGTCTCAGAGGAGTTTTCGTTATGGATTTGCGCGAGCTAGGGACGATACTGCGCGAGGAACGGGAGCGGCAGGGCCTCACCATCGAGGACGTGTCGGACAGGATCAAGATCACGCGCAGTTGTCTGACGGCCATTGAGGAAGGCAACCGGAGCGTTTTGCCCCATCCGGTCTACGCCAAGGGATTTATCAAGAATTACGCCCGACTGCTCGGCGTGGAGCAAGAAGAATTCTCCAGAAGGCTGGCCGAGGTCTACCAGCCCGAGGAACCGGCACTGGACAACGCCGCCATCCTCCAGGACGTCCCGGACGACGACTGCGGCTGCGCCGTCAAGCCGGGACCGAAATTCCCCCTGATCCCCGCGCTCCTCTGTCTTGCCGCCGTCCTGGCCGTGGCCGGCCTTGGCTGGTATTTGTACGCCCACGTCCTTTCCAGGCCCGGCGACGTGACGGACGCCGCCGCGCCCAAGGCCACGGTCGAGCCCACTGCACCGACGCAGGACAGGCCGGTGCCCGTGGTTCCCGCGCCCCAGGCCGTGGAACTTACGCCCGTGCCGCCGTTGCCCGCGCCGGTCGCGGACGCGCCCGCGCCGACTCCGATTCCCACACCCACGCCCGCGCCCAGGGCCGACGCCAAGCCGGCTCCCGAACCAAGCCCCGAAGACAGGGCCACCCAGGACATCGCCACCAGCGGTCCGGTCGCCACGCCCGCGCCGGCGGTTCCCGCCGCGCCCGAACCCGTGGCCCCGCCGGTCTCTCCCACGGCCAAGGCCTTCACCGTTGGCGAGACCGGCCCGCACACCGTGACCATCGTGGCCAACGAACGGTGCTGGCTCCAGGCTGGCGCGGACGGCGGCACCATGCACGAGACCATGCTGGAAAAAGGCGACACCTTCACCGGCCGTTTCGCCGATTATCTGCTCGTGCGCCTGGGCAATGCGCCTGGCGTGGAAATCCGGTTCGACAACAAGCTCTATCCGCTCCAGGCCGGCAAGGGGTCGGTCAAGACCCTGAAGTTCGTGGCCAAAAAAGGGGCCGAGGAAACGGCCAAGGCCGCGCCCGACGCGACGCCGACGCCCGCCCCCGCCCAGCCCCAGACGCCCCCTGCCGCCCAGACGCCGGCGGCCGTCTCCGCGCCGTCCGCTCCGGTCGCGGGAGGGGAGGCCGTCGGCGGTCCCAAGGAAGTGGAGATCTACGGCCAGGACGGCAGTTGGGTCATGGTCAATCCGGACAAGGGACCGGCCAAGGATATCTATGTGAAAAAGGGACAGCGGATCACGGTGTCCTTTGACACGAAAGTCGAGATCAAGCTCGGCAATCCGAGCAGCGTGGTCTTCCGCTACGACGGCCAGGAAATGCCGGTGGTCACGGAAAAAGGCGCGGTCAAGACCGTCCGCTTCCCTCCGACCGGACCGTAGGAACCGGCCGGTCCGCGGTTGCGGCAAAGCAAGAGCGTCTTTGACAGGAAGGAACCCGGAGCGCGGCGGCGGACTGCCGCCGTCTCCGGGACCGGGAACGCGGTTCGAGGCTGGCATGGAGTTTTCCGAAAAGGCGCTCGTGCTCAAGGTGGGGCGGTTTCGGGAAATAGACGCCTGGGTGCGCCTTTTTTCGCCCGTGCGCGGGGCCTACACGGCCTTTGCCTTCGGGGGCCTCAAAAGCCGCCGCCGGTTCCTCGGCTGCCTCGACGCCCTCAACCACGTCCGGTTCAAGGTCCGGCGGTCCGGACGCCAGGGCTACCACTGCCTGACCGAGGCCAAGCTCCTCGACGCCCCCCTGGCCCTGCGCCAGGACCCGAGCCGCCTCGGCATGGCCGTCAATTGCTTGAAATTTTTCGAGGCCGTGCACATCGGTCCCCAGGGCGCGGCCGAAGCCTACGCCCTGCTTCGGGGGATGCTCGCGGCGCTTGAGGCCGAGGCCGCGCCGTCGCCGCTTTTCCCCTTGCTCTTTCGGGCCAGGATGGCGTTTCTGCACGGCCTGCTGCCCGGGTGCGGGCAGTGCGCCGTGTGCGGCGCGTCGCTCGTCGACGTCGGGGCCGTGTGCCATGTCGAGGCCGGCAGGATGCTTTGCCCCTGCTGCCGGGACCATCGGGAAGGCGGCGTGCGACAGCGGCTGGGGGCCGAAGCCCTGGCCCTTTTTGCAGCGGCCGTGGAACGTTCCCCCGGAGCCTGGGCGGCCTGCCGGCCGGAATCGGCGGCGGCCCGGGAATTTTCCAGGACCGTGGACCTGCTCGTGCGCTACCACATGGGCCTGGCTTGGGAGCAGGGCGGGTTTGTGCGGGCCTGACGCGGCCACGTCCGACGGTTGGAAATGTTTTTCGTCAGAACGAGCGACAGGCCTGCCCCATGGCGGCTGAACCTTGAAATTGGAGCGACCATGTATTTTCAGGATGTCATCTTGACGCTGCAAAACTTCTGGGCCAAATCCGGCTGCCTCGTGGTCCAGCCCTACGATTCCGAAGTCGGCGCCGGAACCTTCAATCCATCCACGTTTTTCCGGGCCATCGGCCCGGAACCCTGGAACGCCGCCTACGTTCAGCCGTCACGCCGGCCGACCGACGGCCGCTACGGCGAAAACCCCAACCGCCTCCAGCACTATTACCAGTTCCAGGCCATCCTCAAGCCCTCGCCGGACAACATCCAGGAGATCTACCTGGACAGCCTGGCCGCCCTGGGCTTCAACGCCGCCGACCACGACATCCGCTTCGTGGAAGACGACTGGGAATCGCCGACGCTCGGCGCCTGGGGCCTTGGCTGGGAAGTCTGGCTCGACGGCATGGAAGTGACCCAGTTCACCTATTTCCAGCAGGTGGGCGGCATCGACCTGTCCCCGGTGTCCGTGGAGATCACCTACGGCCTGGAACGCATCAGCATGTATCTCCAGCAAAAGGATTCGGTCTACGATCTGGCCTGGAACGACCGCGTGACGTACGGCCAGGTCCACCAGCGGGGCGAATACGAGCATTCGCGCTACAATTTCGAGGAATCCGACGCCGCCATGCTGCTTGCGCATTTCGCGGCTTGCGAAAAGGAGTGCAAGCGGCTGTGCGAATTGGGCCTGCCCTGGCCGGCCTACGACTACTGCCTCAAGTGTTCCCACGCCTTCAACATGCTCGAAGCTCGGGGAGCCATCTCCATCACCGAGCGCACCGGCTACATCGGCCGCGTCCGGGCCCTGGCCTCGAGCCTGGCCCGGCTCTACGCCGCCCAGCGCAAGGAACTCGGTTATCCGCTCCTCACCCAAAGCGCATAAAGGACCCACGCCATGTCCCATTTTCTGTTCGAGATCGGGTTCGAGGAGATGCCGGCCCGATTCCTTTCCGGGTTGACCACCGAGGTCAAAACCCTTTTTACCGACGCCCTGGCCCAGGCCAGGCTCGACTGCGACGCCCTGGACGCCTTTGCCACGCCCCGCCGGCTGGTGGTCAGCGTCACCGGCCTGGCCGGAGGCGCGCGCCAGGAGGAAGAACTCGTCACCGGTCCGCCCGAGCGGGTCGGCTTTGACGCCTCGGGCAATCCCACGCCCGCCGCCGTCGGGTTCGCCAAGGGCCAGGGCAAGGACGTGGCCGACGTCTTTGTCATGGAGACCGGCAAGGGCCGGTACCTGGCCCTCAAAAAGACCACCGGCGGCCAGTCGGCCCTGGAGCTCCTGCCGGCCATGTGCCTGGAGGCGGTCCGGAAACTGTCGTTTCCCAAACGGATGCGCTGGGGCGGCCGCGAGTTCGCCTTCGGCCGGCCGGTCCACTGGTTCCTGGCCCTCCTGGACGGGGAGGTCGTGCCCTTCGAACTCGACGGCATTGCCTCGGGCCGCCTGACGCGGGGGCACCGCATCATGGGCCCCGGTCCCTTCGAGGTGGCCCGGGCCGAGGACTACTTTTCGGTCATCCGCGACCAGGGCAAGGTGGTCCTGGACGCCCGCGAGCGCGAGAGCCTGGTCCGGTCCCAGGCCGAGACCCTGGCCAAGGAGGCCGGCGGCGCGGCCGTCATCAATCCCTCCCTGCTGGCCGAGGTCACGGGCCTGACCGAGCACCCGGTGGTCATCCTCGGCCGGCTCGACCCCAAGTTCCTGGACGTGCCCCGCGAGGTGCTGATCACCAGCATGGAGTCGCACCAGAAGAGCTTTGCCGTGGAAGACGGCAAGGGCGGCCTGCTGCCGGTCTTCCTGACCACCCTCGGCCTGGCCCCGAACCAGGTGGACCTGGTCCGCCGGGGCTGGCAACGGGTCCTGACGGCCCGCCTGGAGGACGCCCGGTTCTTCTGGGAAGCCGACCTGGCCACGGACCTCGAAACCTGGCAGAAAAAGCTCGAAAGCGTGGTGTTCCTGGCCGGACTCGGCAGCATGCGCGAAAAGGCCCGGCGGCTGGAACGGCTGTGCGGCGTGGTAGCCGAGCAGGCCGGAAAACCTGAAGTGATGCTTGAAGCCTCCCAGGCCGGCGGCCTGGCCAAGGTGGACCTGGTCTCGGACATGGTCGGGGAATTCGCGGAACTGCAAGGCGTCATGGGCGGCATCTACGTGCGCCGCAAGGGCCAGTCCAAGACCGTGTCCCGGGCCATTGCCGAACAGTACCTGCCGGCCGGGCCGGACAGCCCTGTCCCGGCCACCCTGGCCGGGGCCATCCTGTCCCTGGCGGACAAGGCCGACACCCTGGCCGGCTGTTTCGGCCTGGACATGGTGCCGACCGGCGCGGCCGATCCGTACGCCCTGCGCCGAGCGGCCCTTGGCATCTGCCGCATCGTCATCGAGCACGGGCTGCGCCTGGACCTCATGGAACTGCTCCAGGCGGCCCTGGACGGCTACGGCGACGTGAAGTTCAAAGTGGACCGGACCCACATCCTGGCCCGGCTCCTGGACTTCTTTGGCCAGCGCCTGCGGGCCTACTTCATGGGCCGGGGTTTTGACACCCTGGTGGTCGAGGCCGCCGTGGGCGCGTCGTTTAACGACATCGCCGAACTGGCCGCCCGCATCCCGGCCCTGGCCGCCTTTGCCGCCAAGCCAGATTTCGGCCAGGCGGTCCTGACCTTCAAGCGCGCGGCCAACATCATCCGCAAGCAGGGCGTGGGGGCCGGACAGCCCCTGACCGGCGCGGTCAAGGAAGCGCTTCTGGAGGAGCAGGCCGAAAAAGACCTGGCCGCCGCCTGCGCCGACGTTTTGCCGCGCTACGACGCGCTCTTCGAATCCGGCGACTATGCCGCTGTCCTGGACCTTCTGTACGAACTGCGTCCCAGCGTGGACGCCTTTTTCGACAACGTCATGGTCATGTGCGACGACATGGACGTGCGCCTCAACCGCCTGAACCTGCTCAAAAACCTGGTCGACCGCCTCGGCCGGGTGGCCGATTTCGCGGCCTTGCAGGTGTAGCGGGGGAGGGGGAGGAAAGACGCCTCCGGCGGCCAGGAGGGGATGATCCCCTCCTGGACCACCCCGACGGGGGGACGCCACGGCGCAATGCAGTCGCGGCGTCGGGCATTGCAGGGGAAACGGATATTTTTACTTGACAGAAGCCGGGCGCCAATCTAGGTAATCCTGCTTCAGCGAACATCACACGGAGGAACGATCCTTGGCCAACCATAAATCCGCTCTGAAACGGCATCGTCAAAGCCTTCTGGCCCGGGCTCGCAACCGGGCGGTGAAAACCCGCGTGCGCAACGTCATCAAGACCGTGCGCGCCGCCCTGGCCAGCGGCGACACCGCCGCCGCCGAAACGGCCCTGCTGACCGCCACCAAGGTCCTGGACAAGGCCGCCACCAAGAAGATCATCCACTGGAAGACCGCGGCCCGGAACATCTCCCGCCTGTCCACGGCCATCAGCAAGAGCAAGCAGGCCTAAGGCCTCCGGCTTTCAGTAGATTTTTGAAAGCCCGCTGCGGCCAGCCGCAGCGGGCTTTTGGCGTTGGACAGGCCCTGGGGCCAGGCCATGACAACAGCGGCCGGGTAGGGTAAGAAAGAGGCGGAAAACGTCTGCCTTTCGGAGCCCGCCATGCCGCTCGACGCCCGTCCGCCCCGCCTCCTGCCTCTGTTGTTGTTTGTCCCTGTCCTGCTGCTTGCCGCCGTGAGCGGGCTGGCCAAGGAGCCGGCCCGACCTGCGGACGCCGCCTTCCACGCCGCCGCGACCGCGCCGGAAAAGGCCCTGGACCGGGTCCTTCGCCTGTCGGAAAAAGACGCCGACCTCCTGGAATTCCTGCTCCGCACGCCCCGCTACAAGCCCAAGGCAAACAAGGGCTACGCCGGGTATTTCACCAACCGGCTCCTGGCCGACATGGCGGCCCGGGAACGAGCGGCGGTGCGGGAAAACTGCCAGGGCAGGTATGTGGACGGCGAGCTGTGCGGCCTGGACCACAATCCCCTGACCTGCGCCCAGGACGAGGCGGAAGGGGCCTACCTGTACAAGACGGAATCGACGTCGGATGGAAGGGCGGTCATCGTCTACAAGTGGCCGGGGGAAAAGAAGGCCATGGCGACGTTCGATATGGTGCTTGAGGGGGAGAAGTGGAAGGTGGACGGGGTGCGGTGTCTGCCTTAGGACCATACCGGTCATAGAAGCTGCAAGCGCGCCGTTCTTTCCTTTTCCTCCACCACCCGCCCAATGACCGCCGCCAGGTCCCCGGCATCCTCAAGCATCTTCCGCGCCGCCTCCACTTTCCCCTCGGGCACGGCCAGGACCAGGCCGCCCGAGGTCTGGGCGTCAAAGACCAGATCGACCTGGATCGGGTCCAGGCCGTCGGCCACGGACACCGCGCTGGCGCAGAAATAGCGGTTGGCGAAACTGCCGGCCGGCATCATGCCCTGACTGGCCAGTTCCACGGCCCGGGGCAGAAACGGCACAGCGGCAAGCCTGATCTCCACCCCGACCTTGGATGCGGCCGCCATCTCCAGCACGTGGCCGCCGAGGCCGAAACCGGTCACGTCCGTGGCCGCCGTGAGCCCGAGCTCCCGGATGACCCGGCCGCCGGCGGCGCTCAGCCGGCCGGCCCATGTGTAGAGCAGGGTTTCCAGTTCCGCCGGGTCGCCGAAGCCGGCCTTGAGCGCCGTGGCCAGGACCCCGGTGCCGAGCGGCTTGGTCAGGAGGAGGACATCACCCGGCCGAAGACCCGTGTTGGAGGCAAAGCCGTTTGCATCGACCAGGCCGGACACGGCCAGGCCGTACTTGATCTCCTTGTCCTCCACGCTGTGGCCGCCGGCCGGCACGGCCCCGGCCGCAAGCACGGCGTCCAGCCCGCCGCGCAGGATTTCGGCCAGGATCTCCCGGTCCATGGTCTTGGCCGGGAAGCAGACGATGTTCATGGCCGCCAGCGGCTCGCCGCCCATGGCGTAGACGTCGGACAGGGAATTGGCGGCCGCGATCCGGCCGAACCGGTACGGGTCGTTGACGATGGGCGTGAAGAAATCCACGGTCTGGACCAGCCCCCGGCCGTCCGGAAGGCGCACCACGGCCGCGTCCTCGTTGACTCCCTGGGCGGTCAGCAGGCGAGGATCGGTAACGGGCGGCAAGCCCTGCAAGACGGCCTCCAGGTCCCCTGGGGCGATCTTGGCCGCTCAGCCGGCGGCGGTGACGGTCTTGACCAGTTCGATCGTCATGGTCCTTCCTTGTGACAGACAGCCCGAAGATCGGCCACCAGCCGCTCCCGGTCAAGGCCAAACCGGACCGCCAGGCTGCTTACGGTTTCGAAAAGCCCTTCGCACAGAAGGCAACGGCCGGCTGTTGCGTCGTATCTTCGGAAAACATCCTGGGCGGCCGGACAGGCGGCCACCACATCGAGGACCGTGGTGGTGTCGGGATCGAAATTCACGACAGGTCCTGGCCGCTCTGCACGGCCCACATGCCGGCGTAGACTCCGCCGGCCGCGAGCAGGCTGTCGTGGTCGCCGCGCTCCACCACGTACCCGTCGACCACGACCAGGATCTCGGAACACTGGCGCACGGTGGAAAGGCGGTGGGCCACGGCCAGGGTCAGGCGGCCCTGGCGGAAGGCGTGCAGGTTCCGCTGGATCACGGCCTCGGTCCGGTTGTCCACGGCCGAGGTGGCCTCGTCGAGGATGAGGATGGCCGGATCCCGCAGGATCGCCCGGGCCAGGGACACCCGCTGGCGCTCGCCGCCCGAGAGTTTCATGCCGCGTTCGCCGATGACCGTGTCGTAGCCGTGGGGCAGCTTCAGGATGAATTCGTCCGCTCCGGCCACGGTTGCGGCCCGGCGCACGGCCGCCGTGTCGGCCTCGGGCCGGCCGAGCAGGATGTTTTCGGCCACGGTGCCGTGGAAAAGGAACGCGTCCTGGGAGACGTAGCCGAGAAGCCCCCGGTAGCTCCTGAGCGTGTAGGCGGCCAGGGGCACGCCGTCCAGGCTGATGGCGCCGCCGGTCGGTTCGAAATAGCGCAGCAGGAGCTTGACCAGGGTGGACTTGCCCGCCCCGGTCGGACCGACCACGCCGAGGACGTTGCCCTGGCGCAGGGAAAAGCTGACCCCGTTGATGACCGGTTCCCGGCCGGGATAGGCGAAACGGACGTCCGTGAATTCGAGGCGCTCCGGGCGGGTGGCCAGCGGCACGGCGTCCGGACGGTCCGCCACCCGGGGCCTGACCGCAAGGAGGTCGCTGATGCGCGCGGCCGCGGCCTCGGCCCGCTGGATCTGGTTGATGAGCATGCCGAAGACGAAAAGGGGGAGCACGAGCCGGGCGGCGAACAGGACGAAGGTGGTGTAGTCGCCCACGGTCGGGCCGTGGCCGGCCGCCACCAGCCAGCCGCCGCCGGCGAAGACCGCGCCGAAGGACAGCCCGGCCACGGCGTACATGGCCGGCAGGAACCGGGCCCGCTCGGACTCGGCGGCCACGGCCTCATCGCGGTAGGCGGCCGACCGGACCGAGACGGCCTCGTAGAGCCGGTCCTCGGCCGTGTAGGCTTGGATGACGCCCATGCCGGAGATGTTGTTTTCAAGGAGCGCGCCGATGGCCCCCACGGCCTTGCGCGCCTCGCGGTAGCGGGGCTGGACCCGGGTGACGAAGTGGCGGATGGCGAACACGGCAATGGGCAAGGGAATAAAAAGGAGCAGGGCCAGCCGCCACTCCAGGAAAAAGAGGTAGCCGTAGATGCCGACAAAGGTGACGAGGACCCGGATGATGGAGGTGGAGGAGTCGGTCAGGAAGCTTTCCAGGGTGTCCACGTCGCCGACGACCACGGACATGATGTCGCCGGTCTGCCGGTCCTCGAAAAAAGCGGGATCAAGGGTCTGGAGGTGGCCGTAGAGGGCGAGGCGGATGTCGTGGCGGGCCTTCTGGGCCATGGCGGCCAGAACATAGTCCGAGCCGCTCTGGAACACGGCCAGAAAGACGAAGCTCAGGAGGATGCCGAGGCCGTAGAAAAGGTAGACATGGGGATCGGGGGTGCCGGCCGCGGCCGCGTCAATGACCCGGCCGGCCACGGCCAGGGGCAGCAGGTCGCAGGCCCGGGCCAGGACATTGAGAAACAGCCCGCCCAGAAACGCCTTTTTGTAGGGACGCAGGTACGTATAGAGCGTCCAGACATGGCGGCCGAAAAATGGCTGGCCCGTTGAGGCGGCGGTCACGGCGCCGCCTCCCTGGCCGCGGCGGCGGCCCGGCGCAGGAGGCCTTCCTCGTCGGTCCAGGCCTCTTTGCCCGCGTTTTTCACGATCCGGCTGGCCCGGGACAGTTCCTCGGGCGAGAGGGTGATGCCGAGTTCGGACAGGCGCAGGGCCAGGGCCGCCTTGCCGGACAGCGGGGACAGGGGCAGGCGGATGCCGTCCGCGCCCACGGCCTCGGGCCGGAAGGGCAGGTAGGTGTCCGGGTGCTTGAGCAGGCCGTCCTGGTGCACGCCGGCCGAGGTGGCGAAAACATTGGCTCCGACCACGGCCTTGTTGGCCGCCAGCGGCACGCCGGAAAGCCGGGAGACCAGCCGGCACAGCGCCGTGAGCCGGGTCGGGTCGACGCCGACGGACCGGCGGTACTGCTTCGGATGGAGCGCGAGCGCCATGACGGTTTCTTCCAGGGCCGCGTTGCCGGCCCGTTCGCCGATGCCGCCCACGGTCAGGTGGACGATGTCCGCGCCGGCGGCCGCGGCGGCCAGGGTGTTGGCCGTGGCCAGGCCCAGGTCGTTGTGGAAATGGACGCGCAGCCGCACCGCGCGCGGGTGGGCCAGGGCCGCCAGCATGCGCACGCGCCGCCCGACGGCCTCCGGGGTCAAGACGCCCAGGGTGTCGGGAAAGCCGATGGCCGTGGCCCCGGCGTCCATGGCCACGGCATAGGCCTGGCGCAGGAAGCCGGGCTCGGTGCGGCTGCCGTCCTCGCAACTGAACGTGACCTTGAGAAACCGCTCCCTGGCATAGGCCACGGCCCGGCCGATCATGTCCAGGCACTGGCTCTTGGTCTTGCCGAGCTTGTAGCGGCGATGGAGCGGACTGGTGGCCAGAAAGACGCCGACGCCCCGCGCCTCGGGCGCGGCCTCGGCCAGGGCTTCCCAGGCGGCGTCGATGTCGCCGGCCACGGCCCGGCACAAGGCCATGATCCGGGGACCAGGGACTGCGGCGCAGATGCGGCGCACGGCCTCGATCTCGCGCTCCGAGCCGGCCGGAAAACCGGCCTCGATGACGTCCACCCCGGCCTCGGCCAGGGCCTTGGCGATGGCCACCTTGTCGTCCACGGAAAACCGGACCCCTGGCATCTGCGCGCCGTCGCGGAGGGTGGTGTCGGAGATGAGCAGGGGAGTCGCAACAACCGGAAGACCGCCGGACAAGTGCTTGGGCATGGGCCTTCATGCGCCGAATCCGTCCCAAAGGCAACGCCGGGCCGTCACCGGCCGCGCCGGTCGGGCCGGACGCAGGGGGCCGGGCGGGAAGGGCGGGATCATTTGACGAAGGCCAGGGCAAAGAGTACGTTTTCGAGTCGGCCCGAGACATGATTTTGTATGATTTCCCAGGGAGGTGCGGGAGCGTATGGCGACCATCGGCGTGTTGTTGTCCGGCTGCGGCGTGTACGACGGCTCCGAGATCCACGAAGCCACCCTGACCCTCTATTTTCTGGCCAAGGCCGGAGCCGAGGCGGTCTGCATGGCCCCGGAAACGACGTTTCAGGCCGTCAACCACGACGACCGGACCCCTGGCGGCGAGACCCGCAGGGTCCGGGTCGAGGCGGCCCGCATCGCCCGGGGGCCGGTGGCGGACGTGGCCCGGGTCCGGGCCGACGACCTGGACGGCCTGATTTTGCCGGGCGGCCTGGGCGCGGCCAACAATCTGTGCGATTTCGGCGCCAAAGGGGCCAAGGGCACGGTCCTGCCATCGGTGGCGGCCCTTCTTGCGGCCATGCACGCCGCGGGCAAGCCCATCGGGGCCATCTGCATCGCTCCGGCGGTCCTGGCCCTGGCCCTTGGCCGGTTCCACCCGGAACTGACCATTGGCAACGATCCCGGCACGGCCCAGGCCCTGGAAGCGGCCGGAGCCAGGCACGTGAACCGGGACGTGGACGCGATCCAGGTGGACGCGGCCAACAACCTGGTCACCACGCCGGCCTACATGCTCGGCCCCGGCATCGCGGACATCGCCACGGGCATTGAAAAGCTCGTCCAGGCGGTCCTTGCCCGGACAAAGGCCTCCTGACCGTTGCGGTCGCACTGGTTGTAAGGAACGCGCATGCGGCGGCTTTTCGTCAATGCCGATGATTTCGGCCTGACCGAGGGCACGAGCCACGGCATCCTGGAGGCCATGGCCGCCGGAACCGTGGCCGGGACCACGGCCATGGTCTGCGTCGACGGCGGCCTGGAACGGCTGGCGCGCCTGGGGCCGGCCATGGCCGGCCGCATCGGGCTCCATTTGCAACTGACCGGCGGCGCGCCGTGCCTGCCGGCCGCGTCGGTCCCGAGCCTGGTGACCGAAGAGGGCCGGTTTCCCCGCAAGAAGCTTGCGGTCCGGGACGTGGAGCCGGACGAGGTGCGCCGGGAGTGGCGGGCCCAGTTGGAGCGGTTCCGGTCCTCGGGACTTGAGCCGAGCCATCTCGACGCGCACCACCACATCCACAAGCGGCCCGAGGTGTTTCCGGTCTTTCTGGAGCTGGCCCGGGAACTGCAAGTTCCGGCCAGGGCGCTGACGGACGACATGCGGCAGGCCCTTGGCGCGGCCGGCGTGCCCCATGCCGATGCCTGCGTTACGGGTTTTTTTGGCGAAAACCTGTCTGTCGACGGGTTTCTGGGGCTGGTGGGCGCGGCTTTTGCCGCCCTGGGCGGCTCGGGCACGGTCGAGGTCATGGCCCATCCGGGCCAATGCGACGCCGTGCTGGCCGCCATCAGCTCCTATTGCCAAGGCCGCGAGGAAGAGTTGCGGGTCTTCACGGACCCGGCCCTGCCAACCATTCTGGCCGACCAGGGAATCGCCTGGGATGCCGCCGGTTTTTTCGGTGGGGTCAGGGGCCTCGGGGGCGTCGAGCCGGGGAACGGTCCTTTGCAAGCATAGGACGGCTCGATACCCTGTCCGGCGCAAGGGACGGGAAATGGCGCGGCAGGGGATCTGTCTGCCAAGCCGACGGAAGCGGGGCGGAAACACATGGCGCCGCCCGAAGGGGAGCGCATGCGGGAAAGATTCTTGTTGTCCATGCGCAAATTCGTGGCCCCGGAATTCGTCTTCGGCCAGGGCGCGCTGGATCTGGCCGGCCATCAGGCGGCCGGTCTCGGCGTGCGGCGGGCCTTGCTGGTGGCCGACCCGGACCTTCTGGCCTTTGGCTGGCCGCAGCAGGTCGAGCGGAGCCTGTCGGAAGCCGGCATCGAATCCCGGCTTTTCACCGGACTGTCCTCGAATCCCCGGGACCATGAGGTCATGGCCGGGGCCGAGGCCTTTGCCGGCTGCGGCTGCGACGCCCTGGTGGCGGTCGGCGGCGGCTCGGCCATGGACTGCGCCAAGGGCATCGGCATCGTGTGGGCCAATGGCCGCCACATCCTCGAATTCGAGGGCGTGGACAACGTGGACCGGCCCGGACCGCCGCTTCTGTGCGTCCCGACCACGGCCGGGACCGGGGCCGAAGTGTCGCAGTTCGCCATTGTCACGGACACGGCCCGCAAGGTCAAAATCGCCATTGCCAGCAAGACGCTCATCCCGGACGCCGCCTTGATCGATCCCGTGGCCACCGTCACCATGCCGGCCACGCTCACGGCCCACACCGGCCTCGACGCCCTGACCCACGCCATGGAAGCCTACGTGTCCAACGCCCACGGCCCCATGACCGATCTGCTGGCCCTGGAGGCCGCGCGCCTCATCCGGGCCAACCTGCCCAGGGCCATGGAAGCGCCGACAGACATCGAGGCCCGAGGCGGCATGCTGCTGGCCAGCCTCTACGCGGGCATGGCCTTTTCCAACGCCATCCTCGGCGCGGTCCACGCCATGGCCCACAGCCTGGGCGGGCTCCTGGATCTTCCCCACGGCCTGTGCAACGCCATCCTCATGGACCACGTGGCCGCCTACAACTACGAAGCCGTGCCCCAAAGGTACGAAACGTTCGGCCGGGTCCTCGGCGCGCGCTTTGACGACAGCGCCGCGCCCTCCGAAAAGAAGGAGGCGGTGCTCGGGGCCATTCGGGATTTCAAAAAGGCGGCCGGCGTGACCATGGGCCTGGCCGACATCGGCGTCATGCCGGAGACCCTGCGCGAGCTGGCCGAAAAGGCCCTGGACGATCCCTGCATGCTGACCAACCCCCGGCAGCCAACCGCAACCGAGATCGAAACCGTCTATGAAAACGCCTGCCAGCCCCGGTTCTGATCGCGACGACCGCCGGGCCAGGCTGCTGGGTTTCGGCGAACACTCGGTCAGCAAGAGCTACTACCCCGAACTCAAGCGCCGCCTTGACGAGCTGGAGCGGTTCCGGTCCCTGCTCGACCAGACCGGTGAAGCCATCTTCCTGGTGGACGGCCACACGGGCCGGATCACCGACGCCGCCGGCGCGGCCGGGACCATGCTGCGCCAGGACCGGCAGGCCCTGCTCGGCCGCCTGTTCGAGGAACTGCTCCCTCCCGAGGCGGTGGACCATCTGCGGGGGCTTTTCTCCGGCGACTTCGCCGCCGGCCGGATCGAAACGGTCCTGATGCAGCCGGGACGCAAGGGCGACGCCAGCCCGTCGGTGGAGATGACCTTCCGCATGGCCAACGGCGAGGAAGGCCCCATTGCCATCATCGTCGCCCGGGACGTGAGCGAGCGCAAAAAAAACGAGTTGGCCCTCAGGCGAGCCGAGGAAAAGTACCGGGGCATCGTGGAAAACGCGGCCGAGGGCATTTTCCAGAGCTCCCTGGAAGGGCGCCTGGTGAGCGCCAACCCGGCCATGGCCTCCATCCTCGGCTACGCCTCCTCGCGCGACCTGATGCGCCACATCAAAAACGTGGTCGACCAGGTGGTGTCCCACGCCGAGGACCGGCACCGGATCCGGTCGGAACTGGCCCGGTACGACGAAGTGAAAAACCTGGAAGTCCAGCTGACCACCAAGACCGGGGCCACCATCTGGGGGCTGATCAACGCCCGCCGGATCCGGGACGCGGCCGGGGAACCGGAACGGTTCGACGGTTCGCTCCAGGACGTGACCGTGCGCAAGATGGCGGAACAGACGCTTCTGCGCTACCATGACGAGTTGGAAGCAAGGGTGGCCGAGCGAACGGCCGAGCTGACCCGGATCAACGAACGCCTGACCCACGAGGTGACCACCCGCAAGCGGGCCGAGGAAGCGGCCGAAGCGGCCAACCGGGCCAAGTCCGACTTCCTGTCCATGGTGTCCCACGAGATCCGGACCCCCCTGACCTCGGTCCTCGGGTTCGCGGTGATCATCCAGAAGCGGCTGGAACAGCTTTTTCAGCCGCTCCTCGATGGCGACCCCAGGCGTCGCCGCCAGGCCGAGCAGATCATGGAGAACCTCGGCATCATCGTGTCCGAGGGCGAACGGCTCAAGCACCTCATCAACGACGTGCTGGACCTGGCCAAGCTGGAGGCCGGAAAGATGGCCTTCAAGCACGAGCGGGTGGACCCGGCCGAGGTGGTGCGCCATGTCATGTCCGCCTCGGTGGGCCTGCTCCAGGCCCAGAAAAAGGTGTCCCTCGACACCCGGATCGAGGGCCGGCTGCCGGAAGTGCTCGGCGACCGGGACCGGCTCATCCAGGTCCTGGTCAACCTGGTGTCCAACGCCCTGAAATTCACCGAGCGCGGGTCCGTCACCTGCCGGGCCAGGGTGGAGGGGCACTACGTGGTCATTGACGTGATCGACACCGGCATCGGCATCCCGGAGGGCGAACAGCACAAGGTGTTCGAGAAGTTCAACCAGATCGGCGCGACCCTGACCAACAAGCCCAAGGGCACCGGCCTGGGACTTGCCATCTGCAAACACATCGTGGAGTCACACGGCGGCCGCATTTTTTACGTATCCAAGCCCGGGGCCGGCAGCACCTTCACATTCACCCTGCCGATTGCCTAAGCCCGCCCATTACGGTATGTCCCCAGCCCCGGCGGCGGAGAAGCGCCGCGCCGGCAACGTTTTTTCAAGGAATCCCCTGCATGAAAGAGACGATCAGAAACGAAACCCTGCGCAATATCGCCATCATCGCCCACGTCGACCACGGCAAGACCACGCTCGTGGACCACATGTTCCGCCAAAGCGGCCTCTACCGCCAGAACCAGGAAGTGGCCGACCGGGTCATGGACAGCATGGACCTGGAACGGGAACGCGGCATCACCATTGCCGCCAAAAACTGCGCGGTCATGTGGAAGGGGGTCAAGATCAACATCATAGACACCCCGGGCCACGCCGATTTCGGCGGCGAAGTGGAGCGGGCCCTGTCCATGGTGGACGGCGCGGTGCTTCTGGTCGACTCGTCCGAGGGGCCGCTGCCCCAGACCCGGTTCGTGCTGAAAAAGACCCTGGACCGGGGCCTGCCGGTCATCGTGGTGGTCAACAAGATCGACCGCAAGGATGCCCGGACCGAAGAGGTTTTAAACGAGATCTACGACCTGTTCATCGACCTGGACGCGTCCGAGGAGCAGCTCGAGTTTCCGGTCCTGTACGCCATCGGACGCGAGGGCCTGGCCAAGGAGTCCATGGATGCCGAGGGCAGGGACCTGGCACCGCTCTTCGAACGGATCCTGTCCGTGATCCCGGCCCCGTCCCACGATCCGGCCGAGCCGTTCCGCATGCTGGTCTCGGACCTGGGGTATTCCGAATTCCTGGGCCGGCTGGCCGTGGGCCGGGTCATCTCCGGCACGGCCCGGATCAACCAGACCCTGGTGCGCATCGACGAGGCCGGCGCGGCCAAGCCCCTTCGCGTCTCCAAGCTGCAGGTCTACCAGGGACCGAGCCTGACCGAGACCGAGGCGGCCGAGGCCGGCGACATCATCGTCCTGTCCGGCGTCGAGGAAGTGACCATCGGCGACACCATCTGCACGGCGGACATGCCCAAGGCCCTGCCCCGCATCCACGTGGACGAGCCGACCGTGGCCATGCGCTTTGCCATCAATTCCTCGCCCTTCGCCGGCCGGGAGGGCAAGTACGTCCAGTCGGCCAAGCTGCGCGAGCGGCTCTACAAGGAGACCCTGCGCAACGTGGCCCTGCGCGTGGAGGAGACCGAGGACAAGGACAGCTTCACGGTCAAGGGCCGGGGCGAGTTCCAGATGGCCATCCTGGTCGAAACCATGCGCCGGGAGGGCTTCGAACTGTCGGTGGGCCGTCCGGAAGTCATCTACAAGACCGAAAACGGCGTGCGCAAGGAGCCGGTGGAGCACCTGTTCATCGACTGCGACGAGGCCTTTGTGGGCGTGGTCACGGAAAAGCTGTCCATCCGCAAGGGCCGGATGCTCAATCTGGTCAACCACGGGTCGGGCCGGGTGCGTCTGGAATTTTCCATTCCTTCCCGGGGACTTATCGGCTACCGCGACGAGTTTCTGACCGACACCAAGGGCACGGGCATCATGAACTCGTCCCTGGAAGGCTACGAGGAATACCGGGGCGACTTTCCAAGCCGGTTCACCGGGTCCATCGTCTGCGACCGCGAGGGCGTGGGCGTGCCGTACGCGCTTTTCAATCTCGAGCCCCGTGGGCGGCTTTTCATCACACCTGGCGAGCCGGTCTACGAAGGCATGATCGTCGGCGAGCACAACCGCGACAACGACATCAACGTCAATCCGTGCAAGGAAAAGAAGCTGACCAACATGCGGGCCTCGGGCAAGGACGAGAACGTCATCCTGTCGCCCGTCCTGCCCATGACTCTGGAGCGGGCCCTGCATTTCGTGCGCGAGGACGAGATGGTGGAGGTCACGCCCCAGTCGATCCGGCTGCGCAAGACCGTGCTGTCGGCCAAGGACCGTCATACCCTGGACGGGGCCAAGAAAAAGGACCGGTAGGGGACTTTTCGGCCGACGTCAGCCCGCGCAGGGCTTCACGTCAAAGCCCCTTGGAAGATGCAAAGGCCCGGAGGAGCGGATTCCGGGCCTTTGTATTTGGAGACGCATCGTTTTGATAACGATGCAGTTTCCTGATGCGCCTGCGTTTGTCGGGGTTTCGGCTGCCGCCGATCAGACGTTTGGCGAGCGTCCGCAACCTGTGTCCACATGCCGTGCCGCAGTTTTCAGTCAAAGGTACGGCATAGCCGGCCAGCGGACCGTTGCTGCGATTGGGGATGGCGGCGCAGCCCACCGGGAACTCGTAGAGAACAGGTGGCGGCAGAGACGGCAGCGCGGACCGACAACACCGGATGCACGCCGGGAGGAGGATCAGCGAGGGGGCCGCGCGGAAGAGGAGCTTTGGGTTTTCATTCCCTTCGCCACTAAAGTTAACATAATTTACATTATGGGACATTAAGAAAAGGCAGGCATGGCCCGAAAATTCGGCCTTTGCTTTCTCCTTGCCCTACGCCTCGTTCCTCCGAGCCTCCTTTGATTTGGCGTCTGCCTTCCGATGTCAGGTTGTCATACATATCGTCAGACGGTTGCCTTTGCCTCAGACCGGATGCGTCTTCAAAACGCGGCCAGCGTTTTCAGACGAACAGCGGCACCGGGGAAAACGCAGTCACATCGAAAAGCCCTTTGTCCGTCAGCTTGAGGGACGGGATCACCTCCAGGGACAGAAACGACATGGCCATGAACGGATGGGCCAAGGCCTCGTCGTCGGACACCTGACGGTAGGCAGCGGCCAGACCCGCGAGTTCCCGCGTCACCACCTCAAGCGGCGCGTCGCTCATGAGCCCGGCCACGGGCAGCCGGACCTGGGCCAGGACCTTGCCGCCCGCAACCACGGCAAAGCCGCCGCCGGACACCATGAGGGTGCGCGCGGCCAGGACCATGTCCGCGTCGTCGACCCCGGCCACGATGATGTTGTGGGCGTCGTGGGCCACGGTGCCGGCAATGGCGCCGCGCCTGAGCCCAAGGCCCGCGACGAAGCCCAGGCCCAGGTTGCCCGTGGCCCTGTGCCGCTCGATGACCGCCAGCTTGGCCAGATCGCGCCCCGGATCGGCCACGGCCAGGCCGTTTTGGACAGTCGCGTCCCATGTCAGGTGTTCGGTCACGATCTGACCCGGCACCATGCCGATGACCCGCAGTCGCGACGACGCGGCCGGCACGGCGAAATGGGCCTCGGTCAGTTCCAGCCCGACCCGCATGGCCCGGGGCGGCGTCAGGCAGGACCGGTCCGCGAATTCCCAGGCGTCCAGAGGCCGACCGGCCAGATAGACCGTAGATGTATCAAAGGATTTCAGGTCGTTGACCAGCAGGAGGTCGGCCCGGTAGCCCGGAGCCACGGCTCCCCTTCTGCGCAGTCCGAAATACCGGGCCGGGTTGATGCTGGCCATGGCCACGGCCCGAAGCGGCGGCAGGCCGTGGGCCACGGCCTGCCGGACCAGGGCGTTCAGGTGCCCTTCCCGGCTGAGATCCACCGGATCCCGGTCGTCGCTGACCAGGGAGAACTGGCCGGCGTTTTCCGCGGTCACCAGCCCAATCAGGGCGTCCAGGTTCTTTTCCGTGCTGCCCTGGCGGATCATGACGTGCAGGCCCCGGCGCAGCTTTTCCCGGGCCTCGTCCAACTCCGTGCACTCGTGGTCCGATCCCGGTCCGGCCGTGACATAGGCGTCGAGCGCCCGGCCCATGAGTCCGGGCGCGTGGCCGTCGATGATCCGGCCCCTGGAGGCCCGAAGCTTGCGCAGCATGTCCTCGTCCCCGGCCACCACGCCCGGGTAGTTCATGACCTCGGCCAGGCCCAGGATCCGGTCCGGATGGCGGGCCAGCATGGCGGCCACGTCCGAAGCGCCGAGCCTGGCCCCGGACGTGGCCATGTCCGTGGCCGGCACGCACGACGGCATCATGAAATAGCAGGTCACGGGCAGGTCCTGGCTGCAGGCCAGCATGTACTCGATGCCGGCCAGCCCCAGGACGTTGGCGATTTCGTGGGGGTCGGAAACCACGGCGCAGGTGCCGTGCGGGGCCACGGCCCGGGCGAAGACCGGCGGGGACAGGAGGGTCGATTCGATGTGGATGTGGCCGTCGATGAAGCCAGGGCACAAAAACCGCCCTTCCCCCGCGACCACGGTCGCGGCCTCCCGGCCGTCAAACCCGACCACCACCCCTTCGGCCACGGCCACGTTGGCCTTGTGGATCTCGCCGGACAGGACGTTGAGGACCTGGACGTCGCGAAAGAGCAGATCGGCCGGCGCGTCGCCGCGCGCCACGGCCAGGCGGCGACGAACCGTGGCCAGGCTGTCGGATTCGGGCATGGCAGACTCGTTTGGTTGCGGGTTTGGGATGGCGGCGGGCGACCCTCCCGGGACAAGCCCGGTTGAACCTCGCCCGAAAATCCCTTATATCATGGCACATGAACGTACCAGGAACTTTTCTCCCCGGCCCGGGCGACGGCCCGGCCCGGACCGGACGCCTGACCACGGCCCACGGCGACGTCGATACCCCGATCTTCATGCCCGTCGGTACCCAGGGCACGGTAAAATTTCTGTGTCCCACAGACCTGCACTATCTCAACGCCCAGATCTTCCTGGGCAACCCCTACCACCTCTATCTGCGGCCGGGCGACGACCTGGTGGCCAGGCTCGGGGGGCTGCACAAATTCATGGGCTGGGACGGGCCGATCCTGACCGATTCCGGCGGGTTCCAGGTCTTCAGCCTGTCGGGCCTGCGGCAGATCGCCGAGGAAGGCGTGACCTTCGCCTCGCACATCGACGGCTCGCGCCACCTGTTTTCCCCGGAAAAGGTGGTTTCCATCCAGCAGAACCTGGGCTCGGACATCATGATGGTCCTGGACGAGTGCGTGCCCTACGGCGCGGACCGGGCCTATACGGAAAAATCCCTGGCCCTGACCACCCGCTGGGCCAGACGGTGCCGGCAGGCCCATCCGGCCGGGCACCGGGGCCAGCTCCTGTTCGGTATCGTCCAGGGCGGATTCTTCAAGGACCTGCGCGCCCAAAGCGCGGCCCAGATCCTGGACATCGGCTTTGACGGCTACGCCCTGGGCGGGCTGTCCGTGGGCGAGAGCCGGGAGGAGATGTACGACATCCTGGACGAGGCAACCCCCCTGCTCCCGGCCGACCGGCCCCGCTACCTCATGGGCGTGGGCGCGCCCCGCGACCTGCTGGCCGGCATGGCCGCGGGCATCGACATGTTCGACTGCGTGCTGCCCACGCGAAACGCCCGCAACGGCACCCTTTTCACCTTCCAGGGCAAGGTCAACATCAAGCGGTCCGAATACCGCGAAGACGCCTCTCCCCTTGATCCGACCTGCCCCTGCTACGCCTGCCAAACCTTCTCCAAAGCCTACCTGCGCCACCTCTACCTGGCCAAGGAGCTCCTGTCCTACAGGCTCAATACCCTGCACAACCTGACGTTTTTCTCCATCTTCATGGAGCTGGCCCGCCAGGCCATCCGTGACGGCAGCTTCGCCGCTTTCAGGAAGGAGATGGAGACCGCGTATCCGAAGGATGCGGCGTAAGAAACCGGGGCTCCGCCCCGGACCCCGCCGGGGGGGGGGGGGGACCCCCCGCCCCCCCCCCGGGTTTGCGACCCGGCGGGGGCGGGGGGGGGGGGGCCCCCCCCCCCC
>CAZIJE010000014.1:0-52128 GCA_964539435.1 uncultured Desulfovibrio sp.
ATGGCCGCGTCGAGCCAGGGCCTGGCCGGGGCCGGCTCGCCGGCCATGAGGGCCAGGTAGGCGGCTGCGGTCAGCGTGCCGGCGTCGGCCGTGTCCGCGGCCGCCAGCCGGCGGGCCGTGGCGAAGGCCCCGGCCACGTCGCCCCTGCCGGCCTGGGCCAGGGCCTGCCGGGCGGCCGAGGCCTGTCCGCCGTCCGGCGCGCCGGCCAGGAGCAGGGCCGGGTCGGCCACGGCCGGGTAGTAGAGGGTCCACTGGACCGCGTCCCCGGGGTTGACCAGGACCTGCCTGGTCGGGGCCTGGCCCGGCCGGGCCGAACCGATCTCGCCGGCGGCCAGGGGGATTTCGCCCTGGGCGTTATAGAGGGTCAGGGCCCCGCGCAGGAGGGCCACGGACGACAGGCCGTCCCGGGCCACGGTGACCACGAATTCGGTGCCGCGAATGGCGGCGGTCAGGGCCGGGGTGGACAGCTCGAACCGGAACCGCTCGGCCTCGTTTTTGAGCCAGACCTCGCCTTGGGGCACATCGTAGAGGCTGGCGGCCCCGTTTCCCCGGGCCGCGGCCGGAACCAGCCCGCCGCCGGCCAGCCGGGCCGACGGGGCGGCGGCCTTGAGGACCAGGATGGTGTTTTCGTTGAGCTTGATCTGGGATTCGTCCACGCACAGGACGGCCGCCTTGGAGGCCGGGCCGGTGGACAGGGCGTCGCCTGGAAAAAGCGTGCGTCCGGCCGCGGCCGGTTGCCAGTCGGCGGTGCCGGCCGGCCGCAGGCCCACCTGGCCCTGGGCGAAGAGGAGCCGGCCCACGGGCTCGGGAGCGGCCAGGGCGGCCTGGGCCGCTGCCAGCAGAACAAGCACCGTCCAACACGTCCGCAGCGTTGTCCTGATGCCGTGCATGGCGCTCCCTCCGGGCACACGATTTCGGTGTTTCCTGGAGTCCTTGGCTATCGCAGGCGACGCGAAAAATCCATCCTGGTTTCAGGGCATGGCCGGGGCTTGGCGCGTTTTTGGACGGGTTTCTCCTCAGACCAGGCCCTGGTCGCGCAGTTCCTGCTTCAGGTAGGCGTAGTAGATGGGCGCGGCCACCAGCCCGGCCAGCCCGAAGGCCGCTTCCATGACCAGCATGGCGATGAGCAGCTCCCAGGTGGCGGCATGGATGTGGCCGCCGACGATGCGGGCATTGAGAAAGTATTCGAGCTTGTGGACCGCCACCAAAAAGGCCAGGGCCCACAGGGCCACGGTAAAGGAGACGCTCAGGCCGACGATGACGATGACGGTGTTGGAGATCAGGTTGCCGACCACGGGCAGGAGGCCGGCCACGAAGGTGACGGCCGCCAGGGTCTTGGCCAGGGGCAGATGGTGGCCCAGGGCCGGCAGGACCGCGAACAGGAAGACCACGGTCAGCAGGGTGTTCACGGCCGCGATGCGGACCTGGGCGAAGACCACGGCCCGGAAGGCGTCGCTGATCCGCCTGGCCCGCTCGGCCAGGGCTTGGGCCAGGGGGCGGCGGCTGGCTTCGCCGGCTGCGGCCGAGAGCGACACAATGGCTCCGAGGACCATGCCGATGACCACGTGGGCCACGAGCAGTCCCGCCTCCCGGCTGGCCCGCTGCAGGGCGGCCGCGTGCTCCCGCAGCCGGGCGGCCAGCTCCCGGTCGATGTCGCCGATGTTGTCCGGCAACATCGGCGCGATCCAGTCGGGCAGGGTGGCCCGGACGTTGTCCAGGACCTCGGCCATCTTGGTCAGAAGCGCCGGCAGGCTGGCCGATGGGTGGTGGAAAAGGGCCATGGCCTTCCAGACCAGCAGCACGAGTCCGGCCACGATGGCCGAGGCCAGAAGCCCCACCGCCGCCAGCTTGGCCCGCCGTCGCCCGATCCGGGCGACCCGGAACAGCGGCGCGGCCGTGTGGACCAGCTCGAAGACGAGCAGGCCGGCCATCAGGGCCGCGAACAGGCGCAGGGGAAAGACCAGGACCAGGGCCAGTCCGGTCAGGCTCCAGGCCCACAAGTCGCAGGCGGCGGGGGCGGTTGTCCGGGTTTCCATCCCGCTCCCCTACCGCCGATCGGTTCGGCGAGGCAAGGACCGGCCGGGTGGGGCCATGGCTGGGTCTTGACGCGCCCCTAACGCCTTCTTGCATGCCGACGTATGAACTATCGTATTTTTATGTAAAGAAAGAAGTATTTCTACTGGTAATCTGTTTTTATAGAGTCCGTATCGACTGCGGGATATTCCGGACGGGGCAGGATCGCGATGGTGCGGCCGCGTGGGGGCATTGCGCAAGGCGTTGTCGGCCTTGCCGGCCCCGGGCGGTTCTCCGTGCCGCCGGCGGCCGCGATTGAACGACAGTTCGGCAGTCCGGCGGACGGCGTGGCGTGCCCGGCTGTCGGCCGGACACTGCGACAGGCTGCCGGGCATCGGACGCAAAACCGGCGCCGCCGCACGCCGCATGACAGGCGTTGCAGCCGGGATCGGCCTGGAAAGGGAGGCTGGGGCGGCGGTGCCAAAGAAGGAAAAGCGGCTGCCGGCGGTAAAAAAAACCATCTCGCGCAAGCCTTCCAAGGCAGGCGGCAGGTTTGGTTCGCCGTCGCAGGCCCTGTTTGGAAAAATGCGTGAAGGATTGACGCTCGGGGCGATTTAGGTGATCTCCTCAGCAGGATGGATCGCCTTCTCAAAAGCCCGCTACGCAGGACGGGCCGGCGTCCTCCCTCGATGTTTCCATAAAACCGGGCCATTTCGGTCCGTTGGCGGATCGGGCCGGGGCCTCGGACGCCTGGTTTTGACGCACCGCCGGCCGATCCGGGCGTGGGCCACCGGCATGGCCCAGCCACGGAAAACGGCGACCGTGCCGGGACCCGGGTGTTGATGCATATGGCATCAGGTTGAAGTATTCTCATACGCATGCAGGAGTAGCATCATGGTTGCAATGTCCAACGGGACCGCCGCGCTGATCGGCCGGGAAAAAGACGCCATTCTCGACGCCTGGACCCAGGCGCTGCTCACGGAAAAGGGGCTGCGCACGGATCTCATGAGCCGGGAGGAGCTGCTGGCCCAGTCCAGGGAGTTTCTCGACGCCTTCGAATTCGCCATCCGTTCCGGGAACTTCTCGGACGTGTCGGCCGGGGAGTACGGCACGGTCCTGCGCCTGCTCGACGACATCTCCCTGACCAGGACCCGGCAGGGGTTCAGCCCCTCGGAAACCGCCACCTACGTCTTCAGCTTGAAGGACACGCTCCTGGCCTTTCTCCAGAAGGAGTACGCCGGAGCACCCGAGATCCTCAACGCCGAGGTGATCAGGCTGTCGCAACTGCTGGACACGTTCGGCCTGCGGACCTTCGAGGCCTACGTCAGGGGACGGGAGGAGATCATCCACCGGCAGCAGCAGGAACTGCTCGAACTCTCCACACCGGTCATCAAGGTCTGGGAAGGGGTGCTGACCCTGCCGCTGATCGGCACCCTGGACAGCGCCAGGACCCAGGTGGTCATGGAGAGCCTGCTCCAGCAGATCGTGGCCACGGGCGCCTCCATCGCCATCCTGGACATCTCCGGCGTGCCGGCCGTGGACACCCTGGTGGCCCAGCACCTGCTCAAGACCGTGGCCGCAACCAGGCTCATGGGCGCGGAGTGCATCATCAGCGGCATCCGGCCCGAAATCGCCCAGACCATGGTCGGCCTCGGCGTGGACCTGTCCGGCGTCAGGACCAAGGGCTCCATGGCCGACGCCCTGAAGGAGGCCCTCAAGGCCCTGGGCCTGCGGGTCCTCGGGAGCGAGAGCGGCGCGGGCAGGGGATAGGCTGATCATGGAACGCATTCCCGTATTCAAGATGGGGGAATTCCTCCTGGTGACCATCCAGGTGGACTTGCAGGACCGGCAGGCCATGGCCCTGCAGGACGACCTGACGCACATGGTCAGCCGCCACCGGTCCCGGGGCGTGCTCATCGACATCTCGGCCGTGGACATGGTCGATTCCTTCATGGGCCGGATGCTCGGCACCATCGCCTCGGTGACGCGGGTCATGGACGCCCGGACCGTTGTCGTGGGCATGCAACCGGCGGTGGCCATCACCCTGGTCGAACTGGGGCTGTCCCTCCCCGGCGTGCTCACGGCCCTCAATGTGGAAAAAGGCATGGAACTGCTCCGTTCCCGTCTCGACCTGTCGCACGGAGGCGGGGAGGACGATGCGGACGCTTAATACCGAGACGTTTGCGGTCCGCGACGAGGCCGGCATCGTGTTCGCGCGGCAGCGGGCCCGGAGCCATGCCAACGGCGTCGGCCTGGGGCTGGTCAGCCAGACCAAGCTCGTGACCGTGGTCAGCGAGCTGGCCCGCAACATGGTGGATTACGGCGGCGGCGGCACGGTGGTCATCGAGGAGGTCGAGCAGGGCGGCCGCGCCGGCGTCCGGGTCCGCTTCGAGGACCAGGGGCCGGGCATCCCGGACCTGGACCTGGCCATGCGGGACGGCTTCACCACGGGCAAGGGCCTGGGCCAGGGACTCCCGGGGTCCAAGCGGCTGGTCAACGAATTCGCCATCGAATCCCGCGCCGGGGAAGGCACCCGGGTGGTGGTGATCCAGTGGAAATAGAGCCGGAGCGCATAAACGGCCTGCGGCCCCACCGCGCCCACCGGATCGCCGAGGCCACCCAGACCGGGAGCCTGCGCCGGGAAACGGCGGAACTGGCCCGTTCCCTGGGCCTTGGCGACGAGACGGCCGGTCGGGCGGCCATCGTGGCCACGGAGCTCGGCACCAACCTGGTCAAGCACACGGCAACGGGCGGGGAAGTCCTGTTCCGGCCCACGGTCAGGCAGGGAACGCCCGGCATCGAGTTCCTGGCCCTGGACTCCGGTCCCGGCATGGCCAACCCCGCCCGGATGCTCGAGGACGGCGTGTCCACGGCCGGCAGCCCGGGCACCGGGCTCGGGGCCATCCGCCGGCTTTCCGACGAGTTCGCCATCTACTCCGCCCCGGGCGTCGGCACCGCAGTCCTGTCGCGCATCGTCAACAGGCGCGGGCACGAACGGCCGCGGCCGCTGGCCTTCGAGTGGGGGGTGGGCAGCCTGGCCAAGCCCGGCGAGGCCGTCTGCGGCGACGGCTGGGGCCTGATCCTGGCCGGGGAAACGGCCCAGGTCCTGGTCGTGGACGGCCTGGGCCACGGTCCCGGCGCCCGGGAGGCGGCCCAGGAGGCGGTCCGGGTCTTCATCGAAGCCGGAAGCCTCGCGCCCGAGGAGCATGTGCGCAGGCTCCACGAACGCCTGCGGCACACCCGGGGGGCGGCCGTGGCCATCGCCGCCATCGATGTCCGGGCGGAGACCGTGAGCTATGTGGGCGTGGGCAACATCTTCGGCCGGATCGCGCGGCCCGGGGAAAAGACCGTGAACCTGGTCTCCATGAACGGCACCCTGGGCTACGAAGCCCGGAAAATCCAGACATTCCGCTATCCCTGGCTGCCGGGCGCCACCCTGCTCATGAATTCCGACGGCCTGCTCTCCAATTGGGACATCAGCCGTTATCCCGGCCTCGAGCGTTGCCACCCGGCCCTTGTCGCGGCCATGTTCTACAGGGACGGCAACCGGGGAACGGACGACCTGACCGTGGTGGGCCTGCGCCAGGCGCGGCCGGGAAGCGCCTGATGCGTCCTTTCTTCCAGATGCTGGTCCGCCAGGAGGAGGACGTCATCCTGGCCCGGCAGCAGACCCGGCGGATCGCGGCCCTGGCCGGCCTGTCGGCCAACGACCAGACCCGGCTGACCACGGCCGTGTCCGAGATCGTGCGCAACGCCTTCCAGTACGCCGGTCCGTGCACGCTGCGGTGCAGCCTCCTGGAGCAGGACGGCAAGTCCCTGCTCGGCGTGACCGTGGCCGACAAGGGGCCGGGCATGGCCGAGGTCCGGGCGGGCCGGGAGGAGGGCTCCCCCAACGTCGCCGGGGCCGGCGGCCTGGCCGGCGCGCGCCGGCTGGTGGACCGGTTCGAGATCGTCAGCGCCCCGGGCCGGGGCACGTCCGTCACCCTGGCCAAGTACCTGCCGCACCGGGTGGACGCGAAACAGGCGGCTGCCTGGGGCGCGCTCCTGGACCGGGATGTTCCGCCTTCGCCCCTGGAGGAGGTCGAGCGCCAGAACCAGGACATGCTGCGGACCCTGGAGGAGCTGCGGCAAAAGGAGGTGGAGCTGGCCCGGCAGCTGGACGAGGCCGACCGGCTCAACCGGGAGCTCGGGGAGGCCAACGAGGAGCTGGACCGGACCAACAAGGGTGTGATTTCCCTGTACAAGGAGATCGAGGACAAAAACGTCGATCTGCTCCACGAGGTCCGGGAGCGCAAGCTGGCCGAGGAGAAGCTCGCCCGGTCCAACAAGGAGCTCGAGCACTTCGCCTACATCGCCTCCCACGACCTCCAGGAACCCCTGCGCATGATCGGCAGCTTTCTGCAGCTGCTGTCCCTGGAGTACGGGGAGAGGCTCGACGACGCAGGCCGGGAGTACGTCCGTTTCGCCGTGGACGGCGCGGCCCGGATGCGGGAGCTGATCGACGACCTGCTCACCTATTCGCGGGTCGACCGCAAGGGCAAGCCGTTTTTGCCAACCAACATGGAGGAGGTCCTGGACGGCGTGCTCCTGGACCTTGGCCAGGGCATTGCCGAGGCCGGCGCGGACGTCACCCGCGATCCCCTGCCCGTCATCCGGGCCGACGCCCTGCAGATGATGCAGCTCCTGCAGAACCTGGTCAAAAACGCCATCAAGTTCCGGGGCGCGGCCGCCCCCCGGGTCCATGTCTCGGCCGCGCGGGGCGACGGCGAGTGGGTCTTTTCGGTGGCGGACAACGGCATCGGCATCGAACCCCGGTACCGGAAGAAGATTTTCGTCATCTTCCAGCGGCTGCACACCCGGGACGAGTATCCCGGCACCGGCATCGGGCTTGCGGTCTGCCAGCGGATCGTCGAGCGCCACGGCGGCCGGATCTGGGTGGAATCGGAACCCGGCGCCGGCGCGACCTTCCTGTTCGCCATCCCCGACGATCCGCCGGAAGAGGCCGGATACGGGGCCGGTGACGGGGCGGCCCCATGAGGCGGCGTCCGATCGCGACCGGAGGGCGGGGCCTCCGGGGGAGGGGAATGTGACGGGCAACAGGGAATTTCACGTCCTGCTCGTGGAGGACAACCCCGGGGACATCTTTCTCGTCCGGAAGGCCTTTGCCCAGCACGACGTGGCGGTCCGCCTGCACGTGGTCAGGGACGGGGTCGAGGCAACGGACTTCCTGCGACGCCAGGAGGCCTACGCCGACGCTCCCCGGCCGGACATCATCATCCTGGACCTCAACCTGCCGCGCAAGGACGGACGGGAACTGCTGGCCGAGATCAAGGAGGACCCGGACCTGAAGCCGATCCCGGTCATCATCTTCACCACCTCGCGGTCCGACGACGACATCCTGACCAGCTACTCCCTGCACGCCAACTGCTATGTGGTCAAAGTGGCGCAGTGGGAGGATTTTTCAAGCATCGTCAATAAGATCAGGGAATATTGGCTGCAAACGGCCCAGATCCCACAGGGACGTGGACAATGAAAGAGACGCCGATCCAACTGCTGTTGATCGAGGACAATCCGGGCGACGTTCGTCTCTTGCGCCGGATGCTGGCCGGAGCCCTGGACAGCGGTTTCGAACTGCACGTCGTGTCCCGTCTTGCCGACGGCTACGCCTATCTCGACGACCACCAGGTCGACGCCATCCTGCTCGACCTGGGCCTGCCGGACAGCACCGGCCTCGGCACTTTCCACGCCCTGCAGTCCCGCCGGCCGGACCTGCCCATCATCGTGCTGACGGGACTGAGCGACCAGGAAGTCGCGGTCCAGGTCCTGCGGGCCGGAGGCCAGGACTATCTGGTCAAAGGGCACATCGACGTCCACCTGCTCGCCCGGTCCATCCGGTACGCCATCGAGCGCAAGCGGCTGGAACAGGCCCTGCACCGGCGGGAGCAGGAGTTCAAGGCCCTGGTGGAGCACGCGCCGGACATCATCGTCCGGTTCGACCGGTCCCTGTGCCTGCTCTACGCCAATCCGGAGGTGGAGGCGGCCACGGGCCTGCGGCCGGAGGGCCTCGTCGGCAGGCGGCTGAAGTGCCTGGGCATGTCCGGCGAGGATCTGGCCCAGGCCGAGGAGGCCCTGGCCCAGGTCTTCGCCACGGGCGAGGACCGGGTCGTGGAGGGCCGGATCGAAGGCCACCAGGGCACGCGGACCTATGAGATCCGATTCGCCGCCGAGGCGCAGGCCGACGGCGGCGTCGGAACCGTGCTGGCCGTGGCCCGGGACGTCACCCGGCGCAAGGTCCTGGAAGCAGAGGCAAGGCAGGCCAGGGAGGAGGCGGAACAGGCCAACCGGGCCAAGAGCGAGTTTTTGGCCAACATGTCCCACGAGATCCGCACCCCCATGAACGGGGTCATGGGCATGATCCACCTGGCCCGTTTGCGGGCGACCGACGCCGCCCTCCTGGAATACCTGGACCTGGCCGACAAGTCGGCCATGCACCTGCTCGGCATTGTCAACGACGTGTTGGACCTGTCGAAAATGGAGGCCGGCAAGGTGCGGCTGGCCCACGACCTGTTTTCCCTGCGCCGGGAGATCGAGGCTGCGGTGGAGCCCTTGCAGGTGGCGGCCGCGGAAAAGGGCCTGGTCCTCGAACAGGCCGTGGACCCGGACCTGCCCGACAGCCTGGTCGGGGACGCCGGCCGGCTGCGCCAGATCCTGACCAACCTGGTCGGCAACGCCCTCAAGTTCACCCGCAAGGGCCGCATCGGCATCCATGTGTCCCGGGAAGGCGGCGCGGAGTCGGCCGGAAGGCCGCAGCTTTTCCGGTTCACGGTCACGGACACCGGCATCGGCATTCCGGCCCACCGGCTGCCCCACATCTTCGACAGCTTCGAACAGGCCCACAGCCAGGGCCTGAACGTCTACGGCGGCACGGGCCTGGGGCTGACCATCTCCCGGCAGCTGGTGGAACTCATGGGCGGCGCGATCCAGGTCCAAAGCCGGGAGGGCGAGGGAAGCGCCTTCACCTTCACCCTGCGCCTGGAGACGGCCCAGGCCGTGATGGAGGAAGATGCGGTCAAGGCCGGGCCGGCCCGCCGGTCGCTGCGCATCCTGGTGGCCGAGGACAACCAGGTCAACCGGGTCTTCATCAAGGAACTGCTGGAATCGCGGGGGCACGCGACGGTCCTGGCCGGCAGCGGCCAGGAGGCCTTGGAAAAGCTGGCCCACGAACGGTTCGACCTGGTGCTCATGGACATCCGCATGCCCGGGATGAGCGGCGACGAGGCCACCCGGATCATCCGCAACGACCCGCCCGAGGGCGTGGACCGGAACGTGCCCATCATCGCCCTGACGGCCTATGCCCTCAAAAGCGAGATCGACCGCTACATGGAAAGCGGGTTCAACGCCTACATGACCAAGCCGGTGGAACTGGCGGCGCTGGACAAGGTCCTGGCCGAGTTCTGAGCCAGACGCGGCCGGAGGGACTTTGTACCGCCGGCGTGGGCCCGTCGCCCCGTTGTCCGGCTGCGGGGCCGCCCGGCGGATGCAGCCTCTGGAACCCGGACAGGAGCGGGCGTGCATGATCCGGGTGGTTGCGACCGCCCGGCCGTCCCGTGCAGCAGGCGTTCCCTTTCCAGCACTTCTCCCCTCATGACGCTTCCCGCAAAGCGTTTTTTCGATCCGAGCGCCACCTCTCCAGTTGTCCTCTCTTCCTCTTCCTTGCGGCGATACGGGATCGGCTTTTGTGGTGAGCGTTTGCCCCGTGGCCGACAACAGGGAGCATGTCGCGCCAGCCACGGAGAGGCAGCGACTGTTGTTCCGGTCTCCAAGGCCGTTGTTTGGCGGGATATGGGGGTACACTTTAATATTTTGTTGTAATCGTTGATACTTGCAATGAAAATCAGAAGGAAAAACCAAGGTGGATATGCGCTTTGCAGGCGCAAGAGCTTTGAGAATGAATTTTAGATTTGCGTTGGGAGCTCTTTCTCAGTAGCTTTGCTTGTTTCTAACACCTTCGGAAGGAGGGGCCATGGGTATCCTGGATGCGCTGACCCTGCGAACGAAGCTCTTGGCCGGCTTTCTGGTTCTGTCCATCGTTACCGCCTTGGTCGGCCTGTTCGCCGCGCAAAGCATGCACGACATCGAGGCGAGATCGATTAACCTCTATGAAAATGTTACCATCCCCTTGTCCCACCTCTCGGACATCGCAGTCAGTTTTCAGCGGATCCGGGTCAACATGGCTGTTTTGGCCGGGCATGACAGCGTTGAGGAACAGCGCAAGATGGTTGCGGGCAACAAACAGCTGGAAGAAACCATCCGGGAAAAAATGGCCCTTCTGGAGCAGCGGCTGTCGGACGGGGAGGAGCGCCGCCTCTTTGCCGATTTGATCGCGGCGCAGCAGGCCTATTTGCGCGGGGCCGAACAGGTCTCGCAGCTGGTCGCGTCCAAGCGGGGGCGGGAAGCGGAGGCCCTGCTCCAGGGTGAGGTCCGGGAACTGGCCAATGCCTACCGGGCCGTGGTGGACCGAGCCGTCGAACACAGCAACGGGCTCGGGCAGCGGTTGGCTGACGGCAACAGGCAAAGCGCCCGGGCGGCCACGACATCCCTATACGCGCTGATCGGCGGCGCCTTTCTCCTCTCGATCGGCCTGGGGCTGCTGTTGACCCGCAACATCTCCCGGCAGCTGGGGGAGGATCCGGGCTACCTGCGCGAGGTGGCCAACCGGATCGCCGGTGGGGATCTTGAGGTGGCCTTTCGTCAAGGGAAACGGCGTGGCGGGGTGTACGCCGTGATGCAGGACATGGTGGCGACCATGAAGGCCAAGATCCGAGAGGCCGAGGCCCAGTCGACCGAGGCCGCCGCCCAGGCGGCCCGCGCTCGGGCGGCAACGGACGAGGCCCGGGCGGCCACGGAAAAGGCCGCGCGCGCCCGGACCGACGGCAGGCTCCACGCGGCCAGGACCTTGGAGGACATCGTCTCGGTGATCATGTCTGCCTCGGAAGAGCTCGCGGCCCAGATCGAGCAGTCGACCCAGGGGGCCGAGGAGCAGGCCGCCCGGATCGGCGAAACCGCCACGGCCATGGAGGAGATGAACGCCACCGTGCTGGAGGTGGCCAGGAACGCCTCCAGGGCGGCGGAAACGGCCGACTCGGCCAGGATCAAGGCCCAGGAAGGGGCCCTGGTGGTGGACGAGGCTGTCCGGAGCATCGGCCAGGTCCAGGCCGCAGCCCTTGCCCTCAGGGACGACATGACCGCCCTGGACAGACAGGCGGAGGGCATCGGCCGGGTGCTCGGCGTCATATCCGATATCGCGGACCAGACCAACCTGCTGGCGTTAAACGCCGCCATCGAGGCGGCCCGGGCCGGAGAGGCGGGCAGAGGGTTCGCGGTGGTGGCCGACGAGGTGCGCAAACTGGCGGAAAAGACCATGACCGCCACCCGGGAAGTGGGCGAGGCCATCCGGGATATCCAGGGCGGAACGCGGAAAAGCAGCGACAGCGTGGCCCAGGCCGCGACCCAGATTGCCCAGGCCACGGAGCTGGCCAGCCGGTCCGGCGAAGCCCTGGACGAGATCGTGGGCCTGGTGGACCAGACCACCGATCAGGTCCGTTCCATCGCCACGGCTTCCGAACAGCAGTCCGCGACCAGCGAGGCGATCAACCGCAGCGTGGAGGACGTCAGCCGGATCGCCTCCGAAACGTCCGACGCCATGGCCGCGTCGGCCAAGGCGGTCGGAGAAATGGCGCACCAAGCCCAGGTCCTGCGGGGGCTGATCGACAAGATGCAGGAAGAGGGACGCTAAGGAGCCGCACCGGGGCTGGGAAAGGCAAGGACCTCAGGCAGGTTGCCGTCGGACCTCTTTCGCCGGGTCCAACAGGGGAGCGAGTCCGGCGTCGGCCAGGCCCAGTTCCCGGCGGACCAGGTTGCCGGTGGCCACGACCATGGCCAGGTAGAACCACAGGACCGGCCGGTTGTAGTCCAGGTCGATCAGCATGTGGATCGACACCGCCACCACGCCCACGAAAAAGAGCAGGTGGGCCTGCTGGACGAACGTTGCCTGGTGGCGCAGGAGCGGGATCGAGCCGGCCAGGAAGCGGCTGAGCATCCACAGGAACAGGGCCAGGCCCGGCAGGCCGAAGTCGAAGAAGATCGAGAAATACAGGCTGTGGCCGTAGATGACGTTGAGCAGATAGGACGTGCCGCCCGGGCCGAGGCCCACAAACCCGCCTTCCACGGTCGCTTCCAGGGCCTTGCGCCACCACTTGAACCGGACCTGGTTGGACGAATAGAGCTCGAGCTTCTCGATGCGGGGCGTCACCGTGATGCCGGCCCCGGCGTTGACCAGCTTGTCCTGGACCTTGAAGACCACCACGGACACCGCCAGCAGCACGGCCAGGCAGACCAGGGCCCGGCGGCGCAGCCGGACGTTGAGGAAGAAATAGGTCAGGGCCATGGCCGCCGTGGCGATGATGGGGCCCCGGCACATGGTGGCGAAAAGCGCGGCGATGAAGACCACGATGGCGGTTCCGAGGAAAATCCGCGCCCAGGGCCGGCGGTCCAGCAGGGCCAGGGCGAAGGAGGCGGCCGCCGCCAGGCCCATCATCAGGCCGGTTTCGTGGGGATAGGTCAGGGCCTTGCCCCGCCGCAGCACGCCCTGGTCGAGAAAGCCGGTGTTGGAGACGACGTAGAGCCGGATGGAATCCAGCCAGGGATAGTCCAGGAAGACGGTCTTCGGACCCTTGAAAAAGTAGAAGGCCACCACCAGGGAGGCCTGGACTAGGCCGCCGATCACCACCCACCACAGCACGGTTCGCACGGTCCGCGCATCGGTCGTCTCCCGCACCACCACGGCGTACAGGGCCACGGTGGAGGCCCGGATGGCTAGCTGGGCCAGGGTGGTGTCGGTGTTCACGCTCCAGGCCAGGGTGAGGCACCCGTACAGGAACAGGAGCAGCGCCGGCAGGAGCAGGACGTCCGGACCGGTCCGGCCGCCGCGCCGGGCCGCCTGGCGCAGGGCGAATCCCGGCAGGATCGTGAGCAGCAGGGGAATGAGGAACGGCAGTCGATCCACCCGCTGGACCAGGTCCTTGGACGTGGCCAGGGTGATGACGTAGATGCCGGCATAGGCCGCAGCCAGGGGAAAGACCAGGATGACGGCGGCCAGGGCCGCCCGGCCGCTGCTGCAAAACAGGAACGCGGCCAGCAGGCAGGCCGCGACCAGAAGCCCGTCCACCGAGGTCAGGGCCAGCCAGGCCCCGGCCAGGGCCAGACAGCCGAAAAAGACCGCCGCCCCGAGGACCCCGCCTCCCGGGCGGGGGGGGACCCATGTCGTCATGGCCTGGTGCATGGCTTAGGGCCGCACCGGCTCGATGGAGACCGGCGCGTCGGCAACCCGGACCACGGCCACGCCGTTGCGGACAGGGACGGTGGTTTGTTCGAAGATCGGCGCGGCCTTGGCGTCCTTGCCCGAGGCCGGCTTGGGCACGGTCTGGGTGACCCGGACCTTCGAGGCCTCTCCGACTTCGATGCGGGTTTCCTTGACGGTCCCCTCCCGGCCTTGCCGCCCCTCCCGCCAGGCCACCCACAGCGGTGTGCCGCCGTTTCCGGCCGGAAACAGGAAGACATGCAGGCCGTCCGGACCGTCGGCCACGGTCCGGACGTTTTTCCAGTCCGTGGCCAGCACCTTTCCGGCCAGCCGCCGGTAGGCGTGGTAGGCCAGCTTTTTCGAGGAAACCCCCTGGTTCTTGGGATTGTGGATCAGACCCGTGAAATTGTAGTAGCTGCCCGGCTGGCCGGCGAAGTCATGGTATTCGACCAGGGTGGTCCAAAACATCTTGCGGATGCCAAGCGCCAGCCCGGCGACGTAGCGCTTGACCAGGCCGGACGCCTGGTCGGCCTCGGTCTGGGCGGGGAATTCCCGGCGTCCCGAGGGGTGGCCGCTGTAGGTCGCCATCTCGGTCACCCAGACCGGCTTGCGGCACTGGTGCCGGGCCAGGAGTTCGCCGTAAGCGGCCATGGCCCGGCCAAGGAGCTGCCAGTCCGCTGCCTCGCCTTCGGCGTGGAAGGCGAAGACGTCGAAAAAATTGCAGGCCCCGCCGGCGAGCAGGGTCTCGAGGTAGTCGTAGCCGGGTCGGCCAGGGCCGGGCCTGGGATCGCTGGCCAGGGCGCCGAAGGTGACCACGGCTGTGGGATCGGCGGCCTTGACCAGGGGATAGAGGCGCTTGAGCTCGGCCAGGTACTGGTCCGGCCGGTCCTTGAGGTCCAGGAAGTCCGGCTCGTTGCCGATGCGCCAGACTCGGACCGCCGCCTTGTTGCGGGAAACGAGGTCCCGGACCACGGCGTCGGGCTCCGGCCCCAGGGCCACGTAGAGCCGGACGCCGGCCTGGCGCAGGGGCAGCCCGCCCCGGAAAAGGGCCGGACTGACGATCCTGGCCCAGGTCGCATTGATGTCGCGCATGGCGGCCGCCGCGCCCGAAGGTCCGCCCAGGGCCTCGGCCTCGATCAAGGGACCATAGATGCCGAAAGGCGAGTCGTCGATGTCGCCGTGGTCGGCGGGCAGAGGCGGGGCCGGAGCGGTCGGGCCGTTCGGGCCAGCAGCCGGGAAGGGGGCGAAGGGGCCGGCGGGGCCGGGGCCGTAGGGGCCGGGCGGGGGACCGTAGCCCGGCGGGGTCTGGGCCATGGGACCGTAGGGTTCGGCCGGGTCGAAGGGCTGGGCTCCGGCCGGGCCGGGGACGGCGCAACAGCAAAAAAGGAGCGCCAGAAAAAGGGCTGCGGGCATCCGGGAAACAGGCATCCGGGCAGGTGCGATCCAGGGCATGACGTCTCCTTGGCTTTCCTTGGCAGGCCGGGAGTTCCCACGCTCCCTTCCGTTACCCGCACAGGGGCCTGAAGGCAAGGCGCGGACAGGCGGCGCGCCGTCAGACCATGGTGCAGACAGCCCCGGCCACCTTTGCGCCGGCCAGCCGGAAACGGTCCAGCAGCCGGGCCATGGCCGCGGCCGAGGTCGCGTCCAGGCGGGCGACCATGAGGGTCGCGTCGGCCTGGCCGGCCAGGGCCAGGACGTCGTCGCCGAGGATCGCGGCCGGGGCGTCGATGACCACTGCTTCGTAGTCGCGCCGCAGGGCGGCGACCACCGAGGCCAAATGGTCCGAGGCCAGAAGCGCCCCGGGCGCGTCCGGCAGGTGTCCGGGCGGGACGACCGCGAGGTTCGATCCCGGCAGGACCCGGATCACGTCGGCCAGGGACCGTTCGCCGAAAAGGACCGAGGTCAGGCCCGGCGCGGCCGGCAGGCCGAACAGGCCGGCCAGGGCCGGGCGGCGCAGGTCCGCGTCCACGGCCACGGCCTTTTTGCCGTCCCGGGCGAAGGCAAGAGCCAGGTTGGCGGCCGTGACCGTGCGTCCGGCCCCGGGTTCCGGTCCGGCCAGGACCACCACCAGGGAGTCGGGCCGGCCCAGCGCGTTGGCGAGGTCGTTTTTAAGCGACCGCCAGGCCTCGAACCCCGGCTCCGAGGGCGAGGCCGGCAGCAGGCGGTCGAGACCGGGGCGCAGCCTGGGGATGGCCCCCAGGCACGGCAGGCCCAGGGCGGCCAGGTCGTCGCCAGAGCGAACGGCGTCGTCGTAGAGCTCCCGGACGTAGACCGCGAAAAGGCCCAGGCACAGGCCGACGAAGGCGGCGATGGCCAGGCTGGTGGCCTTTTTCGGCCGCTCGGGCTTGCCGTACTCGCTCACCTGGGCGTGCTGCACGATGCGCACGTCGGCCAGGGCCACGCTTTTGGCGGCGGTCAGCTTGTCCTTGGCGGTCAGCAGCGCGGTCAGGACGTTGCCCGAAGCGGTCTGGCGCAGCTGGAGCAGGCTGTAGTCGGCCGAGGCCTGGGGCAGCTTGGCCATGTACGCCTGGTGTTGGGCGATGTCCGCCTCGATGGCGGCAAGCTTGGCCTTGTCGGCGTCGTATTCGCGCTGCAGGGTCTGGAGTTCCGTGGAGGTCTCGCCGTAGACCCGCAGGGCCTGGGCGTAGCTCTTGGCGATGTCGTCGATCTGGCGCTTGATGGCCTGCATTTCCGGGTGGTTGGCCGTGAGCGTGGCCTCCAGGCCCTTTTGCTTGATTTCGAGCTGGGTCAGCTGGTCCCGCAGCATGTTGACGTAGGCGTTGTCCTTGAGGGTGGCCCCGGCCACGGCCTCGGGCGTCTGGGTCTTGAGCTGCTTGCGCAGGGTGGCCATCTTGGCGGTCAGGGAGGCCATGGCCGACACGGTGTCCTGGCGGGAGGTGATCAGCTGGTCGAGGCGGGTGATGGACACCTCGATCTCTTTGTCGAGCTTGACCGAGTTCTTCTTGACCTGGAATTCGCGGACCTGGTCGATGACGGCCTGGTACTGCGCGAGCTGCCCGGTGATGCGGGCGTCGATCTGCTGGTCCGCGGCCTCGAACACGCCCAGGCGCAGGTTGATCATCTCCATGCGCAGCATCTCGGCCATGGTGTCCGCGAACATGACGGCCTCGTCCGGGTTCACGGCATAGACCGTAAGCTCGAACATCTGGGTGTCGTCGGTGTTTTCCACCTTGAGGTAGGGCCGGGGAAAAAGGACCGACAGGCCGTAGCGGTACTTGAGGATGTCCTTGGGCAGGTAGGCCTTGCCGTCGCCGTCCCGCATCTGGAGCAGTTCCACGGCCCGGCCGACCAGGGGGTCGAGCTTGGTCATCTGCACGATGTTTTCCGGGGTCCAGTCGGACTTGATCACGCCGGCGGCGTTTAACAGGCCCACGTCCGCCAGCACCGAGGTCACGACTTCCGAGGGCGTGACAAAGACCACGGACTTGACTTCGTACTGGCGGTCCACAAACTGGACCGCGACCAGGGCGCCGAGGAGCACGGTGAAGACGGTGGCCAGAAACAGGGCCTTCCACCGCCACAGGACGGCCAGCGAGGACTTGAGATCCATGGTCAGTTGCCCGTGCCAAGCTTTTTGAGGGCCTGGACCGCGTTGTAGGAGACGTAGGGGTCGGGGTCGTCCAGAAAGCGCTTGACGGTCTCGTAGGCCGCGAAATCCCCGATGGCGCCAAGGGCCCACAGCTGCGGCAGCAAAACCGGCGTTTTCTCCAGGGCCTTGCACAGGGGCTCGACGGCCACGGGGTTGCCGATGCGGCCCAGGGCCACGGCCGCCTGGGACGCCACCTCCCGGTCCGGCTCGTCGAGGAGGGGGAGGAGGACCTTGGCCGAATCGGACCGGCCGATGGCCCCCAGGGCCTCGATGGCGGCCAGGCGGACCTTTTTGTCCCTGTCCTTGCCGACCAGGTTTTCGAGCCTGCCCACGGCCGCGCCGTACTTCTTCTGGCCGATGACCCGGGCCGCGTCCACGGCCAGGGCCACGTTTCTGCCCTCGGCCTGGGTCAGGAGCGTGCGCTGCCTCCACCAGGACGTGCCCTTCCAGGCCACCACGAAACAGAACATGGCCGCGCAGGCAATGACCAGGAACCGGAAAAAGGACAGGTCCCGGGACAGGATGGAGGTAACCCGGGTCAGTGCCGTTGCCTTCATACCGCCACGCTCGTTTCGGACATGGTTGCGGGCCGCGGCGCCCCCCCCCCCACCCCGGCGGCGGGCGCGACACCAGGAAACCGGTTGCCGCTTCCGGCCGCGCCGAAGGGCGGGCGCGGCAGCGGCGCCGCCGGAACGCTTGCCGGCATCAGGGAGAGACTCCCTGTACCCCAGGTCGCTGCGGATGCAAAAGGGTTTCCCCCCCGGCATCGGGCGCGGCCCCGAGGTCTGCGGCCAGGCGCGCGGCCAGAATCCGGGCCACGGCCTCCTGGCCGGCGTAGTTCCAGTGCTGCCAGTGATAGACGCCGTTGCCGGCGGCGTACAGGTCGCGAAAATGGCTCTGCAGGCCGATGAAGCCGTAGCCGTCCCGGGCGGCGGCCCGCTCCAGGTCGCGCTCGAACCACAGGGGATCGAAGGACGGGTCCATGGCGGCCAGCCGGGCCGCCGCCTCCGGGGTCGCGCCGTCGTGGTCCACCAGGACCAGGGTGAAGGCGATGCCCCGTTCCCGGCACAGGGCGGCGGCCTCGCGAAACAGGGCCTTGGCCGTGGCGTAGTTTTCCAGAAAGGCCGGATCGGGCCGGCTTGTGGCCAGGGTCAGGTAGGGCGGCAGGCCGTCCTTGGGATGGAACCGCTCCTGGTAGCGCCGGGTCAGGAGCGGGGAGAGGCGCTCGTAGAGGAGGTTGGCCAGCGCGCTTTCGCGCCGCAGGGCCGTGGCCGCGGCCTTCAGCCGGTAGCGCCGGCCCTCGGCGAAGGAAAAATCGAAGACGACCTTGCCGTCCGGGCCCAGGGAGGCGAAGGGCTTGTTTTTGGACATGGCGGTCCGGGCGGCCATGTCCTCGATGTCGTTGACCGGAAAAAAGAACCAGTAGACCGCGTCCGGCCGGTAGGCGAGCGCCGTGTCCCGCAGGAGCAGGAACTCCTGGACCGGAGAGTAGCCGGACACGCCGCAGTTGAGGACCTCGACCCGGCGCTCCTTGCCGGCGTTGACCAGGTCCTCGGCCAGGCGGGTGAAGAGCCGTTCCGTCTCCACGGCGTCGGACTCGACAAAGCTGTCGCCGACGACCACGGCCCGAAACAGGCCCGGCGTCTTGTCCGGGGCGAAATCCGGCCCCCGGAAGCCTTGCCGGTTGAAGACCGAGCGGACCGGGTGGTCGTTTTCCGCGTCATAGACCAGGGCCATGCCCGGCACCCGGCGGTAGCCGAGGACCGGGTCCGCGACCACGGGCAGGGGGGCGAAAAACGACCGCGCCGCCAGTTCCAGGCAAAAAAGGGCCGCCAGCAGGGAGGCGGCGACGAGGAGCAGGTTTTTCAGACGCGGCACCGGAACCTCCTCGGAACGGGCGCGCCGGCCCGGGCGGCCCGGGAAACCGCACATTCCGCCGCCTGCCCGGTCACGGCCTGCCCTCGGTCCGGCCCGAGGGCACGGGATGATGCAGGGGCGGACGGGGGCCGCGCCGGCGGATCAGGTCGGCCAGGAAGCGCAGCTCCTCCCGGCCGAGGACGCCTCCCTTCACCAGGGCGGCCAGGTAGGCCAGGCCCAGGGGGACGTACCACAGGGGGTTGAGGTCCGGGACCAGAAGGCCGGGCAGGCCGAGGACGGCCCCGGCGCACAGGACCGGCCCCAGGGCGGCCCGGACGGCCTGGGCCGGGGCAAAGGCGGCCCGGGCGAAAAAGCCGTTGGCCAGGCAGATGCCGATTCCCGAGGCGAGGTAGGCCAGCGCCCCGCCCAGGCTGCCGAGACGCGGGATGGCGAGCACGCTGACCGTGACGCCGACGGTCAGGGCCAGGACGTTGCCGTTGACCAGGGTCCGCTGCCGGCCCATGGAAATGAGCGCGGTCTCCAGGAGCCGGTTGAGGAAAAGCAGCGGCGGCATCCAGGCCATGACCGAAAGGGCCGCGGCGCCGCCGGCGTACCGGTCGCCGTAGAGGAGGGTCAGCACGGTGTCGGCCTCGGCCGCCAGGAACACGCTGACCGGCACGGTCAGGACCAGGATGTATTTGACGCAGGTGGCCACCAGCCGGCGAAAGGCGGCCGGGTCCCCGCCCGGACCGGCCAGGCGGGCCATGGCCGGGGCGGCGGCGGTCATGAACGACCGGATGGCGGTCATCAGCGAAGTGATCAGCCGCTGTCCGGCCTGGAACAGGGCCAGCTGGACCATGGACTGGGCCCAGTTGAACACGAAGACCGCCGCAAAGGTGTAGCCCAGGGTCAACAGCGTGGCCATGCCCACGGAAAAGCTCTCCCGCAGGAGACCGAGCATCCGGCGGCCATCCACGGCCAGGGGGAGGCGGACGATGCGGCGGTGGCAGTAGGCCAGGGCCAGGGCCACGGCCAGGGCGCTGGAGGCGAGCTGGGCCCAGAAGAGCATGACGTGGGGCAGGCCGGCCAGGGCCGCGCCAAGGCACAGGACGACCTGGAGGCCACGGCCCGTGGCGATGGCCATGGTCTGGGCCAGGACCCGGTTCTCAGCCACGAAGACGGCCATGATGGAGCCCTCGGCCGCCAGAATGGCCTGGGAGGCCAGGCCGACCATGAAATCCGGCCGCCAGCCGGGCGAGACGAAGCCGAAGACGGACACCGCGGCCTGGCTCGCGGCCATGACCAGGACCGCGCCGAGGGCGTTCAGGGCCAGGGCGGCCATGAGCAGGGCTCCGGCCTGGTCCCGTTCCCGGGCCGCGTCCCGGATCAGCACGCTCCAGGTCCCCCAGGCGATCAGCGGACTGGCCACCAGGCCGTAGACCCGGATGAAGGTGAACTCGCCGAACCCTTCCGGCCCGAGGTAGCGGGCGGCCACCATGGCCACGCCCAGGCTCGACAGGGCGTCGATGCCGCTGGCCAGGAGCAGAAGGACGGTGTTACGGGCCATGGCCCGGCTTTCGCGCGGGGCGGCCATCACATGTAGCCGAGGTTTTTGAGCCGCTCGGCGATCTCCCCGGCCTCCTCGTCGGAAAAGGCCTGCTCGTCGCCGGCGGGCCCGGACGGGAGGTCCGACGGCCCGGCCGTGGTCGCGGCCAGGGTCCCGGGGGTGAAGACCTCGGCCAGGGCCCGGCCGTCCATGTGGTCCGGCGCGGGCATGTCCAGGAGCCCGAGAATGGTCGGGGCCAGGTCGATGATTCGCGCGCCCGCGACCGCCGCGCCGGGGCGCACCGAGGGGCCGAACGCGCCGAAGACGCCGTAGCGGGAGTGCTCGCCGCTGGCCAGGGGCAGGAGTTTTTCCCGGTCCATGGGAAAGCAGAAGTCGCTCGATCCCGGCGGGTTGCGGCGCGGATGCGGGGAGTAGCCCTCGCGCCACTGGACGATCAGGTCCGGGGCCAGGTCCGCGTAGGCGGCCGTGAAAAGCTCCTCGCGCCGGTACACGGCCTCGGTCATGGACGCGCCGGTCATGGGGTCGGCCTGGGCCAGGAGCCTGGCCCGCAGGTCCTCGCGCAGGGCGTGGTAGGCCTCGCCCGGCTCCACGACGCCCTCGGGTTCGCGGCCCTTGAGGTTGATCCAGACGCTGCTCAGGGCGTCGAGCTCGTCGTCGCTGTAGGCCCGGGTCCTGGCCCAGTCGATGTCGCCGTAGCGCTCGTAGCTGTTCATGTGGCGGATCACGCCCTCGAACCGGAAGCGCAGGGACAGGAAGACGTCTTCCGGAAGCATGCGGCGGATCCGGTGCTTGAGGCCGCGCAGGAGCCCGTGGGTCCGGCCGGCCCGGCGAATTCCAGGCAGCCCTGGCCGTGGAGCCACCCCTGCATGCTGATGCCCTTGTCCGCGATGGAGCGGAAGCCGTGGTCCGAGACCACGAGCAGCGTGGCCCCGGTTTCGGTCAGGGGCAGCATCCGGCCGACAAAGTCGTCGGCCATGCGGAAGACCTCGATGCACTTGTCGCGGATCCGGTCGAACCCGGGCGCGCCCCGGCCGGGGCTCTGCGGGTCCAGGTACCACATGAAGCGGTGCATGAGCCGGTCCGTGGCCGTGGTCACGGCCACCAGCACGTCCACGTCCAGGGTCCCGGCCAGGTGGTCGAAGTGGGCGAAGCGCCTTTTTTCCACGGCCGCGATGGTGTCGATGAACGCCTCGCGCTCCTTGTCCGTGCGCAGGACGACCCTTGTGGCGATGTCCGGCTCGACCACGTAGGGGCCGACGGCCCGCTCGAGCTCGCCGTAGAGGCTTTCGGGCCGCATGCACCGGGGCCCCGCGCTCGGCGGGGCGTCCATGCCCGAGATCATGTACCCGTCAATGGCGTCCGGCGGATAGGTCAGGGGCACGTTGGCCACGCCGCAGGGGTGGCCCTTGGCCGAGGCCAGGCTCCAGAACGGCGGGGCCTTGCGGTAGGAGGCGTTGTGGAAGACCCGGCCCTCCCGGCTGTGGCCCAGGCGGAAAAAACCGAAAATGCCGTGCTTGTCCGGACGGACGCCCGTGGCGAAGGAGGTCCAGGACGGGGCGCTGTTGATGGGGATGGTGGCCTCCAGGGGCCCGCGCGCGCCCTGGCTGAAGACCCGGCGCAGGTTTGGCAACAGGCCCTGCTCCATCCAGGGGTCCAGAAGCTCGAAACAGGCGCCGTCGATGCCGATGACGACTACGCGGGGAGGCATGGCCGTTTCCTCCGGAGGGCTGGGGTGGCGGTGGGGCGGACAGGGGCCGGCGCGACCGGTCCCGGGGCGACGGGCCGCGCCGTGGCGCGCGGACAGGGCCGTGTCACGGCTTGGACTCGAAAATGGGGGTTTTGACGATTCCCAGCCGGATGTCGCGGTCCATGTTGAGGAGCGTGGTCACGAAGTGGTCGGGCCGGGCGGCCACGTGCCCTTCGAAGCGCCGGGCAAAGTCCTGGACCGCTGCCCGGGCGTCGAGCCGGCCGTCGGCGTCGCGGGGCAGGTCCATGGCCGGGCCGAGGACGACCCGGGTCCGGCCGCCCGGCTCCCGGTAGGTGAAAAGGGGCAGGACCGCGGCCCCGGTCCGGTCGGCCAGCTTGAAGGGGCCCGGGGAAAAGCTGGCCACGCGGCCCAGGAAGGCGACCTGCTCGAATTCCTTGCTCTCCCGGCCGTCAAAGGCCAGGACCGCGATGCCGTTTTGCCGCAGGAGGCGGAACACCGTCTTCAGGTGGCTGCCCAGTTCCAGGACGGCCAGGGGCAGGGCCTCGACCATCTTGTTCCTGGCCTCGGCCACCCGGGCCTGGACCGGCGACAGGCGCGTGTCGCGCCGGGGGCCGGTCAGCTGGGTGACGGGGAAGCCGAGGACGCCAAGGGCCACGGCGCCGAAGAGAAACGGACCGAAATGGGCGGTGACGGCCACCACGCCTCGGCCTTGGGCCAGGGCCCCGGCCAGGTGCTCCAGGCCCTCGAAGGCGACGTTTCGCTCCACATAGCGGGCGTCGATGGACTGGGAGCAGAGGATTTCGAGCTGGCGCTTGCAGAAAAGGCGAAGGCCTCCTTGGGCGACGGCCCTTGCCCGGCCGGAGGCGTCGTGGCCGTTTGCGCCGACAAGGCCCCGGGCGCAGGCCAAAAGGGCCTCGCGCTCCCCGGCCTTGAGGCGGAACAGGGCGTCGCCGCACAGGTCGCCGATCCGCTCCCGGACCGGCACGGGCAGGCGGCGCAGCAGCCCGCGCAGGGGGAAATAGAGGGTCCACAGGCCGAGGTCCAGGACGGCGGACTTGAGGGCGTCGCGGTTGCGGCGCGAGGTCGGCGGCGCGGGACGCGGCGCGACCGGCGCGGTCCCGGCGGCCAGGAAGGGGTCGCCGAGGACCTGTCCCTTGAAATCAGGCATTTTTCCCCCGCCGGAAGAGCAGGACGTGCAGGCGTCTGGCCAGGTGCTTAAGCGGCATGTAGACGGCGTTGAAGGCCCTGAGGTTGGCATTGATGTAAAAGGTCTTGCGGAAGTCGGCCAGGGTCTCGGGCAGCAGGCCGTCGTCCGGGGCGATGACGCCTTCCTGCCGGGCCAGGGCCGCGATGGACGTGCCGGGCTCGATGCGGATGTAGCCGGCCTTGATCAGGCGCAGCAGGCTGTACTGCCGCCCCAGCCGCAGCTTGGCCCACAGGCCGAAGCGGAGGATGGAAAGGAGGGTGCGGTAGGTGTAGGTCGGGCCGTTGACGAAGAAGTTGGCCCCGAACTCGGCCGGCGGATGCCGCCGGATCACCTCCACGGCCCGCTCGATCTCGGCCACGCCCATGTTCTTGCCCATGGCCGCCAGGGCCGCGTCGCCGTAGGTGTCGGGCGAGCAGCCGAAGACGGTCAGGCCCATGGACAGGGCCAGTTCCACGAACTCGTCGGTGATGCCCTCGGGACTCAGGTAGGCGTTCCACCGCAGGCCGGGCGTCTGGGCGGCCATGGCCCGCAGGATGGCCATGGCGTGGCCGGTCGGCACGTTGAAGACCGAGTCCGTGAAGTGGATGGAGGCAAAGCCGCGCTTTTGCAGCTCGCGGATCTCCTCCACCACCCGTTGCGGGGACTTCAGGCGGTAGCGGCGGCCGTTGAGGAGATAGTAGCAGCAGTAGACGCACCGGTAGGCGCAGCCGCGCTTGGTCTCCACGCCCATGGAAAAGGGGATGCGGCGGTAGGGTTCGAGGTCGAAGATGTCCCAGGCCGGATGCGGCCAGTCGTCGCAGAACGGGTCGTGGTCCGGGGCCCCGGAAAAGACCGGCTCCCCGTCCCGGCGGAAGTAGACGCCCGGCACCGAAGCCGGGTCGTCCAGGCGCGCGACCAGCTGGGGCAGGCGGATGTCGCCCTCGAGGTACAGGCCGAGGTCGATCTCCGGAACCCGGCGCATGATGGCCTCGGGAAACAGGGAAAATCCGGACCCGCCGGCAATGATCGCGGCCTCTGGCGCGTGGCGGCGCACGGTCCGGACGGTTTCCGTGAACGGCGGGAAAAAGAGACAGGGGTCGAAATAGTTGGTGGAGTCGATGTTGCGCAGGGACACGCCCACCACGTCCGGGGCGAACTCCGCGACCAGCCGGGCCAGGGCAGGCATGGGGTCGGCGTGGACGTTGGGGTCGAAACCCCTGACGTCGTGGTCGCCGACCAGCCGGGCGGCCACCGAGGCCAGGCCGATGGGAAACGGATAATACCGCTGCTCGCGTCCAAGCCAGGCCTGGACGAAAAGGATCTTTTTCCCCATCGCTATTGGGCCGGAATGATGGCCTGGGCGCTGTTGGCGGTCCTGACCTGGGTGGTGTTCTGCACCGGCTTGAAGGCCGAGCCGTTTAAGACGTTGACCACGTCGGGGGCCATGACAAGGCCGCGGCCGACGTTGACCAGCGGATTGACCAGGGTGGTGATGTGCTGCATGAAGGTTTCGACTCCGGAAATGCCGCTTCTGGGGACGTAGACGATGTCGCCGCCGCGCAGCACCATTGCCTTCTGGTCCTTGCCGCGCAGGCCGAGGTTGGCGGCAATGCCGTTGAGCGTGTTCTCCTTGGGGTCGCGGCGCAGGATGATGGCGAAATCGTTGCGCGAGGCCTCGGTGTAGCCGCCGGCCGCGGCAATGGCCTCCTGGGGCGTGATGTAGCGTTGCAGGGACACCGCGCCCGGAGTCTTGACCTCGCCGAGGACGAAGACGCTCAGGCTTCTGAATTCGGTCAGGCTGATGTCCACCCTGGGATCGATGATGTACTTGGCCAGCCGGCCCTCCAACTGGGCCCGCAGCTGGTCCACGGTCATGCCGAAGGTCTTGACCTGGCCGACCAGCGGATAGTCGATGGAGCCGCAGGGGTCGACCTTGACCTTGCGCTGCAGGTCCGTGTTGGTCCACACGGAAATGGTCATCTCGTCGCCGACGCCGATGACGTACGGGCCGTCCATGGGGTTGAAAGCCTCGGCCGGGGTCGGAGGGCTCAGGGCTGCGGATTTGTGTTCCAGGACCTTGACGTCGGAACAGGCGGACAGGGCGAGGGCCAGGAGAAGGGCCGGAATCGGGGCAAGGCCGACGCGCGCCGTCAGGCGGATGAACTTCGAGAAATTAGGCATGTTCCTGTCGTTGCGGTTTCCGTCCGTTCCGTGGCTGTCGGTTGCCGTTGTGCCCAGAGACTACACGGTTTTGTTGAAAAGACAAAACTTTTTCCCCCATCCGCCGCGAAGTCACGGCGGACAGCGGAGAAGAAAAAGATAAATTCAATTGATACAGCTTGTTAGCGTTCTATTGCAGTTTTGTCAAGGGCTTTCCTTGGCACCGGGAGAGGGAGCGGACCCCGTTCCGGCCGTTCCTGGCCCAGGGTCGGAGAGCGCCGGCAGGGCCTCTTCGATTCCGGCCACGGTCCGGCGCAGCCTGGCCGACAGGTCTTCGAGCAGTTCCGGCAACCGGTCGCGGCCGTCGGCGGTCCCGGCCGTGATGTCGGCGAGCAGCCGGCCGATCCGGTGGGCCGCGTCCGCGATGTCCCGGGCCGGCAGGACCGAGGCCCCGCCCTTGAGGGAATGGAGGTGGAAGCCGATCCGCTCCAGGTCGCCGTCTTCGAGCAGGGCGCGCAGGAGGTCCGGAAGCGGGGCGTAGACCGTGACGAACATGCGCAGGAGCTTGGCCAGAAACGGCGCTTTCCCCTGGACCCGGCGCATCCCCTCGGCCACGTCCACCCCGGGAATCTCCGGCAGGCCGGAGCCGCCCGGGGCCGCTTTCCGGGGCGGCGGGCCGGCCGGCCTGTCCGTTCCCAGCCACTGGCCGAGAACGCGCATGAGCCGTTCCGGGGCCACGGGCTTGGTCAGGTAGTCGTTCATGCCGGCCTCCAGGCACCGCTGGCGCTCGGCCGGGTCGGTGTGGGCGGTCAGGGCGATGATCGGCAGATCGGCCAGCCCCAGGCGGTCCCGGATGGCGCGGGCGGCCTCGTAGCCGCTCATGACCGGCATCCGCACGTCCATGAGCACGGCTGCAAAGCCCGTCGGATCGTGCTCCAGGGCCGCCACGGCCTCCTGGCCGTTTCGGGCGGTCCCGGTGGCGAACCCGGCGGCGTCGAGGAGGGCGAGGCCGACTTCGAGGTTGATGGCGTTGTCGTCCACCAGGAGCACCCGCGCCTTCCGGCCCGTGTGGTCCGGGTGGCGGGGGCGGGGCGGAGGCGGGGCCGCCTCGCTCCCCGGAGGCGTGGCGGCGGCAACGGCCCGGGGCCAGGGCGTGGCCTCCTTGACCTCGAACGCGGCCGAAAAGGTGAAGGTGCTGCCCTGGTCCGGCTCGGACTGGACGTCGATGGAGCCGTGCATCATCTCGGCCAGCCGGCGGCTGATGGCCAGTCCCAGGCCCGTGCCGCCGAAGCACCGGGTCGTGGAGGCGTCGGCCTGGGAGAAGGGCGTGAAAAGCCGGGCGATTTCCTCGGCCGTCATGCCGACGCCCGTGTCCCGGACCCGGAAGCGCAGCCGGACCTCGCCCTGGCTCCGGTCCGTCGCGGCCACGGCCACGGCCACCTCGCCCTGCCGGGTGAATTTGACGGCGTTGGAGGCCAGGTTGAGCAGGATCTGCTTGAGCCGGGTCGGATCGCCGACAATGACCGCCGGCACGTCGTCCGCCACGTCCACGCGAAAGGCCAGGCCCTTGGCCGCGGCCTGGTGGGCGATCATCCCCTGCAGGCTGTCGAGGATCTCGGCCAGGGCGAAGGGAATCCGTTCGATCCGGAGCTTGTCCTCGCTGATCTTGGAAAAGTCGAGGATCTCGTCGATGATGCTGAGCAGCAGGCCGCCGGTCAGCCGGACCTGTTCGAGATACTTGCGCTGCTGGTCGGAGAGCGGAGTCTTGAGCATCAGGTAGGTCAGGCCCAGGATGGCGTTCATGGGCGTGCGGATCTCGTGGGTCATGTTGGCCAGGAAGGCGCTTTTGGCCCGGTTTGCCTGCTCGGCCTCCTCCTTGGCCTGCGTGAGCCGTTCCTCGGCCCGGGTCCGTTCGGCCAGTTCGTCGCGCAAGGCCTCGTACAGGGCCGCGTTGTCCAGGAGCACCGTGGCCTGGGCCGCGTAGAGCTGGGCTGCCTGCAAGGAGTGCGACGTGAAGTCCGTGGCCGTGAAGCGCAGGGCGAAGAGCACGCCGGCCTCGCCGGTCTTGCACCGGACCGGGACCGCCAGGACCGCCCGGACCGCCGGGCCGGCGTGGGGGGCCTGGGAGAAGCCGCCGGCGGACAGGTCGGATACGGCATAGGGCCAGTTGATCTCCAGGCCCTGCCTGGCGAGCAAGGTCCGGGCCAGCCGGACGGCCGGCTGCGACCAGGCCGGGGCCACGCCCCACAGGGCAACGCACCGGAGTCCGGAGGATCCGGGCAGGACCAGGGCGGCGGCCTGGGCGCCGGGGATGGCCGGAAACCGGCGGACAATGGCGTCGCAGACCGAGTTCTGGTCCGGGGAGGCGGCAATGGCGTGGCCGGCCTGGATGATCCGCTCGAACTGGACGCTGCACTGGGCCTGTTCCAGGGTCAGCCCGATGCGGTGGGCCAGGACCGGCAGCAGCGAGGTCTCGGCCGCGGAGAACGGAACGGCCCGGCATCGGGCCAGGAGCAGCAGGCCCCGGGCGGTCCGTTCATGGACCATGGGCGTCCAGACGGCGGTGACCGCGCCCAGGTCCCGCAGGACGTCCGGGAAATGGGGGTCCGCGGCGTCGTTTGCCAGGGGCGCGCCGGTCCGCAGGGCCGTGGCCACGGGGCCTTCCGGGTCCGCCGGGAACGGCCGGTCGCCCATATCCTCGGGCAGGCCCACGGCGGCCAGGGGGGTGAAGAGCCCGGAGCCGCCCGGGTCCAGGAGCACGGCGATGTCCGCGGAAAACAGTTCCGAAAGGGCGGCCAGGGTCCGTTCGAGCAGATCGGGCAGCGGCGCCTTGTCGCCGAGCAGGGTCAGGAGCCGCGTGAGGCAGGTGGTGTCGCGCAGGGCGGTCCTGGCGGCTTCCACGACCTTGTCGCGGCTGGCCGGCAGGCGGGAGAGGCCTCGTCCTACCTCGGGATCGGTTTCGGTGGCGTGTTGTCCGGTTTCTTCCATGGATATGGTCAGAGGGCCACGGCGGTAAGTGTGGCGTTGTGGGTTCCGAGCACGCTGGTGGTGCGGGAGAACTCACCGCAACAGTAAAAGCCGAAGCACGGCACGCCGCCCGCCGCCTCCTGGAGCAGGCGGGGCTCCTCGGCGGCGCGGTCCTTGAAGATGGTGGCCCGGGCGGCGCAGCTGAAGGCGAGGAGCGCCCGGGCCCGGGGATTGGCGTCCAGGGCCTGCCGCGCCACGCCGGGGACGATGGAGAGCAGGGCGTCGGCGTCGCCGCGCATGACCTGGACCGCGCTTCCGGTCGGGGGACAGCAGCCGATGATCCGCAGCGCGCCGTCGTCGGTCCGGGCCCGGGCCACCCGGATCGCATACGAGCCGTCGGGTTGCAGCAGGCCCAGGGGATGGTGCAGCGAGTGGTTCCAGAAAATTTCGGGCCGCAGTTCCCCGGGGCCGAAGCCGAGCTCCTCTTCGTACGCGTCGGCCGCCGGCCGGCCGCCGAGGTCGTGGATCAGGGCGTCGGCGGCCCTGGTGACGAGCAGCGGCGCGCCGAGCGGCTCCCAGCCGTGCCGGGTGACCACGGTCAAGGGCCGCTGGCTGGCGATCCAGAGACAGGCCGCGCCCTGTTCGATGACCGTGTCGTCATGAAAGACATAGGTGGCGACGAACCGCTGCTCGTCCCCGGCCGCGCCGCCGATGACCGGCACCCTGGGTCCGGTGACGCGGTAGATGCCCTCGATGAGCTGCTGGAAGTCGCCGAGCAGGGAATCGGCCAGGAGCAGGATCAGGCCGTGGGCGGCCGGTCCGGCCGCCTCGCGGCTGCGGCGGGCCAGGTCCCGTCCGGCCCGGCCGAGGTCGTCGCCGATCCGGCCGGCCGAGGCCAGGCCGAACCGGTAGTCGCCGGCCGTCAGGGCCATGACGGCCACGCCGAAACCGAGACCTAGATACTGCCCGGCCACGATCTCGCCGGAGCCCGTTGCGCCGAGCACCGACGCGCCCGGCGCGGCGGACCGGACCCCGGCCAGCAGGGCCGGCAGGTCATGGTCCGGCTTGGTGAAAACCAGGACCAGTGCGGGGCGTTCGCCGCCAAGGCCGGCCACGGCCCCGGAGGCGGCCTCCCGCCCGGCCGTGGCCGCGTCGCGCGCGCCGCTGTATCCCGTGGCCGCCCGTATGTTCATGGGTGCGTCCGCCATAAAATGTTGTCGGTTCTCGAAAAACGGAACCATTTCAGAGAGATTGCTCGAAATCGTCTTCACTTGGGCATGGAATGTTTTTGTACCACGCTTGTCGCGTTGCGAGCAATACTCTGGTTGAAAATTCTTGGGCGAACGACAAAGAGAGAGGCCGTGGCGAGGCATTATCGGCCGATTCTTGGTATTCGATAGAGCGAATTTCGAACAACATCGGACAAGGGATCGCAATGCTCCCCCAGAGCCCGAAAGCGGTTTTTAAGATATGTTCGCCTGTGGAACGGCGGGGCACGGGGCGATAGTGCAGTTGGTCCGCTGTAGAGGATGCGACACGGCCGCATCAGAGAGCATGCTCTCTTGCCAATTTCAGAAAAAGTCCGGTGACGACGGTGCGCCTGAAAACGGATTTGAGCGTGCGCCTGCGCTGCGGCTGTCATGCCGGACGGTCCAGCGCTCCCGGCACAGCTTTTTCCCCTTCGCGTTCCGACAGTCTTGCACGACCTGGCCGCTTTTCATTCCAAGCTGGCTGGCATAGTGTGCATGGACTCTGGGAAAAAGGAATTCCGTCTTCCTCGCACGGACGTGCGTCTTTCCCGTTTCCCGCATCCAGATGCCGTGCCGTAAGCGCCACCGCTTTGGCCGTCGGACTGCGGCCCGGCATCCCCAACCCGCATACGGAGAGGAGGACAGAGACATGCCGCGGTCCAGGAACCTTTTCCAGAGACTCAGCTTCAGGCTTGCCGCCAGTTACGCCATCCTGGTCCTGGCGATATCAGCGGTGGGGTACACCGGGTACCACGCCGCCAGGACCATCAGCGACAATCTGGATGCCCTGTTTTCGCATTTCCTGCCGAGCGTGGACTTCCTGATCGAGGCGGACCGGGACCTCCACCAGTTGCTCGTGGCCGAGCGGACCATGCTTTTTAGCGAGGTGGGCACGGATGCGTTCAAAAAGCTCCAGGAGGCCTACACGGTCAACCTGAAGCAGGCCAAGGACCGGTTCGCATCGTTCACGGCCCTGGCCACCACGGCCGAGGAAAGGCAGATGGCCGTGCAGTTCGACCAGGCCATGCGCCAATGGGAGGGGGTATCGGCCAAGGCCGTGGCCCTGCGGCTTCAGGACACGGCAGCGGCCACGACCGAGGCCATTGCCCTGTCAAAGGGCGAGGCGTCGGAAAAGTTCGAGTTCATGCGTGAGTTCATCAACAAGCTGACCGAAATGAACCTTGGGTACGCCCAGGAGAAAAACCGGGCCTCCAAGGAACTCTTCGAGCGGTCGCGTCTCGTGATCATCTCCCTGACCGGGTTCATGGCCCTTTTTGCCGTGGTGACCGGATTTCTCATCGTGCGCGGGGTGCTGCGCAAGCTTGGGGGCGAGCCGGACGAGATCGCGGCCATGGCCAGGCAGGTGGCCGTGGGCGACCTGTCCCTGCCGTTCCACCAGGCTGCCCATCCGGACAGCATCTACGAGGCCATGCGGACCATGGTCCAGTCCTCGACCGCGGTGGCCGAGGCCGTGACCAAGCTGGCTCAGGGCGACCTCGAGGTGGCCGTGACGGAACGGTCGGACAAGGACGTGCTGCTGCGGTCCCTGGCGGCCCTGGTCCAGGCCGAGCGGTCCATCGCGGCCCTGACCCAGAAGCTGGCCATCGGGGATCTGGACGTGGCCGTGGCCAGGCGGTCGGAGCGGGACGTCCTGCTGGCCGGCATGGAACGGCTGGTCCAGGCGGAAAAGGACGTGGCCGCGGTCATGGGGAGGCTCAGCCAAGGCGACCTGGCCGTGACGGTCACGCCGCGCGATCCGGCCGACCGGCTCATGGCCGCGCTCGGGAAGATGCTCAGCCAGGTCAGCGCCGTCATTCGGGAAGTGCAGGCCGGCTCGGTCAACGTGGCCTCGGGCAGCGAGCATCTCAGCGCCTCGTCGGCTTCCCTGTCCCAGGGCTCGACGGAACAGGCCGCGGCCGTGGAGGAGAGTTCCTCGGCCATGGAGCAGATGGCCGCGAGCATCGTTCAGACGGCGGACAACGCCCGGCAGACCGAACGCATCGCCTTGACGGCCGCGGCCGACGCCCGCTCGTCGGGCGAGGCCGTGGTCCAGACCGTGGACGCCATGAAAGCCATTGCCGGCAAGATCTCCATCATCGAGGAGATCGCCCGGCAGACGGACCTGCTGGCCCTCAATGCCGCCGTGGAAGCCGCCCGGGCCGGAGAACACGGCCGGGGCTTCGCCGTGGTGGCCGCCGAGGTGCGCAAGCTGGCCGAACGGAGCCAGCACGCGGCGGCCGAAATCACAGGCCTTGCCGCCAGGTCCACGGAAATCGCGGAAAAGGCCGGCCAACTCCTGGACCGGCTCGTGCCGGACATCCAGAAGACGGCGGAACTGGTGCAGGAGATCAATGCCGCCAGCCAGGAGCAGAGCCAGGGGGCAGGCCAGGTCAACCAGGCCCTGCAGCAGCTCGACCAGGTGATCCAGCAGAACGCGGCGGCCGCCGAGCAGATCGCCTCCACGTCCGAGGAGCTTTCGGCCCAGGCCTCGCAGCTGCAGCAGACAAGCGCTTTTTTCCTGCTCCCTCCGGGCGACGACCTCCCTTCGCGGTTGCAGCCGTCGTCCGCCGTCCGTTTGGCCGGGCCAAGGGCCATGCCGGCCGCCGGGGCGCTCCACGTCCCGGGGCGAGGCGGCAATGGCGGCGCCCGTATCGTCGTTCGGGAGGATGACCGGGAGGCGAAGGATTTCGAGCCTTTCTAAATGAACTGAACGCGCCTGTCCGACCATGCCCCTGGGGCCTCCGTCTCCATTTTGGAGGTTTGCCGCCTGCCTCGGCCGTCAAGGCGGCCGGGGCAGGCGGCGGGCCGGGTGGTCGGTTGTCCGGCCCGGCCGGATCAGGACCCGCTGGGGGCCTGGGTCGGCGAACCGGAAGGCGTCGACGGGCTGGTCGGCGTGGTCGGGCTTGACGGAGTGGACGGATTGGACGGCGCGGGCGTGGCCGGAGGCGACTGCTGCTGGGACGGCGTCGACTTGCCGGGCTGGTTGGCGCGCTCGTCGGAACCCTTGCATCCCGCGACCAAGGCCATGGCCACCAGTAGGGGCAAAATGAAGATTTTCATGTTCCTAAGACCTCCTTTCTAGTCTCTTTCCTTATTCTGGTTGCCGGGATGTAGCAAGCGTCTCTTGTCGAAAAGTCAGGTTGTTTGCATCGTCTTGCAAGGAAGAAATGGCGTTATTTTCTATAAATTCGTCACGTTGCATGGAGATAAGTTCCAGAAGCTTGTGCTTCCGAGCTGCGGGGCGGTGTCGGTTGCCGGAATGGGCGCCGTCGGGCCGGGGAAGAGCCGTGCTCGGTCTGGATATCCGCCAGGTTGCGGGGGGCGTCCGGTTACGGGCACGGAGCCGGGCTCGTCATTTGTGAGGGATGCGATGCGACTTTGACATCAGGGAAGTCTCAAGATACGTCTTCCGATTCCTGTCCGAAGCACCGAACGAAAAACATTAGGATCATAACGGGTGGGGTGCCGACGGCCCGTGACCCGGAGAAACGACGGTATGACCAACCGCCGGAGCGTTCACTTTACCGTTTTCGATATTGCGGGCGCAACGACAGCGCTGGTTCTTCTGTACTTGTCCAGCCTGTACAATTATCTGCTGTTTCATGTCCTGGCCGAATTTTACAGCATTTCCATAGCCATGTGCATATTTTGCATCGGCTGGAACCTCAGGACGACCATACACAACAACTATCTCGTCTTTATCTCCATCGCCTATCTGTTTGTCGGTCTGCTGGATCTGCTGCACACCATGACCTACAAAGGCATGGGGATCTTTTCCGATTACGATTACTATGCCAACCAGGTTTGGATCGCGGCGCGGTCCATGGAAGCCATGACGCTTTGCCTGGGCTTTTACGCCGCCAGGCTGAAGGAGCGGCTGCATGGCAACACGGTTTTTTGCCTGTACGCGGCCGCAACCGTCCTGGTCGTCGCGTCTGTCCTGTACTGGAAGAATTTCCCGGTCTGTTTCGTGGAAGGGGATGGGTTGACCGATTTCAAGGTCTACAGCGAGTACGGCATTTGCGGCATCCTCTTTCTGAGCCTCTTTTTGTTGTCCAGGCACAAGGAACTTTTTTCAGCCGACGTCTATCGCCTGATGCAGCTTTCGATCCTGTTTACCATCATTTCCGAACTGGCCTTCACCTTTTACGTGGACAACTACGGCTTCTCCAACCTGGTGGGCCACTATTTCAAGATATTTTCCTTCTACACCATGTACAGGGCCCTGATCGCCACCGGCATCAACGAACCGTATAAATTCTATCTGAAGAGTCTTGACGACAGCAATAAGAACCTGCGGCGGCAGTCTCTGGCGATGGAAAACCAGGTCAAGTACTTCAACGCGGTTTTCAACAACAGCGAAGTGGGCATTCTGGTGGCGGCCGACGGCGTCATTTTCGATCTCAATGCCAAGTTTTTGGAGATCAGCGGCTTTTCCCGCCAGGAACTGCTGGGACGGGACCTGGCCTCGGTCAAGCGTTTCGCCCGGATTCGGGAGATCCTGCGGGAGACCTTCGAGTCGGGCGGGGGCGACACCATCGACTCCACCGAGACGGTCCTGACGACCCGCGACGAGCAGGCCAGGTGGATCTCCCTGTCGGGCAAGCGGTATTTGGACACCAACACCCAGCGGAACATGGTCGTGCTGGTTGTTGAGGACATCACCAGCAGAAAGCAGATGGAGGCGCTCAAGGAAGATGTCGAGCGGATCGTGCGCCACGACCTGCTGAGTCCGCTGAGCAACGTTGTCTCCCTGCTCGATCTCATGGAATACGGCGAGGCGTCGTCCATGGACGACATCGTCTTCTACCATCAGCTCATGAAAAAGTCCGCCCTGCGGATGCTGCGCCTGGTCCGCTCCTCTTCGGACCTCTATAAGATCGAGAACAGGACCTATGAGATACAGTTCGACGCGATCGATCTGGTCGCCTTGTTTCGGGAGGTCGAGCAGGAACTGCGGGAAAAGCTCGAGCAGCGAAAGGTCGGGGTGACCTATGATCTGGGCGGGTCACAACCGGACGGCCAGGGCTATGCCGTCTGCGGCGACTATTACCTGCTGTTCGAACTGTTTTCCAACCTGCTGCGCAACGCCGTGGAAGCGTCGGAGGGCGACCAGGTGTACGTCTTTTTCTGTCGCGAGCCGTCCTCGATCCGCGTGCAGATCCTCAATTCCCTTCCCGTGCCCCGGGAGATCCGGGACCGGTTCTTCGAAAAGTACGTGACCTCCAAGAAGACCGGCGGCACGGGACTTGGAACCTACATTGCCAAGCTCCTGGTCGAGGCCCATTCAGGAGAGATTCTGTTGGAGACGGACGAGGCGTTCGGCACGCTCCTCTCGGTCCGGCTTTCCACGGAATGCCTGCTGCCGCAGCCCTAAACCCTCCCCCCGGCGTTTTCCCCTCCTGCCTCCTTCCCCGTGGCGCTTTACACCGACGCCCGGCCTTCCCTACAACGAAGCTGGGAAGACCGACGCGGACGTCGGCAAGGGGGGAGGCATGGCCGTCCTGAACGCAGACATCGAACGCATTTTCGCGGAAGTGGCCGATCTGTTGGAAATCGAGGGGGCCAACCCGTTTAGGGTCCGGGCCTACCGCAACGCCGGCCAGGCCGTGGGGGCGCTTGGCGAAAACGTGGCCGACATGGTGGCGGCCGGCCGGGACCTGGCCGCACTGCCGGGCGTGGGCCGGGACCTGGCCGACAAGATGGAGACCATCGTCAGGACCGGCACCCTGCCGCTCCTGGAGGAGCTGGCCGCGCGCACGCCCCGGGGCCTGGAGGCGCTGCTCCAGGTCTCCGGCCTCGGCCCCAGACGGGTCAGCGCCCTGCACAAGGCCCTGGGAATCGTGGACGTGGAGGGGCTCAGGCAGGCGGCGGCGGCCGGCAGGCTGCGGGGCCTGCCCGGCTTCGGGGCCAAGACCGAAGCCAACATCCTGGAGGCCATCGCCAGGCTGCCCCAAGGCGGCGACCAGGTCCGGTTCGGCCTGGCCAAGGCCGAACCCCTGGCCGAGGCCCTGCGGTCGTTTTTGCAACGGATTCCCGAGGTCCTGCGGGTTGTGGTGGCGGGCAGCTACCGCCGTCGCCAGGAGACCGTGGGCGACCTGGACATCCTCGTCACCTGCCGGGAGAGCGGGGCGGTCATGGACGCCTTTGCCAGCTATGCCGAGGTCCGCAAGGTGTTGGCCAAGGGACCGACCCGGTCCACGGTCCTCCTGCGTTCCGGCTTGCAAGTGGACGCGCGGGTGGTTCCGGAGGAGAGCTACGGCGCGGCGCTCCACTATTTCACCGGCTCCAAGGCCCATAACCTGGCCGTGCGCAACCTGGGCATCGAACAGGGCTACAAGGTCAACGAGTACGGCGTCTTCCGGGGAGACGAGCGGATCGCCGGCCGCACCGAGGAGGAGATCTACGCCCTGTTCGGACTGGGCTACATCGAGCCCGAGCTGCGCGAGAACCGAGGCGAGATCGAAGCCGCCCGGGCCGGGACCCTGCCGCGCCTGGTCCGGGCGGAAGACCTCCGGGGCGACCTGCACGCCCACTCGGATTTTACCGACGGCCGCGACACCCTCCGGGACATGGCCCTGGCCGCTCGGGCCCGGGGCTACGAGTACCTGGCCATCACCGACCATTCGCAGCGGCTGGCCATGGTCCGGGGCCTGGACGCGGACAGGCTGCTGGCCCAGATGGAGGCCATCGACGCGGTCAACGACAGCCTCGGCGGCGTGACGCTCCTCAAAGGCATTGAGGCCGACATCCTGGAAGACGGGTCCTTGGACCTGCCGGACGCGGTGCTCGCCCGGTTGGACATCCGGGTCTGCTCGGTCCACTCCCACTTCCGGCTGTCCCGCGAGGCCCAGACCGAGCGGCTCCTGCGGGCCATGGACAATCCGTATCTGAACGTGCTCGGCCATCCCACGGGCCGGCTGCTCGGCAAGCGCGAGCCCTACGCGGTGGACATGGACAGGGTCCTGGAGGGGGCGCGCCAGCGCGGCTGCTTTGTGGAAATAAACGCCCAGCCCGACCGCCTGGACCTCAACGACCTCCATGCCCGGCGGGCCAAGGACCTGGGCGTTCGGGTGGCCATCTCCACCGACGCCCACGCCGCCGGCCAATTGGCGCTTGTCCGCCACGGCGTGGACCAGGCCCGGCGCGGCTGGCTCGAACCCGGTGACGTCTTGAACACCCTGCCCCTGGCCGACCTGCGGCGACTGCTCAAACGGTGATTCGGACCCGGTCCTGGCGCTGGGAGCGGTTTTCGGATACCAGCCAGGCATTCTCCGTTGACACCGGTTTCAAGGACAGCCGCATGAAGAACTTGAAGACCCTCTGGAAGCTCATTGTCGCGTTTTCCCTCAAGATAGGGCTGTTCATGCTCCTGTTGGCCGTGTGCTACCACGCCTTCGTCAGCATGGTCGCCATCCGCGAGTGGGTGATCCATACCTATGAAAGCCTGGAAAAGGTCAACATCATCCACCGCGACCTGCTCAACATCGAGGCCGGGGCCATGCGCTTCGCGGTCACTGGCCGGGAAAGCGCCCTGGAACCCCTGCAACGGGGTCGGGCCGGGCTTTCCGTGGACCTCGACGCCCTGGGCGCGCTGCTGGAGGACAATTCCGGGCAGCAGCGCAACCTGGAGGTCCTGCGCCGGCAGACCCGGCAGTGGATCGAAAGCCAGATCGACCCCCTGATCGCCCTGCGCCGGGAGATCGCGGCCGGCCGGCAAGGCGAGCAGGCCATCGAGGATTTCCTGGCCACGGGCCAGGGGGTGCGCCTGTACGACGCCCTGCGGCGCACCCTGGACGACATCGGCCAGGAAGAACGGCGGCTTCTGGAGAAACGCCGGTCGGAGATGGAGGATCTCCAGCAGTACGCCAACACCGCCATGGTCACGGGGGGCGGGCTCACCGTTGTTTTCGGATTTCTCCTGTCGTTTCTCGTGGCCCTGTCCATCACCCGTCCCCTGGAGAAGATCACGGGCTACGCCCGGCGCATCGCCCGGGGGGAGACGGCCTTTCCCATCGAGATCGATCAGCGGGACGAGGTCGGCGTCCTGGCCGAGGCGTTTCGGGACCTGCAGCGCAATGTGGTGGAAAAGACCCGGGTGGCCGAGGCCATCGCCGCCGGCGACCTGGACCAGAGCGTCGTCCTGGCCGGCGACCACGACACCCTCGGCCGTTCCATCAACCGCATGACCAAGGCCTTGCTCGCGTCCCGGGACCAGGATGCGCGCACGGACTGGATCAAGACGGGCCTGCACGAACTCACGCTCCGCGCGGCCGGGGAAACCGACCCCGCGCGCCTGGCCGACCGGATCCTCGGGGTCCTCACCCCCTACCTGGGCGCCCAGGCCGCGGCCCTGGACCTTGTAAACGCCGCGGGCGGCCTGTCGTTTCAGGCCGGCTACGCCCTGGGCGCGGGCGCGCCAACGCTTCCGGTCCCGGTCGGCGAAGGCCTGGCGGGCCGGGCTGTCCGGGAGGGGGACCTGGTTTTGGTCGACGACGTTCCGGACGCCTGCCTGCGGGTCAACACCTCGTTTGGCGACATCGAACCCCGGCATTTCCTGGCCCTGCCCTTCGCCTACCAGGGGAGTCTGGTGGGCGTGCTGGAGATCGGCTCGTGCGGGAAGATCCCGGAGCAGGCGGTGGAGTTCCTGCGCCGGGCGGCCGAGCCCCTGGCCGTGACCTTTGACGTCCTGCGCAAGCAGGCCCGGGTTCGGGAACTGCTGGAGCGGACCCAGGAGCAGGCCCAGAAGCTGCAGGAACAGCAGGAGGAGCTCAAGGCCTCCAACGAGGAGCTGGAGGAGCACGCCCAGACCCTGCAGCGGTCCGAGGAGGAGCTCAGGCAGCAGCAGGAGGAACTGCAGGCGCTCAACGAGGAGCTGGAAGAAAAGAACAAGGCCCTGGAGGCGACCCGGGTCGAGGTCGAGCGCAAGGCGGCGGACCTCGAAACCGCCAGCCGGTACAAGTCGGAATTTCTGGCCAACATGTCCCACGAGCTGCGCACCCCGCTCAACAGCCTGCTCTTGCTGTCCCGCAACCTCCGCGACAACGGCTCGGGCCGCCTGTCCGCCGACGAGGTGGAGGCCGCGGGCATCATCTACAAAAACGGGGCGGACCTCCTGACCCTCATCAACGACATCCTCGACCTGTCCAAGGTCGAGGCCGGCAAGCTGTCGCTGACCGTCGAGGAGGTGGCCCTGGCCGACGTGGTCCAGAGCATTCGCCTGGATTTCGGACACGTGGCCGAAGCCAAGGGCGTGGCCCTGGAGACCGGTCTCGAGGAGGGGCTGCCCAGGACCATCCGCACGGACCGCCGCCGGCTGGAGCAGATCCTGCGCAACCTGGTGTCCAATGCGTTGAAGTTCACCGAGCGCGGCTCGGTCGCCCTGCGCATCCGCCGGCCCGAGGGAACCGTCCTGCCGCACCGCCCGGACTGCGCCCCGGGCGGCCTGGTGGCCTTTTCCGTCATCGATACCGGCATCGGCATTCCGGCGGAGAAGCACCAGGCCATCTTCGAGGCCTTCCAGCAGGGCGACGGCTCCACTTCCAGGCAGTACGGCGGCACCGGCCTCGGCCTGTCCATCACCCGGGAACTGGCCCGCCTGCTCGGCGGCCGGATCGTCCTGGAAAGCGAACCCGGACGCGGCTCGACCTTCACCCTCCTTTTGCCGGTCGAGGCCCTGGCCTGCGATCCGGCCGCCACGCCCGGTCCGGCCGACCCATGGGCCGCGAAGGTTCCTGACAGCCCGCACAGCCCTGACGCCCCGGTTCCGGCCGGACGGGAGGCCGCGGTCCCGGCCGCGCCCCGTCCCTTCATCCCGGACGACCGCGACGCCATTGCCGACGGCGACACCACCATCCTGATCATCGAGGACGATCCGGATTTCGCGGGCATCATCGCCGGCCTGACCCGGGAGAAGGGGTTTAGAGCCGTGGCCGCGGCCACGGGCGAGGAGGGGCTGGCCCTGGCCGAACGTTACCAGCCGGCCGGCATCATCCTGGACATCCGGCTGCCCGGCATCAGCGGCTGGACCGTGCTCGGATCGCTCAAGCGCGACCACAAGACCCGGCACATCCCGGTCCACGTGGTCTCGGTCCACGACGCGCCGCGCGACGCCCTGGACTCCCAGATCATGGGGGCCATAGGGTTTCTCAACAAGCCCGTGGACAGCGAGGACCTGGAGCAGGCGTTCGAGAAGATCGCCTCCATCAACGAGAAGCGGGTCAAGGACCTGCTCCTGGTGGAGGACAATCCCGACCTGCGGACCGGCATCCGCAGGCTCGTGGCCGATCTCGACGTGAACGTGACCGAGGCGGACACCGGGGCCGGGGCCATGGCGGCCCTGGCCGAGCGCCGCTACGACTGCATGATCCTGGACATCGGCCTGGCCGACATGAACGGCTTCAGCCTGCTCAAGCGTCTGGAAGAGGAAAAGGGGGTGTTCGTGCCGCCGGTCATTGTTTATACCGGCCGGGACCTGACCCGGGAGGAGGAGCGGGAACTGTACCGGCACGCGGATTCCATCATCATCAAGGGGGCCCGGTCCGAGGAGCGGCTCCTCGACGAGATCACCCTGTTTCTGCACCGCATGGTCAGCGACCTGCCCCAGTCCAAGCAGCGCATGCTCCAAGACCTGCACAACCGCGACGCGGCCCTGGAAGGCAAGACCGTCCTTATCGTGGACGACGACATGCGCAACCTGTTTGCCCTGTCCAAGGTCCTGACCGAGAAGGGCCTGCGGGTCCTCAAGGCCGACAACGGCCGCAAGGCCCTGGAGGTCCTCGACGCCGACCCGGGCGTGGACGCCGTGGTCATGGACATCATGATGCCCGGCATGGACGGCTACGAGGCCATGCGCCGGATCCGCGAGCAGCCCCGGTTCGCCGAGCTGCCGCTGATCGCGCTGACGGCCAAGGCCATGAAGGAAGACCGGGAGAAGTGTCTGGCGGCCGGCGCCAGCGACTATCTGTCCAAGCCCGTGGACGTGGACAAGATGCTGTCCCTGCTGCGGGTCTGGCTCTACGGCCGCTAGGGTGGCGTCGCATCGAACAGAGGATGGCGCGTTTTGCGGATGCGGGCGAGGGCAGGGCCCGGGATTGCCCGGGTTCGGAAGCGGATGGCGCGGGGCGGGCCCCGAGGGACCGGAGAGGCGGATGGACGAGCGGGAACTGGAAGACGTGGAAACGGCGCTTTTTCTGGAAGCCATTTTCCTGCGCTACGGCCACGACTTCCGGCACTATGCCCGGGCGTCCATGCGGCGGCGGGTGCGGCGGCTCCTGCAGCAGACCGGAGCGGCGAACGCGGCCGCGCTGATTCCGCGCGTCTTGCGCGACCCGGCGTTTTTCAGCGCCGTGCTCGGCGAATTCTCCATCACCGTCACGGACATGTTCCGCGATCCCGGGTTTTTCCTGGCCCTGCGGGAAAAGGTCGTGCCCTATCTGCGGACCTATCCCTTTGCCAAGGTCTGGGTCGCGGGCTGCGCCACGGGCGAGGCCGTCTATTCCACGGCCATCGTGCTGGAGGAGGAGGGGGTCTACGACCGGACGACCCTTTTCGCCACGGACTTCAACGTCCAGGCCCTGGACCGGGCCAGGGAAGGGATCTATCCCCTGGAGAAGATCCGGGGCTACACCGTCAATTACCAGGCGGCCGGCGGCCGGCGTTCCTTCGCCGACTACTACCACGCCCTGTACGGGCTGGCCCGCATGGACGCCTCGCTCAAGCGCAACGTCACCTTCGCCGACCACAACCTGGCCACGGACGGGGTGTTCGGGGAGATGCACTGCATCTCCTGCCGCAACGTGCTGATCTACTTCGACCGGACGCTCCAGAACCGGGTCCTGAACCTGTTTTGCGACAGCCTGGTCCATGGCGGCTTTCTGGCCCTTGGCAGCAAGGAGTCCCTGCGGTTTGCGGACGTGGAGGACCGGTTCGAGGTCGTGGACGAAACGTGGAAAATCTATCGCAAAAAGATCCTGGCTTGAGAAACGCGGCAAAAAAACGCAGGGTGGAGATCGTGGTCATCGGGACATCGGCCGGCGGCCTGGACGCCCTGGCCCGCCTGCTGCCCGCCCTGCCCCGGGACTTTCCCGCGCCCGTGGCGGTGGTCCAGCACCTCCATCCCGCCCAGGACGGGTTCCTGGCCTCTTACCTGAACGGGGTGAGCGGGCTGCGGGTCGAGGAGGCCCGGGACAAGGAGACGCTGTGGCCGGGCGTCGTGTTCCTGGCCCCGGCGGACTACCACCTGCTCGTGGAGTCGGACCGGACCCTGGCCCTGTCCACGGACGAAAAGGTGCACCACTCCCGGCCGTCCATTGACGTGCTTTTTACGAGCGCGGCCGAGGCGTTCGGCCCCGGGGTCGTGGCCGTGGTGCTCTCCGGCGCCAGCCGTGACGGGGCCTCGGGACTGGCCGCCGTCCGGCGGCTGGGCGGGGTGGCCGTGGTGGAGGACCCGGCCACGAGCCAGTACCCCTACATGCCGCAGTCCGCCCTGGAAGCGGCCGGCGCGGACCATGTCCTGCCTGTGGAGGCCATCGGCCCCTTGCTCGCGCGATTGGCGGGCGGGGATGCCGACGGCGCGGCGAGGTGACGCAATGGATTCCCAGAGCTCGATTCTCATCGTCGACGACAAGCCCGAGAACCTGTTCGCCCTGGAGCAGACGCTGGCCCCCCTGGGCGCCAGGATCGTGGCGGCCACCGGGGGGCGCGAGGCCCTCAAGGCGACCCTGGAAAACCAGTTCGCCCTGGCCATCGTCGATGTCCTGATGCCGGAGATGGACGGCTACGAACTGGTCCGGCTGCTGCGCGGCCAGGCCGAGACCCGGGAGCTTCCGGTCATCTTCCTGACCGCCCTCTACCCGGACGCCGGACACGCCTTCAAGGGCTACGCCTCCGGGGCCGTGGACTACATGGGCAAGCCGTTTTCCCCCGAGATTCTCCTGTACAAGGCCAAGGTCTTTTTGGACCTGGACCGGAGCCGGCGGGAACTGGTCCGGCAGAAGGCCGCGTTGGAGGCCATGGTCCTGGAACAGGCCCGGGCCAACGAGCGGCTGCAGCAGGAGATCAGCGAACGGCGGGCCATGGAGCGGGAACTGCGCCAGACCAAGGAGGAGGCCGAGCGCCTGGGGTTCAGGCAGGAGCGGCTGGCCCGGGCCGCCCAGGACCTGTCCCGGGCGGGGGATCTGGAGACCGTGATGGACGTGGTGGTGCAGGCGGCCCGGGACCTGTGCGGCGCGGACGGCGCGGCCTTTATCCTGCGCGAGGAGGACAAGTGCTTTTATGCGGCCGAAGACGCCGTGGGGCCGCTCTGGAAGGGCCAGCGGTTCCCCATGTCGGCCTGCATCAGCGGCTGGTCCATGGAAAACCGTCAGCCCGTGGTCATCGAGGACATCTACGCCGATCCGCGCATTCCGGCCGACGCCTACCGTCCGACCTTCGTCAAGAGCCTCGTTATGGCCCCGGTGCGCCGCGAAGCGCCCATCGCGGCCATTGGGGCCTACTGGGCCACCAAGCAGGTCCCGGCCCCGGAGACCGCGCGGCTTTTGCACTCCCTGGCCGATCTGACCTCCGTGGTCATGGAGAACATGCAGCTTTACGACGAACTGAAAACCCGGGCCACGGAGCTGTCGGAGCAAAAGGCCATCGCGGAAAAGGCCAACATGGCCAAGAGCGAGTTTTTGGCCAACATGTCCCACGAAATCCGCACCCCCATGAACGGGATCATGGGCATGACCGAGCTGGCGCTCCTGTCCGACCTGCCGGACCAGACCCGAAGCTATCTGGAGATGGCCAAGAGCTCGGCCCTGCACTTGCTGTCCATCATCAACGACATCCTCGACCTGTCCAAGATCGAGGCCGGCAAGCTGGTCCTCGACCGCCGGCCCTTCGATCTGGGCCAGGCCCTGGCCGCGGTCTGCACCCCCCTGGCCATGACGGCCCGGAAAAAGGGCGTGGTCCTGGTCAGTGTGATCGCCCCGGACGCGCCCTCCGACCTGATCGGGGACGAAGGGCGGTTCAAGCAGATCCTGACCAACATCGTGGGCAACGCGGTCAAGTTCACGCGCCAGGGCCGGGTGGACGTGGCCGTGCGGACCGACGGCGGGGACGGCCCGGCCGGGGGCCGGGCCAAGTTGCTTTTCCGGGTCAGCGACACCGGCATCGGCATCCCGGACGACAGGCAGGCGGCCATTTTCGAGAGCTTCGCCCAGGGGTCGTCGTCGGCCCACGTGGAATTCGGCGGCACGGGCCTGGGGCTCCCCATTTCCAAGAAGTTCGTGGAGATGATGGGTGGGAGCATCTGGGTGGAGAGCCAGGAGGGGCGGGGCAGCGTCTTTTCCTTCACCCTGGAGTTCGAGACCCCGGAGAGCGCGAAACCGACGGCCGAAACCGCCCATGCCGGGCGGCAAGAGCGGCTGGACCGGGCGCTTCGGGTCCTTCTGGTCGAAGACAACGAGGTCAACCAGTTCCTGGCGGCCCAGCTCCTCAAAAAACGGGGCCACGCGGTGGACATCGCGGACGACGGTCCGGCCGCCCTGGCCGCCCTGCGGCGGGAGGCCTTCGACCTGGTGCTCCTGGACATCCGCCTGCCCGGCATGGGCGGCGAGGAGGTGGCGCGCAAGGTCCGGGCCGGCGAGGCCGGCGACCGGAACGTGCCCATCGTGGCCCTGACCGCCCACGCCCTCAAGGGCGACCGCGAGCGGTTCCTGGCGTCCGGCATGGACGACTACATCTCCAAGCCCATCGACATCGAAGCCCTGGACCTGGTGCTGGCCAAGACGGCCGAACGGCGCGACGCGGCCAAGGCCTCGGCCTAGCCGCCACGCCGTCCGTGGGGCGGGTTTTTCTGAAAAGAAAAAGGGCCTACGGTTTTCTTTCCGTAAGCCCTTGATTTCTTTGGTTGCGGGGGTGGGATTTGAACCCACGGTCTTCGGGTTATGAGCCCGATGAGCTACCGGTCTGCTCCACCCCGCGTCACCGGAGAAATGGTTCTAGGCGCAAGGGGCCTTCCCGTCAAGCGGAAAATGTGAAAAAAACAGGCTGACGGGTGCAGCCTGGAACTAACTTTAAAGTTGTTGGTGGGTTATGGAGAATGCGGCGCGGATGTTTCTTGCTGTCGCCGGATTCCTGCTGCTGGCCGCTTCCCTGGTGGCCGAAAAAAGGGCAGGATGGCTCGTCGTTTCCGGCGGGGCCGCCCTGGCGGTCCTGGCCGGGTGGGAGTCCGATCCTCTTCTGGCGCTGGGCGCGCTCGCCCTGGCGGCGGTTTGGGCCGTGCGGCCGCCGCGAAAGGACATCCCGGCCGGTCCGGCGGCGACACGGGGTCCCGGGGCGGGGACGTCCTCCGGGGGCCGGCCTTGACGTGACCACGTTTCGTGGGTATTGAAAAAAGTTCATCACATTTTTGGAGACCATGCATGAGCAAGAAGACATACCAGCCCAGCAAGATTCGCAGAAACCGCACCCACGGCTTCCTGGTCCGCTCCAGGACCAAAAACGGCCAGGCCACCCTGCGCCGCCGTCGGGCCAAGGGCCGCAAACGTCTGGCCGTCTAGGCTTTCCTCCGGCGCACAGGCTCCGGACAGGGCGGGAGTTCGCGGCCTGCTTCGAGGCGGGCCGCCGCTATCACGGCAAGGCATTCCTCTTGTTCGTCCTGCCGCGCCAGGACCGGGACGCCCCCTGGCGGCTCGGCATGGCCATCAGCAAAAAAGTCGGCAACGCCGTGGTCCGCAACCGCGTCAAGCGCGTGTTGCGGGAGTGTTTCCGGCTTGGGGCACCGGGGGTCGTCTCCGCGCTGGACATCGTGGTCGTGGCGAAAAAAAGCCTTGATCCGGGCCTTTTGACGTTCGATCTGGCCTGTCGCGACCTGCTGCCGCTGTTTGCGCGCATGGCCAAGGACCTCGACCGCCCGGCAAGGCCGGGAAGCGTGACCGCATGCGAAGCGCCGTCATCTGGGCCATAACCTTCTACCGGCTCGCCCTCTCGCCCCTGAAGCCGCCTTGCTGCCGCTTCACGCCCACCTGCTCCGAATATGCCCTGGAGGCGGTGGCGCGTTTTGGCGCGCTTCGGGGCTGTCTGCTGGGCCTGTGGCGGCTTTTGCGCTGCCACCCTTTCGCCCGTGGCGGCTTCGACCCCGTTCCCCACGCATTCTGGCCGCGCCCCACGGCGCCCCGCACAGCGTCTTCCCGCCGACGCACCCACACCTATCGATGGGATTTGAAGGACAATGGAAAACAAACGCGTACTCCTGGCCGTAGTGCTCTCCCTTGCCGTCCTGGTGGGCTGGAATTTCCTGTTTCCGGCCAAACCCCCGGTCCCTAAAACCGACGCGCCGACACAGACCCAGGCCACTCCCGCAAAGGAACAGGCCCCCGCGGCCCAGAAAGCCGAAACCCTCCCGGCCTTCGCCCCGACTCCGGGCAGGAAGGTCACGGTGGACACCCCGCTCTACACCGCCGTGTTCACCTCGTCCGGCGGCGTGCTGGAACAGTTCTCCCTCAAGCAGTACCGCCAGACCATCGAGGCCGGCTCCCCCCTGGTCGATCTGGTCACCCCCAAGGCCCACGCCAAGGCCCCGCTCGGACTGATCATTAACGGCAGCCCCACCTGGCAGAACGTGGACTGGTCCGTGGAGGGCGGCGACCTGAAGCTCGACGCCGGCGGCACGGGCAGCCTGTCGTTCACCGGCCGCATGGGCGAGACCGTCATCCGGCGCACCATGACCTTTTCCGGCAACGGCTACCTCATCGACGAAAAACTCTCCCTGTCCAACCCCGGCGGCGCGCCCACCAGCAACCGCCTGTCCATGACCGTGGCCGTGGACCGTCTCTCGGCCGAGGGCGACAGCTACAACCCCACCCAGCCCGCCTTCTACGACACCTCGGGCCTGGAGCTTTTCAGCAGCGAAAAGAAGCTGGCCGAAGGCGTTGCCGACGAAAAGCCCGTCCAGTGGGGCGCGGTCATGAGCAACTACTTTCTGGTCGGCGTCATCCCCCAGGCCGACAACCTGCGCGGCAAGGCCAAGTTCGAGGACGGCATCTTCCGGGTGGCCGTGGACAAGGAAGGCATCGAGATCCCGGCCGGCGGCCGGGCCGACCTGGACGTCAGCTATTACCTCGGTCCCAAGGACCCCAAGTTCCTGGCCCAGGCCCCGCGCAACCTGTCCGCCTCCATCGACTACGGCTGGTTCGACTTCATCGCCAAGCCCCTGGTCAAGCTCCTGCACTTTTTCTACGACTACGTCGGCAACTACGGCGTGGCCATCATTTTGCTGACCATTCTCATCAAGGCGATCTTCTGGCCCCTGTCCCACAAGAGCTACAAGTCCATGGAGCAGATGAAAAAGCTCCAGCCGCTCCTGACCCAGCTGCGGGAGAAGCACAAGGACGACCGCCAGAAGATGAACGAAGAGATGATGCAGCTCTACAAGACCTACAAGGTCAATCCGGCCGGGGGCTGCCTGCCCATGATCGTCCAGATCCCGGTCTTTTTCGGCCTCTACCAGGCCCTGCTGCACTCCATCGAGCTGCGCCACGCGGCGTTCATTCCGCACCTGCCGTTCACCAACATGATCTGGCTGGCCGACCTCTCGGCCAAGGACCCGTACTACATCACCCCCCTGATCATGGGCGGCACCATGTTCCTGCAGCAGAAGATGACCCCGGCCCCGGGCGATCCGACCCAGGCCAAGGTCATGCTGTTCATGCCCGTCATCTTCACCTTCATGTTCCTGAACTTCCCTTCGGGACTGGTCGTGTACTGGCTGGTCAACAACGTCATTTCCATCGCCCAGCAGTACTGGATGCTCAACAAGAAGTCCTGACGCCCCTCGTCAGCGAGCGTCCCCCGGCGGTTGCGCATGGAAGTGTAATCAAGGAGCGAATATGAGCGAATTTAGAACCTTCAGCGGGAAAACCGTGGACGAAGCCATGGAGGAGGCCTGCCGCTACTTCGGCGCGCCCCGGGAGAAACTGGAAGTCGAGATCCTTTCCGGCGGCTCCTCCGGCATCTTCGGTCTGGTGGGCAAGAAAAAGGCCGAAGTCCGCGCCAGGATCCGCGAGGAAGTCAGCCTGCGGCAGGACAGAAACGGCCAGGGGCGGCGCGACAACGGAGCCCGCGCCGAAACGCCCCGCGCCCCCAGGCCCGAAAGGCCGGCCGCCCCGGCCGAGGCCCCGATGGCCGCCGCGCCGGAATCCCGGACCGAGCCTGTGGAATCCGCTGCCGCTCCGGCCGCCCCGGCCGAGGAGAGCCGGGCCGCGTCCGTCTCCAGGCCGACCCCGGCGACGGTGGCCGCCCCGATCGCATCGGACGTCGACGAGGACGACGACGTTGAGGACGACGACCAGGACCTGGCCGAGGCCCCTGTCGCCGCCGGCCGCGGCCAGCGCCGCGAGCCCCGGGCCCCGCGCGAGGAGCGCAAGCCCGCCGCCCCGGAAACCCCGCCCCAGCCCATGACCCCGGAACTCGAAGCCCTGGTGCGCGAGGTCATGGTCCAGATGCTCGACGGCATCCTCGGCAAGTCCCCTGAATTCGAGATTTCCGGCCACAGCGAACGCGTGTCCGTGCTCATTTTCGACGAGGAGAATTCCGGCCTGCTCATCGGCCGGGAAGGGCAGACCCTTTCCTCCATCCAGTACCTCGTCAACCGCATCGTCATCCGTCGCCACGGCAGCCCGGTCAAGGTCCAGATCAACACCGGCGAATACCGCGAGCGCCAGGACGACAACCTGCGCAAGATGGCCATCTTCCTGGCCGACAAGGCCAAGACCCTGGGCCGGCCCCAGTCCACCAAGCCCCTTTCCTCCTACCACCGCCGGGTCGTGCACCTGGCCCTGCAGGAGGACGAATCCATCTCCACCCGCTCCAAGGGCGAAGGGCCGCTCAAGCGCGTGCTCATCGTCCCGCGCGGCGGGCGCGGTAACGGCGGCGAAGCCCAGAATAATCAGCGTTCGTAAGGGGAAGACGCCTCCGGCGGCCGGGAGGGGGTCACCCCCTCCCGGACCCTCCCGCCCCGGGGGCCAACGCGGCCCCCACAACGAACGCTCCCAGTATGACCTGCCACTGGCCCCCCTTTCCAGGGGGCCCGGGGGGGATGATCCCCCCCGGCCGCCGGAGGCATCTTCATTCTCCTCCCCCCTTCCACGGAGTACCCACACATGCGCAACCCATCGCTTCGGGCCGACGTCCTGTGCCTGGTGACGGCCCTCATCTGGGGTTTGGCCTTCGTGGCCCAGCGGGTAGGCATGGACTATGTCGGGCCCATGGCCTTCAACGGCATCCGTTTCGCCCTGGGCGCGGCCGCCCTGGCGCCGCTGGCCATGCGGTCCCTGCGGTATCCGCCGCCCGCGCCGTTTCTGGCCGGCGGCCAGGACGGGTTTCCGTGGCTCGGCGGGGTGATCGCCGGCGGGGTGCTCTTTGCCGGAGCCACGCTCCAGCAGGTGGGGCTCAAGTACACCACGGCCGGCAAGGCCGGGTTCATCACCGGCCTGTATGTGGTGCTGGTGCCGCTTTTGGGGCTTTTTTTCCGGCAGCGTCCGGCCCGGGGCGACATGGTCGGAGCCGTGGCCGCCGCCGTGGGCCTCTACTTCCTGTCCGTGACCGAGGAGTTCACCCTGGCTCCCGGGGACGGCCTGGAGCTCATCGGCGCGGTCTTCTGGGCCGGGCACGTCCTGGTCATCGGCTGGCTGTCGCCGCGCACCCGGGCCCTGCCCCTGGCCATGGCCCAGTATCTGGTCTGTTCCGGCCTGAGCCTGGCCTGCGCCTTCGCCTTCGAGGACGTGACCTGGACGGGCGTGCGCGGCGCGGCCTGGCCGATCCTGTACGGGGGCCTGCTGTCCGTGGGCCTGGCCTACACCCTGCAGGTGGTGGCCCAGCGCGACGCCAACCCGACCCATGCCGCCATCCTGCTCAGCTTCGAGACGGTCTTCGCCGCCCTGGGCGGGGCGCTGGTCCTTGACGAGCGTCTCGGCGCGCGGGGGCTTTTCGGCTGCGCCCTGATGTTTGCCGGCATGTTGGCCGCCCAGCTGTGGCCCAGGGGCGCGCGGTCCGAGCGGCGCGTGTCCCAGGCATAGCGCCGGGTGAGGGGAAGCTTCCAGGCCGCGTCACCTTCGCCGCCGACCGCCACGCGCCCGCCCGCCTTGGCGGCATTCATAAAAAAGCCCGGCCAAAGCCGGGCTTTTTCGCGTGCGCCGTCGGATGCCGTCTACTGGCAGAGCTTTTCCTTCTTGGCGCTTTCCATCAGTTCGCAATCGCCGAGCGAACAGGCCTTTTGGTAGTCCTGGCACATGGGGCCGTACTGCTTGAGGTGCAGGTAGGTGAAACCGCGTCCCTTGTAGTAGTCGGCCTCGCCCGGACCGAAGCCGATGGCCTTGTTGAAGTCGTCGATGGCCTGCTGGAACTTGCCGGAGCGGGTGTAGCTCAGGCCGCGCATGGAGTAGGCCAGGGCGAAGTTGGGATTTTTCTCGATGGCCTTGGTGTAGTCGTCGATGGCCTTGGGGTACTGCTTCATGTAGTAGTTGGCATGTCCCCGGCTGGCGTAATAGTCGGACCGGTTGGGGTTGAGCTTGATGGCCTTGTCGAAGCTCTCCACGGCCTTCTGGAACTTGTTCTGCTTGCCGAGCTCGATGCCCTTTTCGAAATTGGCCTCGGCGTCGGCGATTTCGCGGCTCTCGGGCAGGGCCGGCGCGGCTTCCGGCGCGGCGGCCCGGGACGGCTTGGCCGGGACGGCGGGCGCCGCTTCGGGTTCGGCCACGGGCGCGGGCGCGGCCCGTTCCTCCGGGACCTCGGCGGTCTTGCCACCGGCGGGTACGACCAGTTTCTGGCCGGAATGGAGCTTCTTGCCCATCTCGGGGTTGAGGCGGGCCAGCTCCTTGGGTGTGGTGTGGAACTTGCGGGCCACGGAGTCCACGGTGTCGCGCCTGTGGGCGGTGTAGGTCGTGGTCCGCTCCTGGGGCTCGTGGACGGTCTGGGCCTTGTGGGAGGGCTTATCGGCCGGTTCGGCCTTGGCCGGGGCAGCGGGAGCGGTTCCGGGCAGGGCCAGTTCCTGGCCGATCTTCATGCGGCTGGCGTTAAGCCCTTTGTTGGCCTTGAGGAGTTCGTCCACGCTCAGGTTGTGCCTGGCGGCGATGGAGCCCAGGGTGTCGCCCTTCTTGACGGTATAGGAACCGCCTCCCTTGGCCGAGGCGGCCTTGTGGGCGGCTTCCTTGGCGGCCTCCTTGCGCTCGATTTCCCGGTCGCGGGCTTCGGCGGCCCGCTCCTTGGCCGAAACGGCGTCCGTTTTTTTGCCGGCCTTTTCGCGCGTCTCCTCTTTCTCGGGATGCTTTTTGTCGGTTTTTCCGGCAGCCGCGCCCGGGAGGGTCAGCGTGTCGCCCACGCGCATCTTGCTGGGCTTGAGGTCCTTGTTGGCCTTCAGCAGTTCGTCGACGGAAATGTTGTGCTTTTTGGCGATGGAGGCGGGGGTGTCCCCGGCCTGGACGGTATAGGCCTCTGCGGATTCGGTATGGGCGACGGCGAGCAGGCTGAGGCATGATAGAACAACTACGAGGCGAGACAATCGAGGCATAGCACCACCTTAGCTCTCTCGGGTTATGTGCGGAGTCGGGACTCGGGTTCAAGTCAGAAGGCGCGAGTCTAGACTACTGCGGCCGAGGGGGCAACGGTTTTTGAAATGCGTAAAATTACAGGAACATGAACAAAATGTTCATGTTCAAGCGGGCGCGCCGGAGGGGTGCCGGGCGCGGCCGGAACGGCGCGTCCGGCCGTGCCGCCAAAGCTGGTTGCGCCGCTAGGCCGCGTCGATGTCCCGGGGCGTGAAAAACCTCAGCCGCAGGGCGTTGGTGACCACGGTGAAGGAGCTGAGCGCCATGGCGGTGCCGGCGATCATGGGGTTCAGGGTCGGGCCGCCGAAGAGGTGGAGGACGCCGGCGGCGACGGGAATGCCGACGGTGTTGAAGGCAAAGGCCCAGAACAGGTTCTGTTTGATGTTGCCGATGACGGCCCGGGACAGGGAAAGGGCCGCCGGCACGCCGCGCAGGTCGTTTCGCATGAGCACCACGTCGCAGGACTCCACGGCCACGTCGATGCCCGAGCCCATGGCCACGCCGAGGTCGGCGGCGGCCAGGGCCGGGGCGTCGTTGATGCCGTCGCCGACCATGGCCACCTTGCGGCCGGTGGCCTTGAGGCGCTCGATTTCCCCGGCCTTGCGGTCGGGCAGGACCCGGGCCACCACCGTGGGCACGCCGAGCTGCGCGGCCACGGCCCGGGCGGTGCGCTCGTCGTCGCCGGTCAGCATGACCACGTCCAGGCCCTGGCGCAGGAGGGCGGCCACCACGGCCCGGGCTTCGGGCCGGGGCCGGTCGGCCACGGCCAGGACTCCGGCCGACCGGCCGTCCACGGCCACGCGGAGGGCGGTCGTGCCCGAGGCGGCCAGGGCGGCCTCGGCCGCCTCGGCCGCGGGATCGTCC
>CAZIJE010000014.1:52194-62409 GCA_964539435.1 uncultured Desulfovibrio sp.
GCGCTCGGCGGCGAGATAGGCGGCGGTGCCGACCAGGACGTCGCGGCCGTCGATGCGGGCGGCCACGCCTTGGCCGGGGACGGCCTCGAACCGCTCGGGCGCGGCCAGGGGCAGGGATTTGGCCGTGGCGGCCGCGACCACGGCCGTGGCCAGCGGGTGCTCGGACCGGGCCTCGGCCGCGGCGGCCAGGGCCAGAAGGGCGTCGGCGTCGAGGCCGGCGGCGGGCGCGATGTCGGTCAGTTCGGGCGTGCCGTGGGTCAGGGTGCCGGTCTTGTCGAAGACGATGGTGGCGACGTCGCCGGCGGTCTGGAGGGCGGCCCCGGATTTGACCAGGATGCCGAGGCGCGCGCCCCGGCCGGTGCCGACCATGATGGAGGTGGGCACGGCCAGGCCCATGGCGCAGGGGCAGGCGATGACCAGGACGGCCACGAAGACGCGCAGGGAGAACGGGAACCCGGCCTGGCCGAAAAAGTACCAGGCCAGGCCCGAGGCCAGGGCCACGGCCATGACCGCCGGCACGAAGTAAAAGCTCACGGTGTCGGCCAGGTTGGCGATGGGGGCCTTGGAGCCCTGGGCCTGCCGGACCAGGGCCACGATGCGGGACAGGGTGGTGTCCTCGCCCACGCGGGTGGCGGTGACCACCAGCGCGCCGGTGGTGTTTTGCGTGCCGCCCGTGACCGCGTCGCCCGGACCCTTGGCCACGGGCAGGGGTTCGCCGGTCAGCATGGACTCGTCCACCCGGGAGGCGCCCTCGGCCACCTCGCCGTCCACGGGCAGGCGCTCGCCCGGGCGCACGAGCAGGCGGTCGCCGGGCTCGACCTCGTCCAGGGGCACGGTTTCTTCCTTGCCGTCCCGCAGGAGGGTGGCCGTGTCCGGGGCCAGGCGCATGAGCGCGGCGATGGCTCCGGAGGTCTTGAACTTGGCCGCGGCCTCCAGGTACTTGCCCAGGCTGATCATGGCCAGGAGCACGCCGGCGGATTCGAAATAGAGGTCCATGGCCCGGCCGGCCGGGTCGGAGCCGAGGAGGATGAGGACCAGGTTGGCCAGGCTGTAAGCCAAGGCCGCGCCCGTGCCGACCGCGACCAGGCTGTCCATGTTCGGGCCGCCGCGCAAAAGCGCGGGAATGCCGTCGCGGTAAAACCGCCGTCCGATCCAGACGATGGGGAGGGTCAGGGCCAGCTGGGCCAGGGCGAAGGTCGCGGGCGCGGCATCGGGGTGGAGGAAGTGGGGCAGGGGCAGGCCGAGCATGTGCCCCATGGACAAAACGAGCAGCAGCCCGGCCAGGACCAGGGCCGGCACGAGCCTGCGGCGCTGCCCCGCCAGTTCCTCCCGGGCCTCCCGCTGGCGGGCGGCAAAACGGTCGCCGGCGGCGGTCAGGGGCTGGGTCCCGAATCCCAGGTCCGCGATGGCCTGGCGCAGTTGGCGACGGGAAAGCCGGGCCGGATCAAAGGTGAAAAGGCCGGTTTCGCCGGCCAGGTTGACGTCGGCCGAGACCATGCCCGGGAGCTTTCGGGTGACGCGCTCGATGCGCGAGGAGCAGGCGGCGCAGTGCATGCCGGTGATGGCCAGCTCCACGGCGGCGTGTTCCGGGGGCGGCGGGCCGAGGGAGAAGCCGAGCTCGGCCACGCGTTTGCCGATGGTGTCGAGGCTGGTGCCTTGCGGGTCGTAGCGCAGCCGCAACGAGGCGTCGGCCAGGTTGACGGAGGCCTCGGACACGCCCGGCATGGCCGACACGACGCGTTCGATGCGCGAGGAACAGGCGGCGCAGTGCATGCCGGAGACAGGGACCTGGACGGTGTGCGGCGTCTTTTTCTCCATCCCCGCATCATAATCCCGGGGCCGCAAACCGCAAGGGCCCGCCAAGGGCTCCGAACCGGACAGGAGGGGGACGCTGGCAATCGTGGCGGGATAAGGGTATGCGGGGACAAGCGAAACGGCAAAGGAGTCCCGGGCATGCGATCCGATATCATGGCGACCTTTTGGGAAGCCCAAAACCGCGAGCCGAACCGTTGGGAGCGGCTGCGCGAGGTCTTTGAGAAGCTGCGCATGGTCCTGGACATGCCGTCGCTGTGTCTTGGCGGAGCCGACGACCTGCTGGAACAGCTCGAACAGCGGCTGGCCGAGGCGGAACAACTGTTCCCGGAACCGGACTGGCTGTCCGTGGACCAGACCGGTCCGGAGGGCCTGGAGCAGTACTGCGCCAATCATGTGGCCGCGCTGCTTGAGATCCTCATCCGGACGGTGGAATTGCTGGCCGAGAAACGGGCCAGGGAGATGGCGGTCGGGATCTGTCCGGAAGAGGACAGGAGCAAGCCCTGAACCGGGGCGGGGGCTCACCGGCGGGAGAAGCGGGAGAGGTCGGCCAACGCCCTGAAAAATTTGTAACTATCGTTCCGGGAAAACGCCGGGCCGGCCGGACCGGGAGCCCCGGGAGCGGGGGACGGCAAACGAAAAAGGGGCCGTGCTTTCGCACAACCCCTTGAAATGCCTGGTCGGGATGAGAGGATTCGAACCTCCGGCTTCTGCGTCCCGAACGCAGCGCTCTACCAGGCTGAGCCACATCCCGACGTGGAAGAAAGGCTTTTAGGCCATCCCGCGGGCTTTGGCAAGCACTAATGTCGGTTGTCAGAACGCCGAGACTCATCTAATCATGGCGATCGGCACGGGCCATCCGGTCGCGCCGCCGTCGGGCGGACAACGACAGGGTCCAAGGCGGCCCGCCGTCAGGAGATATTCGTGATCAAGGTAGTGGTGGTCGATGACTCAGCCTTCATGCGCAAGGCCCTGAGCACCATGCTGGCCAAGGACCCGGAGATCGAGGTCGCGGCCACGGCCCGGGACGGCGAGGAAGGCCTGGAGATGATCCGGCGTCACCAGCCCGACGTGGTCACCATGGACATCGAGATGCCGCGCATGGACGGACTGACGGCCCTGCGGCACGTGATGATGGAAATGCCCCGGCCCGTGCTCATGGTCAGCTCCCTGACCACCGAGGGGGCCGAGGCCACGCTCAAGGCCATGGAACTCGGGGCCGTGGACTTCATTCCCAAACAGCTGTCCAAGGTGTCGCTGGACATCGTCAAGATCGAGGACGAACTGCGGGCCAAGGTCAAGACCATCGCCCGCCGGCGCATGAGCCATCTGGCCCGCTCGCCCCTGGCCGCCCGCGGTCGCCCCGCTCCGGCGGCGGGAAGCGCGGAGGCCGGAACCCAGGCCCCGGAGCGGCCGGCCCGGGCGGCCAGGCCGTCCGGGACCCAGTGCCGCGACCTGGTGGCCATCGGCGTGTCCACGGGCGGACCGCCGGCCGTGCAGAAGGTGCTCGCCGCCCTGCCCCAGGACTTTCCGGCCGGGATCCTCATCGCCCAGCACATGCCGGCCGCCTTCACCGGTCCGTTCGCCAAGCGCCTGGACGGCGTGTGCCGCATCGCGGTCAAGGAGGCCGAGGACGGCGAGCGGCTCCAGCACGGGGTGGCCTATGTGGCCCCGGGCGGCAAGCACCTGCGCATCGACCAGAAGGTCAGCCGCATCGACGTGCGGGTGGTCGAGGAGCCGCGCGAGGCCCTGTACAAGCCCTCGGCCTCGGTCCTGTTCGATTCCGTGGCCGCCGGCGTCGGCCGGCGGGGCCTTGGCGTGGTGCTGACCGGCATGGGCAGCGACGGCCTGGACGGCATGCGCGTGCTCAAGGCCAAGGGCGGCCGCGCCCTGGCCCAGTCCGACTCGACCTGCGTGGTCTACGGCATGCCCAAGGCCATCGTGGACGCCGGGCTGGCCGACGAGATCGTGGACATCGACGACATGGGCGAAGCCATCCTCCACAACCTTTACAAATGACCGTCCCCGGGCGGGACGGGCAAGGACGCGGCATGGTGGACTGCAAGGACCTTTGCCAACGGCTTGGCGACGACGATCCGGACGTGCTGCGGGACGCTGCCTACGAGGCGGGCGAGGACGGCTGCCTGGAGGCCGTGCCCCTTTTGGCCGGGCTCTTGTGTTCCCACAACCTGGGGGTGCAGGAGGCGGCCGACAGGGCGCTGCGCCGGATCGGCGGCAAGGAGGTGGTCGCCGCGGTCAAGCCGCTTTTGCGTTCCGACGACGCGCCGTCGCGCAACGCGGCCATGGACATTCTGCGGGCCGTGGGCGCCGAGGATTTTCCGACCTTGCTCGAGCTCTTGCACGACGCCGACCCGGACATCCGGATTTTCGCCTCGGACATCCTCGGGGCCACGGACAACCGGCTGGCCGTGGCCCCCCTGTGCGAGGCCCTGCTCAAGGACCCGGAGGTCAATGTCCGCTACCAGGCCGCGGTGAGCCTCGGCGAACTGGCCTACCACGAGGCCGCCTCCTGCCTCGGCAAGGCCCTTGGGGACGACGAATGGGTCCAGTTCGCGGTCATCGAGGCCCTGGCCAAGATCCGCGACGCCTCTTCGGTCGGGGCCCTGGCCAAGGCCCTGGACCACAGTTCCGACCTCGTGGCCTCCATGATCGTGGACGCGCTCGGCGAGATCGGCAACATCAAGGCCGTGACCATGCTGCTCAAGCGCATGGACGCCTCGCCCGAGGTCCTGCGCAACAAGATCGTCAAGGCCGTGGTCCGCATCCTCGGCGGCAAGGCCCTGACCCTCCTGTCGCCGAGCGAGCGGGAGCGGTTTCACCGGTACCTGCTGGCGGCCCTCGGCGACGACGAGGAGGATGTCCAGGACGCGGCCGTGGCCGGCCTGGGGTCGGTCGGCGGCGAGGACGCGGCCGGGGCGGTGGTGGCCCATGCCGCCCGCATCGACCGCGACGGCCATCCCGAACGCTACGAGCACGCCGTGGCCGCCCTGCGCGAGATGGGCCTGACCGGGGCCCTGGGCGCGGCCCTGCGCCAGGGAGGCGACGCCAAGCGCCGGGTGGCCCTGGACGTGCTTTCCGGGCTGCCGTGCCCGGAGTGCCCGGCGCTGCTCATGGAGGCCTTTCCCGCCCTGCCCGAAGCCATGCGGCCCGAGGCGGCCAAGGCCCTGGCGGCCATTGCCGGCGACGCGGCCGTGGCATTTTTTATGGACCTGCTCGGCGGGGACGACGAGGCCGTGCTGCTCCAGGCCGTGGCCTTTCTCGGCGGCAAGATGCGTCTGGCCGAGGCCGGGGATGCGCTGTACGGCCTGCTGTCCCACCCCTCGGACGCGGTCAAGGAGGCGGCGCTCGAGGCCTGCGTGGCCATCGGCGGCCAGACCCTGGGCGCGCGGTTCCGGGAGCTGTTTCGCAGCGACGAGCCCATGGACCGGCTCATGGCCGTCTACGCCCTGGGCAAGATGGGGGTCCGCGACCACATGGACGTGATCCGGCAAGCCTTGGCCGACGCCGTGCCGGACATCCGCAAGATCGCGCTCGAGGCTTTGGCCGAGACCTGCGGCCACGAGGAGGAGGGCCTGCACCTGATCGTGGCCGGCCTGGCCGACGAGAACCGGGACGTGCGCCTGGCCGTGGTGGAGCTGCTTGGCGGCTGCGACAGCGACAAGGTCGGTCCCTACCTGGAGCAGGCCCTCCTCGACGCCGACGACTGGGTGCGGATCCGGGCCGTGGAGGCCCTGGGCCTGCGGGGAGAGCGCGAGGCCGTGCCGCGCCTTTTGGCCCTGACCCGGGACCCGAGCCGGCTGGTGGCCATCAAGGCCGTGGAGACCCTGGGCGAGATCGGCGGCCCCGAGGCGTTCCAGGCGTTGCTCGAAATCGCTTCCAGCGACGATCCGGAGCTTCTCGGCGCGGCCGAGGCGGCTATCGCCAGACTGCAGGACGAGCAAGGGGAGCGCTAGTCCATGACCTCGCTTTTTTCCAAGACGATCTCCCTGCGCAAGGACCTCAAGATCTCGGATCCTGAGTTCGCCCAGTTGCGGGATTTCATCTACGCCCAATCGGGCATCTACGTGGCCGACAACCGCAAGTACCTGGTGGAGAACCGGTTGGCCGCGCGGCTCAAGGAGCTCAACCTCAAGAGCTTTTCCGAGTACCACGCCTATTTGCAGTACGACGCCGGCCGCCGGCAGGAGCTCAACCGGCTGTTCGAGGTCATCACCACCAACGAGACCAGCTTCTACCGCAATCCGCCCCAGCTCAAGGTCTTCCAGGACATGATCCTCACGGACACGCTGGACAAGCTGCGGGCCCAGAAGCAGCGGCGGCTGCGCATCTGGTCGGCCGGCTGCTCCACGGGCGAGGAGCCCTACACCATCGCCATCATCCTCCACGAGGTGCTGCGCACGGAACTGCCGACCTGGGACATCCGCATCACGGCCAACGACCTGTCCGAGGCCGTGCTGGCCCAGGCCCGGGAGGCGGTCTACAGCGAATACAGCCTGCGCACCACGCCCAAGGAGATCGTGGCCCGGTACTTTGCCCCGGAGGGCGCGAGCTTCAAGCTCAAGCCCGAGGTCAAGCGGCTGGTCAGCTTCGGCCAGATCAACCTTTCGGACCGGGTCCAGCTCAAGCGGGTGGAGCGCTCGCACATCGTCTTTTGCCGCAACGTGATCATCTATTTCGATGACGAGATGAAAAAAAACGTCATCACGGCTTTTTACGACAACCTGCTCCCCGGCGGCCAACTGCTGATCGGCCACTCCGAATCCTTGCACAACATCTCCCGGGCCTTCCGTCCCAAGCACTATCCCGGGGCCATCATCTACAGCAAGGAGGGGTGACCGGGATGACGGGGGAGGCGGCCGACGGGCCGCGGGAGCGCCTTTGGCCCATATTCTGGCCATAGCCAACCAGAAGGGCGGGGTGGGCAAGACCACCACGGCCTTGTCGTTGGCCGGGGCGCTCGGCGGGATGGGGCGGCGGGTCCTGGTCATGGACCTCGACCCCCATGGCTGCGCTTCGGCGCACCTGGGCATTTTTCCGGAGAGCTTGGCCGCGTCGTCGGCGGACGTGTTCCGGGCCGGGACGCCGGGGGAGGTGCCCTGGGACAAGGTCGTGACCCGGCCGGACCGGGCCTCGTTCGACCTGGCCCCGAGCCACGGCCGGCTTTCGGACATGGAGATGGACCTGCGGGACCGGAGGGGGAAAGGCGTGCTGCTCAAGGAAGCCCTGGCGTCGGGGCCGCCGTACGACCACGTGATCCTGGACTGCCCGCCCCACACCGGGGTGGTGCTGGTCAACGCCCTGGTGGCCTCGGACCTCCTGGTCATCCCGATCCAGACCGATTTCCTGGCCCTGCACGGGGTGCGCAACCTGTTCGAGACCATCCGGGCCCTCAACGCCGTCCTGCCGCGCCCCATCGCCTACCGGGCGCTGGCCACCATGTTCGACCGGCGGGCCAAGGCCTGCCTGCGGGTGGTGGCCCTGTTGCGGGAAAAGTTCCAGGGTCGGATGTTTGAAACGGTCATCGGCCTGGACACCAAGTTCCGCGAGGCCAGCGCCAGCGGACGGGTCATCCAGGACGTGGCCCCTGACAGCCGGGGGGCGCGCGAATACGCGGCCCTGGCCGGGGAGGTGTTGGCCCTGTGAGTCCGAGCCTGGAAGAGTATTTCAAGGAGAGCGTGGTCCTGCCCGAGCAGGGGAAGGGGACGTTCACCGAGACCGAGCGGGAATTTCTGACGCGCTACCTGGGCGCGGATTTCCAGGCCGCCCTGGCCCGGAACGGGCTTTCCCGGCCGTCGGCCGTGGAGTCGGTCTCCGGGCCGCTTGCGGACGCGCCGGCGCCCGCGCCGTCCGGACACAACCGGACCGCGCCCGAGGCCGCGCCCGAGGCGGCGGTCCAGGCGGCCCCGGCCGCGCCGACGCCCGAGGCCGAAGACGAGGACGCAGCGCTTGAAGCGTCGCTTCGGGAGGCCCGGGAGCTCAAGCTGGTCGGGTTCCGGGTGGCGGGCCGCGAGCTGGCCCTGCCCATCGCCCAGGTCCAGGAGGTCCTGCGGGCCATGCCCGTGACCAAGCTGCCCACCGCGCCCCGGCACATCCTCGGCATCCTCAACCTGCGGGGCCGGGTGGTGCCCATGGTGGACCTGGCCGAGGTCATGGCCCTGTCCGGGCCGCGCGGGGAGAACCGGTTCAGCATCGTGTGCCGCTGCCGGGGCATGCTCGTCGGGCTCATGGTGGAGGCCCTGTCCGCCATGCACCAGACCAGCGGCGAGGCTGTGGAATGGGGGGTGGAGGCCCGCATCGGCGTGGCCTCGGACCTGGTGTCCGGGCTCCACAAGTCCGGGGACAACCTGGTCGCCATCCTGTCCGTTGACAGCCTTTTCCAAAAGGTTTTGAAGAGTTGAGGAGGTAGTACATGCCGAAGCACATCCTCATCGTGGACGACTCCAAGACCGTGCGCAACCTGGTCGCCTTCATCATGCGCAAGGAAGGCTTCAAGGTCACGGCCGCCGAGGACGGCCTCGACGGGCTGGAGAAACTTTATACCGACCCCCAGGTGGACCTGATCATCACGGACATCAACATGCCGCGCATGGACGGCATCACGTTCATCAAGACCGTGCGCGAACAGGACGTCTACCGGGACATCCCTATCGTGGTGCTGTCCACCGAGGGCGAGGAGCGCGACATCCATGCCGGGCTGTCCATCGGGGCCAACCTGTACATGGTCAAGCCCGCCCAGCCCGAGGTCATGGTGCGAAACGTCAAGATGCTGCTGGGCTAGGACGGGGACGTGCCGGTCGCCGACAGCCGCGAGGTGCTTTGATGAGCCAGGATTTCATGGATCCGGAACTGTTTGCCGACTTCATCGTGGAAGCGCGGGAGCATCTCGAAACCATCGAGCCCAACCTCCTGGAACTGGAGCGCAACCCCGGCAACCTGGGGCTACTAAACGACATTTTCCGGCCCATGCACTCCCTCAAGGGGGCGTCCGGCTTTCTGGGCTTAAACGCCATCAACCAGCTGGCCCACAAGGCCGAAAACATCCTCGACGAGCTGCGCAAGGGCAACATCGCGGTCACGGCCGAGATCATGGACGTGATCCTGGCCGCCACGGACCTCCTGCGCGTCATGATCGAGAACCTGGAGCAGACCGGAGCCGAGGGCGACGTGGACACCGCGCCGGTCATCGCCCGGATCGCGGCCCAGCTCGACGGCGCGCCGGCCCAGGTCCCCCAGCCGCCGACCGCGTCCGACGCCATGGACTTCCCGGCCGAGGACGCGCCCCCGCCGCCGGAAGAACCGGCCGCGCCCCAGTCCCAGCCCGATCCCGAGCCGGCCGCCGCGCCCGAAACCGGCCCCTCGGCCGCCGAGCGCCTGGCCAGGACCATGGAGGAACTGCCGCCCTACGTCGCCGATCCCTATCCCCTGACCTCCATCGGCGAAGGGCACATGGCGGACTTCCTGGAAGAGGCCCGGGAGATCATCGAGCGCCTCAACGCCGCCCTGCTGGAACTCGAATCCGCGGCCGAGGGCCGTTCGGAAAGCATCAACGACATTTTCCGGTATTTCCACAACCTCAAGGGCAACAGCGGCATCATCGGGCACAAGGAATTAAACGGCCTGACCCACGAGGCCGAGACCCTGCTCAACCGGGTACGCAAGGGCGAGATCCGGACCAGCCCGGCCATGGTGGACCTGCTTTTGGCCGTGGTGGACCAGGTCGAGGCCCTGGTCAGCCAGATCGAGCCGGCCACCAGCGTGGCCGCGCCCCTGGACATCCGCCCCCTGGTGGCCCGGCTCAAGCTGGCCACCGAGGACGGCGAAGTGGTGGAGCCCGGGGCCACGGCCGCGCCGGAGGCCGAGCCCGAACCCGAGGCCGCTGCGGAGCCCGAGGCCACGGCCGAACCCGGGCCCGAACCCGAGGCCGTCGCCGCGTCCGAGCCCGAACCCGAGCCCGAACCCGAGCCCGAACCCGAGTCCGAGCCGAAACCCGCCGCGGCCAAGACGCCGCCCAAGGCGGCCGCGCCCGGCTACGACCCCGAGGACGTGGCGGTTTTCGAGTCCACCATCGACCAGCAGATCACCTACATGACCCAGGCCCTGGCCGGGCTGGTGGAAGACGCCGAGTCCAAGGACATGGTGGACGGCCTGTTCCGGGCCCTGGTCACGATCCAGAATTCCTCGGGCTACATGGGCCTGTCCGACCTCAAGACCCATGCCGAGCGCACGGCCGGACTGGTGGACCAGGCCCGCAAGTCGGGCATGTCCTTCGAGCCCTTTCTCGACATCCTGCGCCAGGAGTGCGCCATCCTCGGCGACATGATCGCCGCCGCCCTGGAGAAGCTGCGGGGCGGCCAGGACGGCCCGGCCCCGGCAGATCGGAAG
>CAZIJE010000015.1:0-61732 GCA_964539435.1 uncultured Desulfovibrio sp.
CTATCGCACTTTTCTCCGGGGGCTAACGCCCCCGGAGAAAACATACAAGGCATCCCCCTCCCCTCCCCTCCCGTCCCGTCCCGTCCCCTATCGGAAGTAGGCGCTGGCCTGGTTGCCCATGAGGCTCAAAAAATAGCCGCTGCCCGTGGCGTCGCTGGAGAGTTGGTTCAGGTAGGCGGCGTAGCCGTTGGTACGGATCATGGCGTTGGCCTGCCGGCTGGTCATGGACTTGAGCGTGGCGCTGTTCTCGGCCAGGGTGTTGAAGGCCTCGGTCAGGACCGGGGTGTCGGCGAAGAGCTGGTCGATTTTTTCCTTGTCCGGGTGGTCGTTTTGCACGGTCACCGCGCCGTCGGCGTTCCGGCCCAGGGTGATGGCTTGGCTGGTGTCGATGCCGAGCTCTTCGAATTTTGCGGCCAGGGTCTTGGTCAGCTGCTGCTGCAGGGCCTGGTTCTGGGACTTGTACTTGAGGATGGGGCTCACGAACTCGCTGTCGGTCCCGGCCAGGGCCTTGGCCACCGAGGACCAGGAGGCCTTGTCCGTGTCCCCGCTCGTGCCGGAGTCGGCCACGGTGGAGGTGGAACCCTGGGAGCCGGACGCGCCCGACGCGCCCCCGGACGTGACCTTGAGCAGTTGGCTGAGACTGTCGTAGCTGGTGCTGATGTCCATGACGCCCTCCTGTGAACGCCGTGGACAATGCAATAAAAGTGCCTGGAAAAGTTTTCCTTTCCCCTCAGGTCACGGGCCGGGACAGGTAGCGCAGGGGGTCCAGGCCGAAGGCGTCCGGGTCCAGGGCCTCGGCAATGGCCAGTCCCTCGCCGGACCGGGCCTCCAGGTCCACCAGCCCGGGCCGCACCGGCCGCCGGTCCGGGCCGAGGACCACCAGGAGTTCGGGAAAAAGCGGCCGGGACGGATTGGAGCCGCGCACGAACGCGTAGGCCCCGCTGGTCAGGCGCACGAAGCTCCCCACCGGATACGGCCCCAGGAACTTGATGAACCGCTCCACGGTCTCGGCCGGAAAGTCCCGGCCCCGCATGCCGTACAGGACGGCCAAGGCCCTGGTCGGCAGCATGGCCTCCTTGTAGGACCGGCGGCTGGTCAGGGCGTCGAATACGTCGGCCACGCCGAGAATCCGGCCCCAGGGATGGACCTTGTCCCCGCAGACGCCCAGGGGATACCCGGACCCGTCGCTTTTCTCGTGGTGCTCGGCCACGCCCCGAAGCACGGCCTCGGGCAGGCCGTACCCGGCCAGAAGCCGCCGGCCGAGCGTCGGATGTTCCCTGATCCGGGCGAATTCCGCCGGCGTCAGCCGGCCGGGCTTGTTGAGGATGGCGTCCGGCACACCGGTCTTGCCCAGGTCGTGGAAGAGCCCGGCCAGGCCCAGTTCCCGGAGCCCGGTCGGCGCGATGCCGAGCGACGCGCCAAAGGCCACGGCCAGGACCGACACGTTGACCCCGTGGGTGAAGGTGTAGGCGTCGTGGACCCGGAGCTTTCCCAGGGCGATCAAGGCGTCCCGGTTGCGCACGGCCGAGCTGATGACCTCGTTGACCATGGCCCGGGAGGCGGCCACGTCCACCGCGCCGCCGGCCTTGACCTGCTGGAGGATGTCCCGGGCAATGGCCAGGTAGTCGTTGTAGATGCCGACCGCCACGGCCAGTTCCGTGTCCAGGGGAACCTTGACGGCCGGGGCCGGTTCGGACCGGGGCGGCCCGGCCCCGTCCGGGGCGGCGGCCAGGGCCTCGGCCTGGCCCTTGTCCACGGCCGCCCGGGCCTTGCCGAAGGCCCCGCGTTCCGTGTCGATGAAGACTTCCTCAAAGCCGCCCCGCGCGATCTCGCGGATCGCCTCCAGGCTTCGGACCTCGCCCTCCTGGCTGTAGAGGTAGGGATTTTCCAGCCAGGACAGGCCGGTCTCCACCACGTACATCCCGACCGCCAGTTCCTCGATTCTGATCTTTCGCAGCACCGCCCGCTCCCCGGGTCCCGCGACCCGAAAAAAGCCGAAAGGGCGAACCCTCCCGGCTTTAGCATCAATACGGCCTGCCCACCGGGACTACTTCTTTTCCGTCACCACACTCTGCTCTCCGACGATCCGGAAGGAATCGCCCACCGGACGCAGGACAAACGTGAACGTCGCCTTGCCCGTAACGCCCTTGTCGCCCTTTTTGGCCGTAAAGGCCGTGGGCACGGTCACGCGCAGGTCGCCGTTTTGCAGCGTCTCCACGGACGCGGCCCCGGGCGTGTAGGTCCGCTCGGGCCAGCGGCCGAAGTAGTCGGCCTTGTCCTGGCGCACCACGTCCTTGCCGCTCTTGCCTTTCTTGTAATAGTCGACCGTCTCGCCGTAGGCGTCGAGGAGGCCGTTGACGTCGCCGCTGGCGTTTTTGGCGAACACGCCGGCCACGAAGCCGGTCACGGCGGCAGGCGCGGGCGCGGCAGACGCCCCGCCGCCCGCCGGCGGGATGGTCAGCGTGGCCCCGGCCTGCAGCTGGTCGGCGTTTTTCAGGCCGTTGGCCGCCATGAGGGCCTGCTGACTCACGTCGAATTTCTTGGCGATGCGGGCCAGGGAGTCGCCCCGGACCACGGTGTAGGTCTGGGCCGTCCCGGCTCCGGGAGCCGCCGGCGCGGCCGGGCCGACTTCCACGGTCTCCACGGCCTCGGGCGCGGCGGAGGTCGCGTCCTTCGGAGCGGGGGGCGCGGGGGGAGCGGGCGAAGCCGGGGCCATGGGGGATGCGGGCGCGGCGGCCGGCGGCGCGGACGGAGCCGTTTCGGTCGGGGCCGGCGCGGGTGCGGCCGGCTTGGCCGGTTCGGGCGTATTGGCCGGTTTGGCCGGCGCGGCCGGAGCCGGCGGCGCGGACGCGGGGTCGAGCTTTTTGCCGGCCAGCCTGGCCTGGTGGAAACGCTGGTATTCCTGTGCGTCCAGCACGCCGCTCTTGTCCGCGTCCGCGGCCAGGAACTCCTCGACCGTCAGGTCCGGGAACACCACGATCAGTTCCTCGAAGATGATCCGGCCGTCCTTGTTGTAATCGACCTTGGGAAACCCCTGCGGGTCCTCCTTGGTGCAGCCGCCGAGCGCGAGCCCCAGCAGGAGCGCGGCCGACAGGGTCAGGCGTGTGTTCATGCAACCTCCTTTGTGCCGGCGCGGCGCGCCGCCTTGACCACGACCAGGGTCACGTCGTCGCGGCGCGGCTCGCCGTCGAGAAAGGCCTCGAGGTCCGCCAGGGCCGCCTGGGCCACGGACCGGGCGCTCCCGGCCGCGGCCGCCCGCAAGACCCGGCGCAGCCGGTCCTTGCCGTACATCTCGCCGGCCGCGTTCCTGGCCTCCCAGATCCCGTCCGTGCCAAGGGCCAGAACCGCCCCGGACGGCAGTCCCGGCACCACGTTCTCCTGGTAGCGCCAGGAGCCGTCGATGCCGAGGGGAATGCCCCGGCCGGACAGTTCGGCAAAGGCGTCGGTGGCCGGGTCGTAGAGCAGGGCCGGATCGTGGCCGGCCCGGACATAGGCCAGGCCGCCAGAGTCCAGGCGCAGTTCCAGCAGGAAAAGGGTCATGAACCGGCCGGTGTCGCCCATGTCGGCGGCCAGGAGCCTGTTGACGTCGGCCACGATCTCGGCCGGACCGCCCGGAGAGAGCAGGCGCGAGCGCAGAAAGGCCCGGACGCTGGCCATGAGCAGGGCCGCCTGGATGCCGTGGCCGGTCACGTCGCCGACGCCGACCAGGCAGGTCGCCTCCCGGCCCGGCGCGTCCGGCCGGACCAGATAATCGTAATAGTCCCCGCCCGTGGCGTCGCAGGACAGGCTGAGTCCGGCCACGTCGAACCCGGGCGTGGCCGGGGCCTGCTTGGGCAGAAAACCCTGCTGGACGCTGGCCGCCACCTCCATGTCGAAGTCCATGCGCTGCTTGGCCAGGGCCTCGCCGTGGAGCCGGGCGTTGACGATGGCCACCGCCGCCTGGGCCCCGAGCAGGGAGAAGATTTCGATGTCGTCCTCGGTGAAGGCCCCGCCCCCGGTCTTGTTGATGCACTGGGCCACGCCGATGACCCGGCCGCGGTAGACGAGCGGCACGCAGGCCATGGACCGGGTCCGGTAGCCGGTGAGCTTGTCCACCCCGGACTGGAAGCGGGGGTCGGCGTAGGCGTCGGCAATGAGGACCGGCTCGGCCGCCTCGGCCACCCACCCGGCCAGGCCCTCGCCCGGCCGCAGGCGGAAGCCCGAGCGGAGATGGCCGCAGGCCGGCCCCTGGGCCACAGTGAAGACCAGCTGCCCCTGGCCCGGCCCCGGCGTCTCGTCCACCAGGAGCAGGCTGGCCGCCTCGGCGTCAAGGGCCTGGCGCGAGGTGGTCATGATCCGCTCCAGCACCTCGGCGATGTCCAGGGATTCGGTGACCAGGCGGGACAGGGCGAAACACCGCGTCAGGGCGGACAGGCGCTCGGCCAGCCGCGCCGCGTCGGCGCACGGCGCGTCAGCCATGGGATTGCCTTCGCTTCATGGTGTCTTCCCTACATGAAAACCGAAGGGTCGGCAAAGCGCCAATGGGGGGCCCGGCGGCCGGGGGGACGGAAAGAAAGGGCGAGGGACGGGGCCGGGATCAGGCCGGGGAGCCGTCGAGCAGGGCGATGGCCGTGGTCTTCTCGTCCCGGAACCGGGACTGGACCGCCTCGCGCACCCGCTTGTTGTGGCGGAAAAACTTCTGGCTGCGCAGCCGGTAGACCTCTTCGATCACGGCCTTGTCAAAATCCTGACCGCGCGGGGCGGCCTCGGCCTTGTCGATGGCCTGGGAAAAGATCCGTTCCGCGCCGTAGGGGCCGTGCTGGACCGCCGTGCTCCACAGGACCTCGCGCAGGGCGTAGGACCGCTTGGTCACGTCCAGGCCCGTGGTCAAAACCAGGCTCTTGGCGGCTGGGGCGTAGTTGTTCGCGCGGATGAACTCGTGCTGCAGGGCCTCGAACCGCCTGGGGTCGGCGGCCGCGATCTGCTTCCAGACCGTCGGCATCCGGCCGGTCCGGCCGCCGGTGTCGGCCGGGCCGGCGTCCTTGAGCCTGGCGGCCATGTCCGGAGCCTTGTCCTCCAGGAACCGGATGAAATAGTCCATGGTCCCGGTCCGCGAGGCGATCTGGTACTGGCCGTAGGAAGTGCCGCCCCGGCTGTCGTAGCCGATGCAGTCGATCTCGCAGTTGGACTCGTACTGGGCGCTCAGGCGTCCGGCCGCGTGCTCCAGGGCCGAGGGCAGGACCTTGCGCGAGACCGAGGCCTCGGCCTTGGCCGATTCCACCCGGGCGCTCTCGGCCAGGATGTTTTCCGCGCCCGCGGCCGCGAGCAGGAGTTCCTCCTCGCGCTTGGTGAACCCGGCCTGGACCGGGGCGTTGCCGGCGCGGCCCAGGTGCCCCAGGTCGTCGGGGTGGCGGGCCGACGGGCTCACGGCCATGCGGACCGCGGACTTGTCCACGGACCGCCGCAGGCTCGAGCCGCCCTCGCCCGGGGCCGGGGAGCCGGCCTGGGCGCCGCTGGCCGCGGCGGCCTGCTCCATGGCCAGGCGCGACAGGGTGGCCAGGGCGTTGCCCTGGAACATGTCGAGCCCGGATGCGCCACCGGCCGCGGGTCCACCTTCCGTCAAACCCTTGGCGCCGGTGTCGTAGCCGAGCATGGCCAGGGCCGCGTCCTGGCCAGAGGACTCGCCGCCGGCCAGCATTTCCAGGCCCGTGATCATGTTTTCGCGGGGAATGGCCTTTTTGGCGCTCTTGCCGACCTCGCCGTTGATCCCGTGGCCGCTTTGCAGCATGATCTCGAAAAACCGGGGATCCTTGCCGGCCTTGGCCGTACCCGGGGCAAGGGACGCGGCCTTTCTGGCGAAATCCTGGGCTGCGGTGTCAGTGGTCTGTATGGCCATAGGGGTATCCCGGTGTTGTCTGCTTCGTCCGTGGGCGAAGCCATCTTTGCAAGCCCCGTGCCCACGCCCCGGAGGCCCCATGGACCACAGCCACCGCTTCTTTCGCAACACCGCCTGCCGCTACTTCCCCTGCCACCCCGGGGCCGATCCCGAAACCTTCAACTGCCTGTTCTGCTTCTGCCCCCTCTACTTCCTGGACGCCTGCGGCGGCGACCACGCCCTGCGCCAGGGGGTCAAGGACTGCACCCCGTGCCTGCGGCCCCACCGGCCCGAAGGCTACGACGCGATCCTGGACCGGCTGCGCCAGGAGGCGGCCAGGCGGCGCGACGCCCCCGGCCCTTCCGACGATCCGGGCCCTCCGGACGAAAAAAGCGGCGGACATTGATCCGGATCAATGCGCCCGGGACCGTCCCGGCGTAGACCGGCCTCGTCCGGCCCCAAACCCGCCGGGCGAGGAGCATGTTTCCATGAACAGGCGCACCTTTCTGCGCGCCCTGGGCACGGCCGGCGCGGCCCTGGCCGCTCCGGGGCCGGCCGTGGCCCTGGCCGGCCGGGACCGGGCCGGGACCGAACCCCTGGCCACCCTGTACGACCTGTCCAAGTGCGTGGGCTGCGGCGCCTGCGTGGACGCCTGCCGCCAGGCCCATGCCGCCGATTACCCGGAGCCCAAAAAGCCGTTCCCGAAGATGTCCCCGTCCACGGTCAAGGTGGAGGACTTTTCCGAAGCCCGCGACGTGGACGACCGCCTGACTCCCTACAACTGGCTCTTTATCCAGACCGCCACCGTGCGGGCGGACGGCCGGGAGGCCACGGTCCACATCCCCAGGCGGTGCATGCACTGCGTCAACCCGCCCTGCGCCGGCCTGTGCCCCTGGGGCGCGGCCGTCAAGGCCGACGACGGGGCCGTGGCCATCGACCCGTCCATCTGCCTCGGCGGGGCCAAGTGCCGCGACGTCTGCCCCTGGCGGATTCCCCAGCGCCAGACCGGGGTCGGCCTCTACCTGGACCTGCTCCCCCGGTTCGCGGGCAACGGCGTCATGTACAAGTGCGACCGGTGCCAGGACCGGGCCGCCCGGGGCCAGGCCCCGGCCTGCCTGGAGGCCTGCCCCCACGGCGTCCAGACCATGGGGCCGCGAAGCGCCATGGTCGCCGCCGCCCGGACCCTGGCCCGGGAGACCGGCGGCCATGTCTACGGGGAGACGGAAAACGGCGGCACCAACACCCTGTACGTCTCGCCGGTCCCGTTTGCGGCCCTGGATGCGGCCCTGGACAAGGGGCCGGGCCGGCCCGGCCTCGGACAGGCGGCCGACGTCATGGGCCAGGAGGCCAACCTGGCCGCCTCGGTCCTGCTCGCCCCGGCCGCCGGCCTGGCGGCCGGCCTGCTGCGGCTGGTCGGCCGGGCCAAGGCCCCTGCCGCCAAGGAGGACGACCGTGGCTGATCCCCTTTTCCCGCGCTGGCAAAAGCGCCTGGTCCTTGTGGCCAGCCTGGGCCTGGGACTGACCGGCATGGGCCAGATGCCGGTTTTCTCGCGCTACGGCATCGCCTCCCTTCCGGGACTGGCCTGGCTCGGCGACTACCAGACCACGGCCGCCCTGCACCTGGCCCTGGCCGCCCTCCTCCTTTTCACCCTGACCGCCCTGGCCACGGCCTGGCTCGGCGCGGGCAGGGCCCGGCCCCGCCTGACCCGGCCGGGCCGGTGGCGCACCGCGCTTTATGCCGGCCTGGCCGTCACCGGCCTGGCGCGGGTCCTGCAAAACGGCCTGCTCCCGCTCGTCTCCCCGGCCCAGGTCCGCTCCCTCGACTGGACCCACCTCGGCCTGGCCCTGGCCCTGCTCGTCTTCGCCCTGGCGGCCGGCCGGCGGCCGGCCGTGTCGGACGACGCCCCCTCCCGCCCCTGACCGGTCCGGCCGACGCGCTCCCGGCCCTCCCCCCAGTCCTCCCTCCGGAGCTTGTGCATTTAAAAACGCACAAGCTCCGGGGGGTTGTGCGGCGGACCAGGGGAAACCGGGAAAAGGGCTTGCGAGGCGTCGGCGACCCTGCTACCTTGACGGTTGCCTCCAGTCAGCATTGGTTGTGACCGCCCGGGTGCGTGGCCCCGGAAGGACTGTTTCACGCGGCGTTTTTGGGGACGTGAAAAAAAGAACTTTCCCCTTGACGTGGGTTGCGGCGCTTGTTAAATCGGTCACAAGCTATCCGCTGACAGGAATAAAAAAGTAGCGATACCGGGGACTTGACCGTTGGCAGCAACGGACCGGGGCGGGAACGCCCCGGAGGTTCCCGACGACGTGTTCTCGGTGACGGCACCAAGCGACGCCGCGCGAGGGCAGGCCGGAAGCCGCGGCGCAAAAGCGTCGGGCGCATCCGGCACGCGGATGTCCTGTCGCGCAACGGCGTTTAGCTCTTAATGGATTTGGGCGCTGGGTGTACAACAACTAAACGTTTGGAGGACTAACTATGCCTACCTTTGTGGATCCGAGCAAGTGTGACGGATGCAAAGGCGGTGAGAAGACCGCGTGCATGTACATTTGCCCCAATGACCTGATGATTCTGGATCCTCAGGAAATGCGCGCCTTCAACCAGGAGCCGTCCGCTTGCTGGGAATGCTACTCCTGCGTGAAGATCTGCCCCCAGGGCGCTATCTCCGCCCGTCCCTACGCCGACTTCGCTCCCATGGGCGGCACGTCCATCCCCATGCGCTCGGCCGACTCCATCATGTGGACCGTGAAGTTCCGCAACGGCAACATCAAGCGGTTCAAGTTCCCCATCCGGACCACCCCGGAAGGCTCCATCAAGCCCTATGACGGCAAGCCCGAAGGCGCCAACCTGGACGACGAACTGCTGTTCACCGAGACCGCCCTGGTCAAGCCCCAGCAGGCCCTCGCCAAGAAGTTCGACGTCACCGAAGCCGACACCGTCCAGTGCTGGCTCGACGGCTTCTGCAAGTAGTTCGCTCTCGAACACGAACGTCATCCATCCACCCTACGGAGGAATTATATTATGCCGACGATTCCCGTGAAGGACGAGCCCAAAGGCGTTGCCCTTGCCGAGCCGGAACTGATTGAAAAAGACGTTGACATCCTCATGGTCGGCGGCGGCATGGGCTGCTGCGGCGCCGCCTACGAGGCCTGCCGCTGGGCCGACAAGATCGGCGGGATCAGCATCATGCTGGTCGACAAGGCCGCCCTCGAGCGCTCCGGCGCCGTGGCCCAGGGCCTGTCCGCCATCAACACCTACCTTGGCAAGAACAACGCCGACGACTACGTCCGCATGGTCCGCACCGACCTGATGGGCCTGGTCCGCGAAGACCTGATCTTCGACCTCGGCCGTCACGTCGACGACTCCGTCCACCTGTTCGAAGAGTGGGGCCTGCCCTGCTGGACCAAGGACGCGAGCGGCCACAACCTCGACGGCGCCCAGTCCAAGGCCGCCGGCGTCTCCCTGCGCACCGGCGCCGAGCCCGTCCGCTCCGGCCGCTGGCAGATCATGATCAACGGTGAGTCCTACAAGTGCATCGTGGCCGAAGCCGCGAAAAACGCCCTTGGCCAGGACCGCTACCTGGAGCGCGTCTTCATCGTGAAGCTGCTCCTGGACGCCAACACCCCGAACCGCATCGCGGGCGCCGTCGGCTTCTCCACCCGCGAGAACAAAGTGTACGTCTTCAAGGCCAACGCCATCCTGGTGGCCTGCGGCGGCGCGGTCAACGTGTACCGTCCCCGCTCCACCGGTGAAGGCATGGGCCGCGCCTGGTACCCGGTGTGGAACTCCGGCTCCACCTACACCATGTGCGCCCAGGTCGGCGCCGAGATGACCATGATGGAAAACCGGTTCGTCCCCGCCCGCTTCAAGGACGGTTACGGCCCGGTCGGCGCCTGGTTCCTGCTCTTTAAGGCCAAGGCCACCAACGCCAAGGGCGAGGACTACTGCGTCACCAACCGCGCCATGCTGAAGCCCTACGAGGATCGCGGCTACGCCAAGGGTCACATCATCCCGACCTGCCTGCGTAACCACATGATGCTCCGCGAAATGCGCGAAGGCCGCGGCCCGATCTACATGGACACCGCCGGCGCCCTCCAGGCCACCTTCGCCAACCTGAACGCCGAGCAGCAGAAGCACCTCGAGTCCGAGGCCTGGGAAGACTTCCTCGACATGTGCGTTGGCCAGGCCAACCTGTGGGCCTGCACCGACACCGAGCCCGAAAAGAAGGGCTCCGAGATCATGCCGACCGAGCCCTACCTGCTCGGCTCCCACTCCGGCTGCTGCGGCATCTGGGTCTCCGGTCCGGACGAGGACTGGGTCCCCGAGGACTACAAGGTCCGGGCCGACAACGGCAAAGTCTACAACCGCATGACCACGGTCAACGGCCTGTGGACCTGCGCTGACGGCGTCGGCGCCTCCGGCCACAAGTTCTCCTCCGGCTCCCACGCCGAGGGCCGCATCGCCGGCAAGCAGATGGTCCGCTGGGTTGTCGACCACAAGGACTTCAAGCCCACGCTGTCCGTCACCGCCGCCGAACTGGCCAAGGAGATCTACCAGCCCTGGCAGACCTACAAGGACAACGTCGGCGTCTCCACCGACCCGGTCGTCAACCCGAACTACATCACCCCGCACAACTTCATGATGCGCCTGGTGAAGTGCACGGACGAGTACGGCGGAGGCTGCGCCACCCTGTACACGACCTCCAAGACCCTGCTCGACACCGGCTTCCAGCTGCTGCAGTACCTGGAAGAGGACAGCCAGAAGCTGGCCGCCCGCGACCTGCACGAGCTCATGCGCTGCTGGGAGCAGTACCACCGCCTGTGGACCGTTCGCCTGCACATGACCCACATCATGTTCCGCGAAGAGACCCGTTACCCGGGCTTCTACTACCGCGGTGACTTCCTCGGCCTGGACGACAGCAAATGGAAGTGCTTCGTCAACTCCAAGTACGATCCGGCCACCAAGGAAACCAAGGTCTTCAAGAAGACCTTCTACCAGATCATCCCCGACGCTCAGTAGGGATGACCAGAGCGGCCGCGGGCGCAAGCCCGCGGCCGTTTTTAACGGTCTTACCCGGGCGGATGGACCGTGCATTGACGCCTGCGGCGGGCGGTCTATCCTCGCGGATCAGGCCGTTTTCTTGCTGGCCTTAACCATTGCCGGGAGGTTGCGATGTCGAGCAACGCGATACTGGTCGTCGGCGGCGGCTTCAGCGGCATCACCGCCGCGCTGGAAGCCGCGGAGGTCGGCCACGAGGTCTACATCGTCGAGAAAGGACCCTTTCTCGGCGGCCGGGTGATGCAGCTCAACAAATATTTCCCCAAGCTGTGCCCCCCGTCCTGCGGACTGGAAATCCAGTTCCAGCGCATCAAGAACAACAAGAACGTCAAGTTTTTCACCCTGGCCGAAGTGGCCAAGGTCACGGGCAAGGCCGGCGACTACGAAGTCACGGTCAAAATCAAGCCCCGGTACGTCGAGCCCGGCAGCGCCGATCTCTCCGAGACCGTCAAAAAGCTTTCCAAGGACGTCAAAAGCGAATTCGAACTCGGGCTGGGCGACAGAAAGGCCCTGTACATGGACGTCCCCTTCGCCTTCCCCAGCCGCTACGTTCTCGAGAAGGAACGCTGCACCAAGGAAGACCTGGAGCTTCTGTCCGGGGCCGACGTCGTCAACCTCGACGACGCGCCCAAGGAAGTCGTGCTCAAGGTCGGCAGCATCGTCTACGCCACCGGCTGGAAGCCCTACGACGTGACCAAGCTGACCAACCTCGGCGCCGGGACCATCCCCAACTGCGTCAGCAACATGCAGCTCGAGCGGCTGGCTTCGCCGAGCGGGCCCACCAGCGGCAAGATCCTGCGGCCCTCCGACGGCAAGGCCCCCCGTTCCGTGGCGTTCGTCCAGTGCGCCGGCTCGCGCGACGAAAACCACCTCAACTACTGCTCGTACATCTGCTGCATGGCCTCGCTCAAGCAGGCGGCCTACGTCCGCGAGGCCTACCCCGACGCCCGCGTGACCATCTACTACATCGACCTGCGCACCCCGGGCCGCTACGCCAACTTCGCCCAGCGCATCCTGGACGACGAGCGCATAAACGCCGTCAAGGGCAAGGTGGCCGCCGTGGCCGAGGACGCCGGCACCGGCGACGTCATCCTGACCGTGGAAGACGCCGTCTCCGGCATCAAGTCCGACAACCGCTTCGAAATGGTGGTCCTGGCCACCGGCATGCAGCCGAGCCTGGCTGGCGAACGCCTGCCCGTGGACGTGCCCCTCGACGAGATGGGGTTCATCGTCGGCGGCGAGGAAAAAGGCATTTTCGCCGCCGGTTGCGCCGGCACGCCCCTTGATGTCATGAAGTCGGCCCAGTCCGCGACCGGCGCGGCCATGAAAGCAATTGCTCTGGTGAGAGGGAGGTAGCGGCGATGGCCGAAAAAATCGGTGTGTATATCGACGAATCGAGCGTCGCCCCGCTTCTTTCCGCCGAGGAGTTGGTCGCGTTCGTCAAGGAAAAGTGCGGCACGGCCTGCCCCATCGTCAAGTCCCACAAGCGGCTGTCGAGCCCGGCCGGCGTGGCCATGATCAAGGCCGACGTCGACGCCGGCGAGATCGACGCGGTGCTGATTTGCGGCACCTCGCCCCGGGTGGACTGGGACGTGTTCGACTTCGGCGACAAGGTCCTGACCGACCGCGTCAACCTGCGCGAGTTCGTGGTCCTGGCCTACAAGAACCCCGACGGTTCTTCGGTCGCTCCCGGCGAGGCCACGCCCCGCGAACTGACCGCCATGGTGCGGGATTACCTGCGCATGGGCGTGGTCAAGCTCCAGAAGGCCAACAAGCCCAACCCCGAGATCGCCGAAACCGTCAAGACCATCCTGGTCCTCGGCGGCGGCTGGACCGGCCTCAACGCGGCCCTGTCCGCGGCCGGCGCCGGCTCGGAAGTCGTGCTGATCGAAAAGGAAGCGACGCTTGGCGGCAAGGCGGCCGGGCTCTACAAGACCTTCCCCATCAACTACCCCCACCTGGAAGCCACGGACACGGGCATCGATCGCCTGATCGGCCTGGTCAATGGCAACGCCAGGATCAAGGTGCGGCTCAACACCACGCTGAAGGTCCTGGCCGGCGCGCCCGGCCAGTACGAGGCCACCCTGGCCTCGAATGGCGCGGAAGAGACGCTGCCCGTCGGCGCGGTGGTCGTGGCCGCCGGCTGGACGCCCATGGACAACGACGTCCTGGCCCCGTTCGGCTACGGCAAGCTCCAGAACGTGATCACCTCGGCCGAATTCGAGGCCATGGTCAAGGCCGGGTCCATCAAGCGCCCGTCCGACGGCCGCGTCCCGTCCTCGGTGGCCTTCATCGTGGACGTGACCAAGCTCCTGGAGGCCAATCCCGCGACCGACGCCGCCAACCCGTCCCAGCAGGAGATCGCCGGCGCGGACGCCGCGGCCCAGAAGCAGGAAGGCGACTCCGAGGCCCCGCCGGTCGCCTTCAACCCCATCAAGACCCCCCGGCACCTGGCCTACGCCTCGGAACTGACCAGCCTCGTGGCGCTCAAGCAGGCCAACTACGTGCGTGAGAAGCTCGATGACGCCGTGGCCATGATCGTCTACGACAGCATGATGGTTCCTGGCATCAACGAGCGCTACTACCGGGCCGCCCAGGACAACCCGGGCGTCATGCTGACCAAGGGCACGGTGACCGGCGTTTCCGAAGAGGGCTCGGCCCTGGTCATCGCGGCCAAGGACACCCTCCTTGGCGGCGAGATCACCCTGGCCGCCGACCTGGTGGTCCTGCCCACGGGCATGGTGCCGGCCACGGCCCTTGATCCGGTCGTCAACCTGCTCTACCGCCAGGGTCCGGCCTTCCCGGACCTGGGGCTCTTCGACGGGTTCGCGGACTCCAACTACATCTGCTTCCCCTACGAGACCCGGCGCACCGGCGTCTACGCCGCCGGCTGCGTGCGCCAGCCCATGACCATGGCCCAGGCCCGCGACGACGCGGCCGGCGCGGCCCTCAAGGCCATCCAGTGCGTGGAGTCGGCCAGCCGCGGCGTGGCCGTGCACCCGCGCTCCGGCGACCTGTCCTACCCGGTGTTCAACTTCGTGCGCTGCACCCAGTGCAAGCGGTGCACGGAAGAATGCCCGTTCGGCGCCCTGGACGACGACGAGAAGGGAACGCCCAAGCCCAACTTCACGCGCTGCCGCCGCTGCGGCACCTGCATGGGCGCCTGCCCCGAACGCGTCATCTCCTTTGACAACTACAACATCGACATGATCGGCTCCATGATCCGCGAGTGCGAGATTCCGCCCAAGATCGAGGACGGCGGCCCCCGCGTCCTGATCCTGGCCTGCGAGAACGACGCCTATCCGGCCCTGGACATGGCGGCCCTTCGCGGCAAGAAATGGAGCCCCTACGTGCGCATCATTCCGGTGCGCTGCCTGGGTTCGGTCAACGCCATCTGGGTGGCCGACGCCATGAGCAAGGGCGTGGACGGCGTGATGCTGCTCGGCTGCAAGTACGGCGACGACTACCAGTGCCACTTCGTCAAGGGTTCCGAGATCTGCAACCGCCGCAAGGAAAACATCGCCGAGTCCCTCAAGCGCCTTGGCGTGGAACCGGAACGCGTCGAGCAGTACCAGGTGGCCATCGACGAATACGACCAGGTCCCGGGTATGATCGACCAGTTCATGGAAATGGTCCTCAAGATCGGCCCGAACCCGTTCAAAGGCTATTAGGAGGGAGGCTCCATGTCTTACGCCGAGCGTATCAAACCCGATCTGCAGTTCGTCAAGGACCTGCAGGCGGCCGGTGGCGAAGCTTGCAAGAAGTGCTACCAGTGCGCCACCTGCAGCGTGGCCTGCCCCCTGGCCCCGCCCGAGAGCCCGTTTCCCCGCAAGGAGATGGTCTGGGCCCAGTGGGGCCTCAAGGACCGGTTCGAGGGCGATATCGACATCTGGCTGTGCCACAACTGCCAGACCTGCTCCGAGCTGTGCCCCCGCGGCGCCCGGCCCGGCGACCTGGTGGCGGCCATCCGCAACATCACCTACCGGGATCTGGTGGAGCCGAGCATCATCGGCAAATGGATGACCTCGGCCAAGCACCTGCCGAAGCTCATCGCCATCCCGGCCGTGCTCTACCTCTTCATCTGGATCCTGAGCGTCGGCTTCCACCTGCCCCAGGGCGAAATCGTCTACGGCAAGCTCTTCCCCGGCGACTACACCATTGACCCCATCTTCGGCCTGGTCGCCCTGTTCGTGATGTTCACGTTCTACAAGGGCGTGGTCAAACTGTGGAAGAGCTTTGACAAAACCACCCCCACCACCCTGCATATCGGAGCGAAGGCCAAGAAGCCGACCCTGATCGAATCGATCAAGGCCGTGCTTCTGGACGAAGTCGCCACCCACGTGAAGTGGAACGAGTGCGGTAACGATAACACCGAGCGGTACAAGGGCCACCTCTCCCTGTTCTACGGCTTCGTGGCCCTGGCCATTGTCACCTCCATCGTGGCCGTGTCCCACTGGGGCGGCAAGATCATCGAGTTCATCGCGCCGCTCGGCCACACGCCCATGCCGCTGTGGAGCCCGGTGAAGCTCCTGGCCAACGTCGGGGCCCTGGCCCTGCTCTACGGCCTGACCATGCTGACCCGCCGCCGCCTGAACGTCGATCCGGCCAAGTCCACCTCGTCGTTCTACGACTGGTACCTGCTCGGCGTCATCTGGGCCGTCGCCCTGACGGGCATCGGCGCCGAGGTCTTCCGTCTGGCCGGCGTGGCCGCCCTGGCCTATCCGACCTACTACCTGCATCTGATCGCGGTGTTCATGCTGTTCGCCTATCTGCCCTGGTCCAAGCTCGGGCATTTGGTCTACAGAACCACGGCGTTGGTGTACGCCCACCAGGCTGGGCGGCTCCCCCTCAAACGTGAAGAATCCAAGACTTTCATGGTCTAAGTAAAGGAGGATACCATGGCTGAAGCGCGCAAGGTCTTCCCGATGAATGCGTTCGTTTCGTACCTGAAGGGCGTCGACAGGGAAGGCAACAAAAAGGCCGTGACCGAGATGGTCGGCTACATGGCCGGCATGGAAATCGATGCGGAGCTCGCTCCCTTCGCCGCCGCCCTGGCCAAGGCCTGGATATACGAGCAGCATCCGGAGCTGGTGCGCATGAGCACCGGCGAGCTCGGCGCCACCGCCCAAAACGTGTCCGTTTCCGTTCTGCCCCCGGATGTCGTGGCCGAGATCAACGCCCTGTTCTCCAAGCTGACCGAGACCAAGAAGGCCAACGAGGCCATGGCGGCCAAGCTCGAGAAGGTCGAGAAGGAACTGGCCGAGAAGACGGCCATCCTCAAGGACGCCGAGGTCCGCTGCAAGGCCGCCGAAGACAAGGCCAAAAAGCTCGAAGCCTCGTCCAAGGACGAGGGCGAGAAGGTCATTGTCGCCTCCCAGGCCAAGGTGACCGAATACATCGGCAAGGTTGACGAGCTCCTGAAGATGATCGAGGACGTGAAAAAGCACGGCGTGGTCACGGTTGCCGGCGGCGGCGCCGCCCCGGCCGCCGGCGCTGCCGCCGGGACCGGCGAGCCCCAGGTCGGCGGCGAGCCGTCCTCGGACTTCGGCTTCGGCTCCGACGCCTTCGCCACGGACAAGTGGTAGCACGCGGCCCGCGCCGAGAAGCAAGGGGGGTCTTCGGACCCCCCTTTTTTTGTGCCCGAAGCTTGGCCGGTCAGCCGGAAAATGCCGGCCATTGCCGGGCAACGGTCCAGGGCGTAGAACCGGCGGGACCGGGCGCGAAACGGCTGTCCCGGCGGTCCGCTGCATCGCACCCGCCGGGCCGGCAAGACGAGCGCCGTCGACGCCCGCACCCTGACCCCCTTCCAGGCCAGAGGGCCGGCCGCCCCGGATCAAGGAGTTTCATGGACCAGACCGAACGGATGGTGCTCTTGCGCTCGCTGCCCTTTTTCGGCGGCCTGCCCGACGCCCGGCTGGCCAAGTTGGCCGCCGGCGCGGCCGTCTCGGTCCACGGGCCGGGCACGCTCATCGCCTCCCGGGACCAGGAGGGCGACGCCTTCTATCTGGTGGCCTCGGGAAGAGCCCGGATCTTCCACATGGACGCCGAAGGCCGGGAGCAGACCCTGTACCTGCTCGGGCCGGGCGAGCCGTTCTGCCTCTGCTCCCTGGTCGAGGCCGGCGAATTTCCGGCCTTTGCCGCCGCCCTGGAGCAGGCGACGATCCTGGCCTTTCCGGCCGCCGCCCTGGCCGCCGCGGCCCGGGAGGACCCGGAAGTCCTCTTCGACCTCCTGCGCCTGATGTGCCGGCGGCAGCGCGAGGCCATGGCCATGATCGAGTCCCTGGCCCTGCGCGGCCTGCCGGGCCGGGTGGCGGCCTTCCTGCTCCACGAGGCCGGAGCCGCCGTTTCCGGGGACGCGGTGCGTTTGCCGGTCAGCCAGCGGGAATTGGCCAAGATCGTGGGGGCCACGCCCGAGGCCCTGTCCCGGGCGCTCAGACGGCTGTCCGAGGCCGGCCTGGTCGAGGTCCATGGCCGGGACGTGACCCTTCGCGACCGGGCCGGTCTGGCCCGGGAGGCCGGCCTGTCGCCGGCCCGGGATTAGCCTGTGGAACGGCTGGACGTCGCCGACGCCGCCCTCCTGCGCCGGCTCATGCGCGAACTGCCCCTGTGGGCCGATTTCGCGGACGAGGACCTGGACCTGCTCCTGACCACGGGCGCGGTCCGGCTGGCCCGCTACGGCAGCGGCGAGGCCGTGGTCGAGGAAGGCAACTACGAGAAGACGTTCTTCGTGCTCCTGGCCGGCGCGGTCCGGGTGGTGCGCGGCGGGCGGAAGCTCGTGGCCATGGCCGCGCCGGGCACGGTCTTCGGCGAGATGAGCTTCATCCTCGGCAAGGGCCGCACGGCCACGGTCACGGCCGAGGGACCCACCGAGTGCCTGGTGGTGGACATGGGGTATGTGGATTTTCTGCCGAGTCCGGAGCGCGAGGACTTCCTGATCCGCATCTTCCGCCGCCTGGCGGCCATCGTCGCCGACCGGCTCGGCTCGGCCAACGCCCGCAAGGCCGCGCTCCTGACGGCCATGCGCGAACGGCGAGACGCTCTGCGCGCCCACATCGCCGCCGAGCGCGAAGCGCTCAGCGCCCTGCGCCGCGAACTGGCCTCCCTGGACACGGCCGACGAGGAGGAGGTGTTGCGTCAGCTTTTGGATCGCCGTTTTTGATGTGATGTGATGTGATGTGAAGATGCCTCCGGCGGGGGGGGGGCGGCGGCCCCCCCCCCCCCCCCCCCCCGCCGGAGGCGTCCTCCTCCTTACCCCTGTCGCCGGGTTGGGACGAGTTCGTTGAGTTCTTCGATGTAGTGGCGTTCGAGCTGGTTGACCCGGTCGATGTGGGTGCGGAAGATCATGTCCATGCGCGGATCGAAGAACCGGTGGCTGCTGTAGCTCGACACCGACACGAAGCCGCGCCGGGCCTTGTGTGCGCCGCCCATGCCCGGGTCGTAGCGGGTGACGCCCCGGTCGATGGCCCAGGCGATGGGGGCGTAGTAGCACAGTTCGAAGTGCAGAAACGGGATGTCCTCGAACGCGCCCCAGTAGCGGCCGAACAGGAGCTGTCCCTTGTGGGCCAGCAGGGCCAGGGCGACGGGATCGCGCCGGCCGGGCCGGTAGGCGGCGGCAAAGGCCAGCCGGTGCCGGAAGGCCTGGGCCAGGCCCTCGAAGAACTCGCCTGACAGGTAGCGGCAGCCCCAGGGGCCGAACTTGGCGTTGGTCCGGTCGTAGAGGTCGCGCATGAGCGGGTAGAAGCTGTCCGGGATGTCGGTCCCGGCCACGATCTCCACCGTGACCCCGCTGGCGGCCAGGGCCCGGCGCTCGTGGCGGATGGCCTTGCGCCGGTTGGCGTTGAGCGTGGCCAGGAAGTCGTCGAAATTTCCGTAGCCCTGGTTGCGCCAGAGGTAGCCCTGGTGCCGCCAGGCCGTGAATCCGTAGTCCTCGGACGCGGCCGCGAACTCGGGTTCGGTGAAAAGCAGGGCCGCGCCCTGGACGCCGTTGCCGAGGCAGTACTGCTCCATGGCCTCGAACAACCGCCTGGACAGCCGGACCTGGTTGCTTCCGGGATCGGTCAGGAACCGCAGGCCCGTGGCCGGAGTGAAGGGACTGGCCCCGACCAGGCGCGGGTAATAGGGCAGGCCGAGCCGGCTGGCCGCCTCGCCCCACAGCTGGTCGAAGACGAACTCCCCGTCCGAGTGCCACTTGAGGTACATGGGCAGGGCCCCGACCAGCCGGCCGCCGGCCTGGGCCAGCAGGTGGTTGGGGTACCAGCCCCGCTTGGGCGCGGCGCTGCCCGACTCCTCCAGAAGCGTCAGCCACTTCCACTCGAAAAACGGCGTGTCCAGGCCTGCGGCCAACAGGTCCCAGGAGACGGGATCGACCTCGCTCATGGAGCGGGCGAAGCGGATGGTCAGCTGCTCGCTTGGCACGGTCATGGTCGCACCATACGCCAGGGGGCGGAGTCTGTCACCCGGGACGGCGGGACGGGCGACGCAAAATGCTCGTGCGCCACACGCCGTTCTCGAAGTCCAGGCGCTCCCAGTCCGGCACGGCCGCGAAAATCGGCGCGTACTTCTCCCACTCGCTGTTGTCCAGCAGCAGGAATCCGCCGGGTTTGACGCGGCAGAAGGCGTTGTAGGCGCAGGCCACCCTGGCCCGGCCGTCGAGGAGCGCGAAATCCAGGCTGTCCGGGGGGAAGTCCAGAACGGCGTCGGCATAGGCCGCGAATTCCGGCTTGGCCAGGGCGTAGCCGGTGGCGCGCCAGATGTCCGGACGGGCCTCGGGCCGACCCGGGGCGTCGCCCGGCGGCACGAACCGGCACTCCACGTTGCCGATTCCCTCCCGGGCCAGGAGGGCCAGCACCCGCCGTCGCCACTTCTCCTTGTGCTCCACCGTCACCAGCCGGGCCACGCGCCGGGCCACGAAGGCGGTGCTGCGGCCGCCCCCCCATTCGAAGCCGGTCATGTCCGGCCGCAAATGGGCCGCCAGCCACCGGACCGCGCCGGCGTTGAGCCAGGGGTAGCACGGGTCCAGGGCCATGCGGCAGGCCGTGGGCAGGTAGAGGCAGGCCCGGACGGCCCGGCGCAGGCCCTGGCCCGGCCCGCGCTTGCCGGGCGTGTAACGGATCAGCATGGCGGCCGCGAAAACGGCTCAGGAGGCCTGGCAGCTGGCCTTGGCCGCGTCCACGTCGGCGTGGAGGGCGAAGACCTTCCCAAGGTCCGCGATGCGCAGGACCTTGGCCACACCGTCGCCGATGGAGCACAGGGCCACGCCGCCGCCTTCGGGAAGCAGGCGGTTTCGGATGGTGATGAGGCTTCCGATGGCGCTCGAATCCATGAACGCCACGCCCGACAGGTCGAACAGCAGGGTCTTGGGCGCGGCCTCGAGGTGCGGGGCCAGGGCGCGCTGGAAATCCGGGCACACGGTGTAGTCGAACATCCGGGGCAGGCCGGCCACCACGGTGAGCGGCCCCTGCCTGGTCACGATCAGATCCATGAGACCTCCGCGCCGTCTGGCGGACGGCGTCAGCCATTTACCATGGCCCCGGCGGCCGGGCAACCGCATCCAAAACCTGAAATTCCCCCTTCCGCCCCGCCGGGGTTGCGTGTATGGAAAGGATTCAGCAAACCAAACGCTTCCCAGCCGCATGGAGCCGCGCACAGGTGGAAAAGGTGCCCAGTCAGCCCAAGCACAAGGACAACGATCGCGCCGGAGCCAGTCCCCTCCCCGGCGCCTGCTCCGAAGCCGTCTGCGCCATGCTCGACCGGGTGGGCGTCCCGCGCGATTCCAAGTGGCGGGGACTGATCCTCTACATGCGCAGCATCAAGAGCTACGACTTCCTGGACAACGACCAGAAGGAGCAGATCCAGGCCCTGGGCATGGAAGTGCTGCGGGCCAGGGACTTTTCCGAAGCCACGTTCCAGGAGGTCATCAAGGCCAATCGCCGGATCCTGAGCGCCCCCTGGAACCAGGCCCTGACCCGGACCCTGAACGAGACCGCCGCCCTGGTCCAGGAATTCCAGGACACCCTCTTCCGCCACAAGGGCGGAGTCCAGAAGCTCGAAAAGGTCACCGTGGAGGCCGTGGAAACCGGCGGCGACGTGGACCGCATGCTCGGCACCATCCGGCGGGGCTTCCAGGAAATGGCCACCCTGATCGAGGAAGACGCCGAGAAGATGGTGGCCATGAGTCTGACCGACGCCCTCACCGGCATCCACAACCGCCGGGCCTTCGACGCCCACATCGTCCCGGCCGTTGACCGGGCCGTGGCGCAGCGCCTGCCCCTGTCGCTTTTCATGTGCGACATCGACCACTTCAAGCGGTTCAACGACGAGCACGGCCACCGGATCGGCGACCAGGCCCTGGTGGTGGTCGGCTCCATCCTCAAGGGATTTGCCGAGGAGATGAAGCAGCTCGAAGACCGGGACATCTTTCCGTCCCGCTACGGCGGCGAGGAGTTCGCCGTCGCCCTGGCCGACATCGGCAAGGACGAGGCCGAGGAACTGGCCGAGATCATCCGCCGCAAGATCGAGCGCTACAACTTCGTCATCCGCGACCCGGACGGCCAGATCCTGGCTTCTGGCATCAAGATCAACGTCAGCATCGGCGTGGCCGAGTTGCTCGAGGACTGTCCCGCCCCCAATGTGGACCACCTCGTGGACGCCGCCGACAAGGCCCTCTACCTGGCCAAGTCTTCGGGCCGCAACCAGGTCCGCGCCTACGTCAAGCCGCCCGTCGGGTAAGGAAGGAGGAAGAGGCCTCCGGCGGCCAGGAGGGGGGTCACCCCCCTCCTGGACCACCCCGTCAAGGGGGCCGGTAACAGGGCCATGGCGATAAGCGCCGGGCCGAGCCGGACTGCCGCAAGGCCAAAGAAAAAAGGCCGCTCCCGGGGGAGCGGCCTTTTTTACGCCGGCCACGGCCGGCGCGCGGTGCGTGTGCTTAGCGGATAAAGAGCATTTCCTGGTAGCTCGGCAGGGGCCACAGGTCGTCGGCCACCACGGTCTCCAGGGCGTCGGCCACGGCCCGGACCTCGCCCATGGCCGGCAGCACGACGCAGCACAGATGCTTGGCTTCGGCCAGGGTGTTGTCGGCGGCGTGCTCGAGCAGCTTTTCCAGGTCCGCCACCTTGGCCTGCAGGTCGCGCAACTTGTTGGTCACGTCTTCCAGGGTGTCCATCTTGTAGTCGTGGCCGATGGCCTTGAGATCGGCGCAGGTCCTGGCCAGCTCGCCCTGGTACCGCATGGCGGCCGGGAAGATGATGGTCTTGGCCATGCGCACGACCAGGGCGGCCTCGGTCTGGATGGTCTTGACGTACTGCTCGAGGTAGATCTCCTCGCGGGACTTGACCTCGGCCTCGCTGAAGACGCCGTAGGTGGTGAAGAGCTTGATGACCTCGGGGCTGGTCAGCACGGGCAGGGCGTCGGGCGTGGTCTTGAGGTTGGCCAGGCCGCGCTTTTCGGCCTCCTTGTGCCACTCCTCGGAATAGCCGTCGCCGTTGAAGACCACGGCGTCGTGCTCCTTGATGATCTCCTGGATCACGGCCTGGACGGCCGCGTTGAGCTTGGACGGGTCGTTGCCCACGGCGGCTTCCAGCTTGGAGGCGATGTAGTCCAGGGAATCGGCCATCATGGCGTTGAGCGCCACCTGGGAGCCGGCGATGGACTGGGAGGAGCCCACGGCGCGGAACTCGAAACGGTTGCCGGTGAAGGCGAAGGGGCTGGTGCGGTTGCGGTCGCCCGGATCCATGGGCAGCGGCGGCAGGGTGTCGACGCCGATGTTCATGACGCCCTTCTGCTTGCAGCCCTCGATCTTGCCCTTCTTGATCTGCTCGAAGACGTCGGAGAGCTGCTCGCCGAGGTACACGGACATGATGGCCGGCGGGGCCTCGTTGGCGCCCAGACGGTGGTCGTTGGACGGGGTGGCCACGGTGGCGCGCAACAGCGGGCCGAACTTGTGCACGGCCCGGATGGCGGCGGCGCAGAAGACCAGGAACTGGGCGTTCTCGTGGGGGGTGTCGCCCGGATCGAACAGGCTGCCGAGGTCGGCGTTGCCGATGGAGTAGTTGAGGTGCTTGCCCGAGCCGTTGATGCCGGCGAACGGCTTTTCGTGGAGCAGGCAGATCATGCCGTAGCGCTTGGCCACGGTGCGCAGCACGGTCATGACCATCTGGTTGTGGTCCGTGGCCAGATTGCCGCCCTCGAAGATCGGCGCGATCTCGAACTGGCTGGGGGCCACTTCGTTGTGGCGGGTCTTGACTGGCACGCCGAGCTTGTAGAGCTCGCGGTCCACTTCCATCATGAAGGCCAGGACGCGGCGGGGAATGACGCCGAAGTACTGGTCCTCGAACTCCTGGCCCTTGGCCGACTTGGCGCCGAACAGCGTCCGGCCGGCGATCAGGAGGTCGGGACGGGAGAAGACGAAGTTGCGGTCAATAAGGAAGTATTCCTGCTCCGGACCGGCATAGGAGACCACCGGCAGGTTGGTCGCGTTGCCGAACAGCTTGAGGATGCGCTGGGCCTGCTTGTTTAAGGCCTGGTTGGAGCGCAGAAGCGGGGTCTTCTTGTCCAGGGCCTCGCCGGTCCAGGACACGAAGGCCGTGGGGATGCACAGGAAGGTGCCGTTGGGGTTTTCCAGAATGTAGGCCGGGCTGGTCACATCCCAGGCGGTGTAGCCACGGGCCTCGAAGGTGGTGCGCAGGCCGCCGGACGGGAAGCTCGAGGCGTCGGGCTCGCCCTGGATCAGCATCTTGCCGGAGAATTCGGCCACGGCCCCGCCCTTGCCGTCCGGGACCAGGAAGGCGTCGTGCTTTTCGGCGGTCAGCCCGGTCAGGGGGTAGAACACGTGGGTGAAGTGGGTGGCCCCGCGTTCGATGGCCCAGTCCTTCATGGCGTTGGCCACGGTGTCGGCAATGGACGGATCAAGCTTCTGGCCCAGCTCGATGGTCTTTTTCAGGGACTTGTAGACGTCCTTGGGCAGCCGCTCGCGCATGACCTTGTCGCTGAAGACGTTGCAGCCGAAAACATCGGTGGGCTTGGTCTCGCTGAAGTTCAGCGGCGCATGGGCCGGCTTGTAATTGATGATGGCCGAGATCGCGTCCAGACGAGCCTTGATTCCGCTCATAGGGTCCTCTTGCATTTGTGTTGAACAGGTTTCACGCCGGGCCGGCCGCAGCCTTGGCCGCCTGCCCGTTCTTCCGGCCGTCCGAGCCGGAAAACGGGCGAAACATGACGGTTTGCCGGCCCGACGCACCCGCGCCTGCCGCTTCGAAGTCCGCAATGGCCCCTTCGCGGCCGGCGTAAAAATTTTTCTTGCGCCTCTCGCCGCACGGCCGACACCTCTCCTTGACCGTGAGCGAACTCTCAATAATGTAAAATCGCGCCCCCGTCCAGACGGAATCCACGTTCTGCCCCGGCCATGGCCCCACCCGTCCCGGCTGGGCGGCGAAAAGGCGATAACATCGCGCCGATGCGGGCTTGCCGGACAGGATGGCCACGAGAAAGCCCTCCTTGGAAGGTGCGGAAAAAAGAGGCCCGGGCCGGGCCAACGTTTCTGTCGGCCGGGCGGGCGGCCCGGGGCCGGCTAGTCGTCCAGGAGCCGCCGGATGGCGCGCAGTTCGTCGTAGACCTGGCGCAGGACCGTGTCGTCGCGACCGGTTGCGGCCAGACGGCGTCTGGCCCCGTCGATGGTCAGCTTCTCTTCGTAGAGCAGGGTCTTGATGCGGCGGACGAGCTCCAGGTGCTCCTCGGTATAGAGCCGCTGGCCCTTGGGGGTCCGGACCGGCGCGAGCTGGGGGAATTCGGTTTCCCAAAACCGCAGCACAAAGGGCTTAAGGCCCGTCAGACCGGCAACTTCGCCTATCTTGTAGGTCCTCAACGCCATATCCGGCCAGCATGCGCCATGCCGGCCGCCCGGTCAAGCCCGGCCCACGCCCCCTCTCCCTGCAGCCGGACGCGCCCGGCCCGCGGCATGGGCGGCATCCCCCATCCCACGCCACGTTGATTCCCGCCTTTACACGGTCCGGGAGGACTGCTAAGCCGGACATGCTGGGAAAAGCCCTTGTGCGCCCCGGCGCACGGGCCATGGAGCATCGCAACGGCGGCCACGCGGATTGCACGAGCTTTCCACAATGCACACCCCTGAAGGAGACGCGGGCATGGCGATCCACACCACTTCGGACGGCACGCAGATCTACTACAACGACTGGGGCACGGGCCAACCCGTGGTTTTCAGCCACGGCTGGCCCCTTTGCGCCGACGCCTTCGAAGACCAGATGTTCTTCCTGGCCCAGCACGGCTACCGGGTCATCGCCCACGACCGCCGCGGCCACGGCCGCTCCAGCCAGCCCTGGCACGGCAACGACCTGGACACCTACGCCGACGACCTGGCCAGCCTCGCGGCGGCCCTGGACCTCAAGGACGCGATCCACGTCGGCCACTCCACCGGCGGCGGCGAGGTGGTCCGCTACATCGGCCGCCACGGCACGGACCGGGTGGCCAAGGCCGTCCTCATCGGGGCCATCCCGCCGCTCATGCTCCAGACCCCGGCCAATCCCGGCGGCCTGCCCCTGTCGGTCTTCGACGGCATCCGCGACGGCGTGGTCAAGGACCGGTCCCAGTTTTTCAAGGACCTGTCCCTGCCGTTTTACGGCTACAACCGCGACGGGGCCCACCCGTCCCAGGGCGTGCGGGATGCCTTCTGGCTCCAGGGCATGATGGCCGGCTTTCCGGCCTGCTACTTCTGCATCAAGGCCTTTTCCGAAACCGACCTGACCGAGGACCTCAAAAAAATCGACGTGCCGACGCTGTTCCTGCACGGCGACGACGACCAGATCGTGCCCATCGACGCCGCGGCCCGGGCCGCGGTCAAGCTGGTCAAGGGAGCCCGGCTCAAGGAGTACCCGGGCGCTCCCCACGGCATGTGCACGACCCATAAGGACGCGGTCAACAAGGACCTCCTGGCCTTTCTCCAGGAGTAGACCGGCCGCGGTTGCACGCGCCGCCCCGCCGCCCAGCAGCAAACGGCCGGGCGCGACGGCCGCAGGCCTTGTGACAAAGGACGGTTCCTTCCCGGGCCCAAGGCCGGCGGCGGGCTCCCCTTCCCCGCCGCCCCGCCTTCCAGCCAGACCGCCGGGCGGCCTTGCCGCTTTCCCCGATTCGCCCGGCGGCGCGAGGCCCGGAAACAGGCCGGCCGTTTCCCATAAAAAAGCCCCGGCGCTGACCCGCCGGGGCTTGTCTGTTGTCGGCAAGGAAGCGCCGGGACCCTGCCCGGACGCCGCCGCGGGAACGCCTACGGCCGCGTCACCGGAAGCTTGGCCAGGACCGCCTGGGCGAGCCCCTCGTGGACCTTGTCCACGTCCTTGTCCTTGAGGGTCTTTTCCGCGTGGCGGTAGGTGATGCGAAATGTCAGCCGCCGGTCCGACCCGTCGTCTGGCCGGTAGGCGTCGATGAGCTGCACGTCCTCGAAAATCGGGGCCTTGGCCTCGCGGATGGCGGCCAGGACCTGGCCCACGGTCACGCCGGCCGGCGCGGCCAGGGTGATGTCCCGGCGCACGGGCGGGAACCCGGGCAGGGACGCGAAGCCGGGCTTGCGGGCCGTGGCCAGGGCAAAGAGCAGGTCCAGGTCCAGTTCGGCCAGCCACAGGGCGCTGCGGGCGTGGAAGGCGTCGGCCGTCTCGGGCGCGACCTGGCCGATCAGGCCGAGCCGGGCGTTGCCGAGCCGGACCTCGACCTGCGGGGCCAGCCAGGGCAGGGCCGCGTCCGGGAGGTAGGTCGCCTCGGGCAGGTGGAAATGGCGCAGCAGGCCCTCGACCAGGCCCTTGATGTCCGCGTAGTCCGTCTCCTCGTCCCTGGGCCAGGGCCAGCCCTCGGGGTGGCGCGCGCCGTGCAGGACCAGGCCGAGCCGGCCGGATTCCCGGGCCGTGGACTCGGACGCGGCGTCGGCCGTGAAAATCCGGGCCACTTCGAAAAGCCGCAGCTGGGCGTTGCCCTGGGCCAGGTTGTGGCGCACCGCGCCGAGCAGGCCCGGGGCCAGCATGGGCCGCATGACGTTCTGGTCCTCGGACAGGGGATTGGCCACGGACAACCGGCAGGCGGCGTCCAGGCACAGGAGGTCCAGGTCGCCGTGGCCGACGAAGCTGTAGTTGACGGCCTCGCGCAGCCCGACGCCGGCGCAGTAGGCCCGGACCCGGGCCCAGAAGCCGAATTCCGTCTCCCCGGGCACGTTGTCCAGGGACTTGGACACCCGGGGCAGGCGCGGCGCGATCCGGTCCAGGCCGTAGACCCGCCCCACTTCCTCGATGAGGTCCGCCTCGCGTTCCAGGTCCAGGCGGTAGGGCGGCGGGGTCACGGCCATGACCCCGGTCGGATCGGTGGCGGTCAGGTCGCAGCCCAGGGCGGAAAGGGTCTTGCGGCAGAAGGCCTCTGGCATGGCCTCGCCAAGGAGCAGGGACGCCCGGGCCGGCCGGAAGGCGATGGCCCGGGCCACGAACGGCTTGGGCTCGGCCATGGCCACGCCGGGCAAGGCCTGGCCGCCGGCGGTTTCGAGCATCAGGGCCACGGCCCGGTTCATGGCGTAGACCGAGCCGACCTGATCCACCCCGCGCTCGAACCGGTAGGAAGCCTCGCTCGGGAGCGACAGCCGGCGGGCGGTCTTGCGGATGGCCCCGGGCCGGAAAACCGCGCACTCCAGGAGCACGTCCGTGCTGCCGGCCTCCATCTCGCTGTTGGCCCCGCCCATGACCCCGGCCAGGGCCACGGGCTTCTCGGCGTCGCAGATCAGCAGGTCGCGGCCGGTCAACTGGCGCTCCTGGCCGTCCAGGGTGGTGATTTTCTCCCCTTTGACGGCGTTTCGGACCTTGACCACGTTGCCGGCGAGTTTTCGCCGGTCAAAGGCGTGGAGCGGCTGGCCGAGCTCGAAAAGGACGTAGTTGGTGGCGTCGACGATGTTGGAAATGGGGCGCTGGCCCACGGCCAAAAGCCGCCAGCGGATCCGGTCCGGGGACGGTTTGACCGTGACGCCGCTTATGAGCTTGGCCCGGTAGACCGGGCACTCCTGGCCGTCCTCGATCTCGATGGCCACTTCCATGGACGCGTCCGGTCCGGATTCGGCATAGGCGACCTCGGGCAGGGTCAGGGGCAGGTCGAAGGCCATGGCCGTCTCCCGCGCCAAGCCAAGGACGCTCAGGCAGTCGGCCCGGTTGGGCGTGATGGAGACGTCGAGCACGCAGGTGTCCAGGGAAAGGGCCTCGGGCAGGGCGGCGCCAATCTGGCAGGATTCAGGCAGGACCATGATGCCGTGGCTTCGCTCCTCGGCCAGGCCCAGCTCGGATTCCGAGCAGATCATGCCGCACGACTCCTGGCCCCGGATCTTGCCCTTCTTGATGGTCAGGCCGCCGGGCAGGGAGACCCCGACCGTGGCCACGGGCACGAGCTGGCCGGCCGCGACGTTGGGCGCGCCGCAGACAATGGGCAGGGGTTCGGGCCCGCCGACGTCCACGGTGCAGCAGGACAGGTGGTCGGAATCGGGATGCGGCGCGCAGGTGACGACCTTGCCCACGGTCACGCCCATGATGGCCTCGAAGGGATTCTTGATCTCCTCGATCTCAAGGCCGAGCATGGTGAGCCTGTCCGCCAGCTCCTGCGGCGTGCCGGCGTAGGGAGTGAACTCGCGAAGCCAGGAAAGACTGAGCAGCATGGTGATGTGCCTCCGGCGGCCGGGGAGGGAACCCCTTTTTGCAAAAAGGGATTCCCTCCCCGGACCCCTCCCTCCCTGAAAACGCTCCACGGGGTAGGCGGAGCGTTGGACAGGAAGGGGCCCGGGCTGTGCCCAGGCGGGTTCGGGGAAGCCCCCTGGTTAAAACTGGCTGAGAAAACGGATGTCGTTTTCGAAAAACATGCGCAGGTCGCCGATGCCGTACTTGAGCATGGTGACGCGCTCCACGCCCATGCCGAAGGCGAAGCCGGTGTAGCGCTCGGTGTCGTAGCCCACGGCGTCGAACACGTTGGGGTCGACCATGCCGCAGCCGAGGATCTCGACAAAGCCCGTGCCCTTGCAGACCCGGCAGCCGCCGGCCTCGGTCGCCCCCTTGCCGCCGCACAGGACGCAGGAGATGTCGACCTCGGCGCTCGGTTCGGTGAATGGAAAAAAGCTCGGCCGGAACCGGACCTTGGTGGCCGGGCCGAAGATGCGGCGCACAAAGGCCGTGAGCGTGCCGCGCAGGTCCGCCATGGACACGCCCTCGTCCACGAGCAGCCCTTCGATCTGGTGGAACATGGGCGTGTGGGTCAGGTCCGAGTCGCGGCGGTAGACCTTGCCCGGGGCGATGACCGCGATGGGCGGCTTCTGGGCCAGCATGGTCCGGATCTGCAGGGGCGAGGTGTGGGTGCGCAGGACCACGGAGTCGGAAATGTAGAGCGTGTCCTGCATGTCCCGGGCCGGGTGCTCGGGCGGCATGTTCAGGGCTTCGAAATTGTAGTAGTCGGTCTCGATCTCGGGACCGGTGACAATGGAAAAGCCGAGTTCGCCCAGGGCCTTGCAGATCTCGGCCGTGACCAGGGTCACGGGGTGCAGGCTCCCGGGGAACGGCGCGAGTCCGGGAACGGTCGGGTCGAAGGCGGCCAGGGCCGCGTCGCGGGCGGCCTTGTTGAGCGCCGCCAGCCGGTCCTCGTAGAGCCCGGTCAGGGACTGCTTGACCGTGTTGGCGGCCTGCCCGGCCTCGCGGCGGCCGTCGGCGTCCAGGCCCGGCAGCCGGGCCATGAGCCCGGCCAGGCGTCCCTTGCGGCCGAGGTACTCGACCCGGATCGTCTCGAGGTCCTCAAGCGCCAAGGCCTGGTCGAGACGCGCGGCGCACTCCCCGACCAGGCCCTCAAGCTCGGCAACGAGCGTGGGTCCGTTTCCCACTTAAACCGCCTTGGCTTTGGCCAGCTCCGCCAGCTTCTGGAAGCTGTCCTTTTCACGCACGGCCATGTCGGCCAGCACCTTGCGGTCCAGATCCACGCCGGCCAGGGACAGGCCGCGCATGAACACGCTGTAGGACAGGCCGTTTTCCCGGGCCGCGGCGTTGATGCGCACGATCCAGAGCTTACGCATCTGGCGCTTGCGCTGCTTGCGGTCGCGGTAGGCGTAGACGAGCGAGCGCTCGGCGACTTCGCGTGCGGTTTCGTACAGCTTGCTGCGGGCTCCGACGTAGCCCTTGGCCATCTTCAAGTATTTCTTGTGCCGTTTGTGTGCGGCTTGTCCACGTTTGACGCGCATGGTGTTGGCTCCTTCTGCGGAATGGGTCGGATGCTAGGCGTAGGGCAGCAGCCGGCGCACGGCCTTGACGTTGGCCGAATCGACCAGGGTTCCCTGGCCCAGGCGGCGCGAGCGCTTGGCGTTTTTCTTGGTCAGGATATGGCGCAGGTTCTGACGGCGACGGGTGAACTTGCCGGAACCGGTCTTGCCGAAGCGCTTGGCCGCGCTGCGGTTGGTTTTCATCTTGGGCATGCGGGACTCCTTTGACCGCGCGGGCCTAGGCCGGCGCGGGGGTTTTCTTCACTTGCGGGGCGAGCAGCATGGTCATCATGCGCCCTTCGGTACGCGGCTCCTGCTCCACCTTGGCCAGATCCCCCAGGTCGGACACGACCCGCTGGAGGATGACCAGTCCCCGGTCCTTGTGCACGATTTCGCGGCCGCGGAAAAACACCGTGACCTTGCAACGGTCCCCGTCCTCGAGGAAACGGCGGATGTGCTTGAGCTTGGTCTGGTAATCGTGCTCGTCGGTTTTGGGCCGGACCTTGATTTCCTTGAGCAGGACGGTCGTGGACTTCTTGCGGGCCTCCTGCAGCTTTTTCTGCTGCTGGTACTTGAATCGCCCGAAGTCCATGATCCTGCACACGGGCGGCTCGGCGTTGGGCGCGACCTCCACGAGGTCGAGTCCCTTCTCCTGAGCCATGCGCAACGCCTCGCTGGTGGGGATGATGCCCACCTGCGCGCCGTCGTCGGCTATCACCCGCACTTCACGGGCCCGGATCCGGTGGTTGCACCGGGGGTCACTACTGGGAGCGGAAGTTATAGCGCATCCCTCCACGCTTGAATGGTTCCTGGCAATCGGCCGTGATCAAGAGCACCACCTCGTCCAGGGTCTTGACGCCAAGATTCTCCCCGGACCGCAGCCGCACGTTCAGGCCGCCGAGTTCCTTTTCCTTGTCCCCCGCCACGAGCATGTAGGGGATCTTCTCCACCTGGGCCTCGCGGACCTTGAAGCCCAGCTTTTCGTTCCGGTCGTCCAGCTCGGCCCGGATGCCGGCTTCCTGAAGCCGGGCCAGGGCCTGTTCGGCGAATTCCTTCTGGCTGTCCGTCACGATGAGGATGCGGGCCTGCACCGGCGAAAGCCAGGTGGGCAGGGCCCCGGCGGTGTGCTCGATGAGCACCCCCAGGAACCGCTCCACCGCGCCGAGGATCACGCGGTGCAGCATCACGGGCCGCTTGCGCTCCCCATCAGCATCCGTATAGACGAGGTCGAAGCGTTCCGGCAAGGTAAAGTCGCATTGCACCGTGGCGCACTGCCACCGGCGCTCTAAGGCATCCTTGAGCTTGATGTCAATCTTGGGTCCGTAAAACGCGCCGTCGCCCTCGTTGATCTCGTAGGGAAGGCCCAGGGACTCCATGGCCTCGGTCAGGGCCTTGGTGGCGCGGTCCCAGTCCTCGTCCGAGCCGATGGACTTTTCCGGCCGCGTGGACAGCTCCACCTCGTAATCGAAGCCGAACAGCCCGACCACGTCCTGCACGAACTTGATCACGCCCGTGATCTCTTCCAGGAGCTGGTCCGGCCGGCACAGGATGTGGGCGTCGTCCTGGGTGAACTGGCGCACGCGCAAGAGGCCGTGGAGCACGCCCGACTTCTCGTGGCGGTGGACCACGCCGAGCTCGAAGTAGCGCTGGGGCAGGTCCCGGTAGCTCCTGATCCGCGATTTGTAGATGAGCATGTGCGACAGGCAGTTCATGGGCTTGATGCCGTAGGCCTGTTCGTCGATCTCGGTGAAATACATGTTCTCGCGGTAGTTGTCGTAGTGCCCGGACCGCTCCCACAGTTCCCGGCGCAGGATCAGCGGCCCCCGGACCAGGCTGTAGCCGCGCTTCAGGTGCTCGCGGCGCTCGAAGTCCTCGAGGATGGTCCGGACCAGTTCGCCCTTGGGGTGCCAGATGGGCATGCCGGCCCCGACTTCCTCGGAGAAGCTGAACAGGTCGAGCTGGGTGCCGAGCTTGCGGTGGTCGCGCTTTTTGGCCTCTTCCAGGTGCTTGAGATAGGTCTTGAGGTCGGCCTCGGCGGCAAAGGCCGTGCCGTAGATCCGCTGGAGCATGGGACGCTTTTCGTCCCCGCGCCAGTAGGCCCCGGCCACGGACAGGAGCTTGACCGCCCGGACCATGCCCGTGGCCGGCACGTGGGGGCCGCGGCACAGGTCGGTAAAAAGCCCGTGGCGGTAGAGCGAAACCGTGTCGCCCACGATGTTCTCGTCCATGATCTCGAGCTTGTAGCTCTCGCCCTGGGACGCGAACAGGGCCTTGGCGTCGGCCTTGGGCACACAGGTGCAGGAAAACGGGTGGTTGGCGGCAATGCTTTGCCGCATCTCCGCCTCGATGGCCTCCAGGTCCTCGGGCGTGAAGGGCCGCTCGAAGGCGAAGTCGTAGTAGAAGCCGTTTTCGATGGCCGGGCCGATGGTGACCTGGACGGACGGAAAGAGCTTTTTGACGGCCTCGGCCATGATGTGGGCGGCCGAGTGGCGGATGATGGACAGGCCGGCGGGCGAATCCGCGGCCACGGGCTCAAGGACGTGCGCGCCTTCGGGCAGGGGCGCGGTCAGGTCGTAGGGCTGGCCGTCGACCAGGCAGGCCACGGAATTTTTCAGACGCTTGCCGGAAATGGCGCGGGAAAGGACTTGGCCGCACGCTTCGCCGGCCGCCGCCTCCAGGGATGTATCCTCGATTGTGACCTGCACGTCGCCTTCTCCGCGGGGAGCTTGCCCCATCGCTCTATAAAGAAAGGGAGGCCGAAGCCTCCCTGTGCGCACATGGTAGGAACGGGGAGATTTGAACTCCCGACCCCTTGCGTGTCAAGCAAGTGCTCTCCCCCTGAGCTACGCTCCTATGTCTCCGCCCTTTCGGGCAGCAGGGACGTTGATAAATGCCCCTGACTCGTAGAGAAGTCAACCCCTAATTTTCCGTTTCCCAGAATTTTTCGGGGACCAAGGACCCGCCAAACCGTTGGCGCGTCGTTGGCTCGGGGGAAGTACGGCTTTCGGGCGGGGAGGTCAAGGGGTTTGGTGGGGTTTTGGTGCGGGGGGAGGAGAAACGGGGGTTCAAGGAGGACGAGCCTTACAAGATAAATATTAATTATTACAACAATTTATAATAAACCGCCAAAGAATTAGCGACAATGCAGGAAGCGAGGTTTCCTAACCAGACACAAATTCTTCAGCCGCATAGCGAATTAATCGAGCCCTAGCTTCACGGATATATGGAATTTCAAATAGTTTTTCATCTGAAGCTGCCAACACACTTCCAATGGTTGGAAATAATCCAGATTCAATCAAACGGCTCTTAATCCCTGGTGATAATTCAAGATTATCAGATGGAAGATCAAGAAGTTCTTGATATGGTGAAGTTTCAGCAATGGGCGTACCGCAATAAGGACAAAATTTGCTATCTTGAGGCATAGATCGGCCACAATTAATACAAGAAAACTCTACTTGAGAATCGAGCGATGTTGCAGAATCAGATATCCTTGGACTATTTTTTGTATATTCTCGAAAGCGTTCCCTCTGGGGATTAGTATAAGCCTGGACTACCAACGCGGAGGTTAAATTGACTTCTTTCCCATATATTGAGTTCTCTCTAACAGCCAATGCGGGATGCAATAAATAAAGTTGGCCGTTTTCTCTTGAAGAAATTCTTTTCGGACCTCGAGAAGAAAGAATCCCGCTATACAACAGAAGCTGTATAGCCTGGTGAACTCTAAATGGCACAACCTTACTATTTGAAATCGCTAAATACACAATAGGCCTTTGTTCACTGCCTCTTCCTATTTCTTTGTTAGCGAGGCGTAAGTCTTCCACAAATGATTGAACTAATGAAATGGCAACATCAATGTATTTACGTCGCGATCTTAATCTATGGCCTAAATTTTCCAAGAATGGCCAAAGCGTTTCATCTGAAAAATATTTCGCAGTAGCTATTAATTCTGTAGACGAAATTTTTTCTTTAGAACTAGCTAATCTACTTAAAATGTGAATGATCCACCGAGGATTCCCACCAGCAGCAATCCTGATAAATCGTTTCATATCTTGGTCAATGTTCTTTTTTGTAAGCTCATCACCGATACGTTTAGAGAAAAATTCTTCGTAAAAGGTATCCGTGGTATCTTCCTCATAAGTTCTATCAATTCTAAGCATTTGAGCATCTTGACCAATATCAAAATCTTTACCATACGAAGTAACGAACGGATACACTGCTGCCTTTACAGATATCTTTTCATGCCGAAGATGCTTCATTATTTGGAAAAAAGTTGGTTGCAATTCTTCGGCAAAATTTTGAGCTGCCTCGTCTAAAAAAAATGCAATTCCAGTAGCAGCTCTTTGCCTAGCTATTGCTAGTAAATTTTCAGCGAGTTCATCTAAGCGACCAAAGATTTCTAATTCTCGAGTTTCTACTCTTAACTTTGTTGCATTCTTTTCAATATCTGCCACCGATTCATCTCGATAATGCTCTTCTAACCTTTCCAAATATCTTGGAACAATAGTTGCCATACGTTGAATAGAAGTATCCTCGTTAATTATTTGGAATTCATTTGCAACCCTCTCAGTAGCATCAAGTAGCTTAGCAACAACCCAATGCAAAAAAGGATTAAAGTTTTGCAATGCAACTGTACGTGGATTATACGTGGAAAGATAGTTTGGAAATCTAACAAAAACAGGTAAAATGGAAGAACTCCCATCGAATAGCTTTTTCTTCATCCTCTCATAGGCAACACGTAAAAGCATGGTTTTCCCCGTTCCCCTACTTCCTTCGAGTAAATGGGCTCCAGGGGCCAGCAAAGCATTACTTATCGTCTTGTCAGCTTCACCTGTTTCAACGAAAAGCTTTTCCAATGATTCCTGATCAATATCTTCGGCTCTATCGCTAAAAATATCAGCTGAGAATGACATCACTTATTCCTCTTGGCCTGTAAGCTCAAACGCAACTGAGCAGGATATGTAAGCGGAACAGGAAAAACTAGAGCATCCGGCAACTCTTCAACTCTTTCCAAAAATGCTATACAGATCTGAAGCACTTCACTAATCTTTAACCTAAAATAGTCAATAAAATCTTCAACTCTCGATACTTCAGGCATTTTTTTCTTATGTACAGAATTAGACAACTCAGAATATAGCTTCTCAGCCTTTTCCAAACAACATCTATAAGGAACATTTGGATAGTCGAAGGCAAACCGTTCGTCTTTAAAAAATCTAATAAAATATTTATAAAATTCATGACTAGGTTCTAATAACTGATGCGCCATCACGAAAGATTTGTTATCCGCCCACAGCGAAAGAGATATTCCCTGTTCTCTATAAAACAAAGTAGTCAGAACCCCTTCCAATACTCCTCGGAGCATTATCAAAGAAGGCCTTTTAAGACCAACAACCGCGCATTGAATTGCATTGACCAAATCATTTCTTGTGTCATCCCATAAATATTCAACATCTATATCTTCATGACACACACATTCTCTTAACAAGTCAAAAGTATCAATCGCAGGAGAAAATGTTTCAGAAAGCTTACCCTGCTCAATGATTACACACTGCGTAGCTATAGACAATTGTTCTACGAGAGTAGCTATATGATTTGGCTTTGACATAAAAATCCCATACGACTTCTTAAAAAGACATAGAAAACTGATAGTATGCCAATCCCATTTCGTTATCCGTATAAATCTTTACCACTTATCAGAATAAAATAAAAGACCCACATCACCCCTTTTCTCGGGATGACATGGGCCATATCACCAAAAAACTAGCTATTTCTTCTTGTTGCCCTTGCTATCCTGGGCTTCCGCTTCTTTCAAAAGCTCGACAATCCCAACGCCCTTCTCCTTGGCAGACGCCGCCAATCCCTTCAGGCCATCAAAGCCCTTGTCGGTGACGAAGTTCTTCACTTCGCCCCGCTTGATGTCGAACTCCTTCATGATCTGGTACATCTGATTCAACGGATTGTCCTCGCCAGAGGTTGTCTTCCTGGCGCTCTTCACGGACATGTCCTTCTTCGACACCCCAAACTTGTCCATATACTCTTTCTTGGTGAGACCATGGGACCGGGTATGCCGCTCGGTCAGCGTCTTCACTTCTTTCCCGCAGATGGCGCATTTGACGCCTTTGCGGGATTTCTCATGCTTCTGGACCGGCTCTTGCTCTTTCTCGGGTTCCACCGGCTGAACAGCTTCGGGGCCACATTTCAAGGCACAGAGTTTTTCGTAAATGCTCTTGGCGACCACTTCGAGTTCGCTGAAGTGAACTTTTCCATGCCGCAACTGATCTTTCGCCAGGTTCAAAGCCTCAGCCCAGATTTCTTTATCGACCATTTACTACTCCTTTTGATCGCGATGGGTTTTGATGGGGAGTAGCCAGTGATCCATACTCTGTCAATCGGGTATAGGAAATTTCTTGGTTGAAACCTAAACAGCGAATGAACGTCGTTAACGGCAGACAAACAATCAAAAGTTTCGCCATTGGGCATGCTCATGTGACATAGGTTGCAAATGCGCGGGGAACCGCGTTTTTGGGCAGATAGGAAGTCAAACATCGCAGAACCCTGCGATCAGGTAGAACTATTTTATGTTGACTTTGGGAAAATGAGGTGATTGGGCTTAATTTGAAGGAAATGGATACTGATGTCGATGACGTTGATCCTGCTTTAAACAGAGAAATTTCACTGCCCTATCTGGTGAAAATCAGTAGATGCAGGAACCTGAACTTTTTAACTATCTAAAATAACTATCTTTTGTTCAAGGAAATGATCAAAGCCCTCACCTCGGGGAAATGGCCGCCACCTCTATTGCTTATCCTGGGTCAGGCATCACTTTGGGCCATCTGCTGAGCCAAAAAAGCATTGTGTGCTTTCTGAAGTTGTTCAAGTTCTGCATATCGTGGATCATTTTTCATTGCTTCATAATTTATAGTCACTCTTGGCTGAGGCACAGCATCAAAGGCTTTCTGGGACATCGCCGTTTGGGCCATAACAATCGTCCCGCCGACGGATTTAGCAATGCTTTCTGCACGCGCCTGTGCGAGCAACGGGCCGCTTGATACACCAGCCTGGCTGTCAGCTTGCTCGATGACGTCGGCGCATGCCCCAGCCATAGCGTTGGATGTCTCAACAAATCCATGATTATCTATTTCAGCGACCACCTTTCCATTGACAACAATACTGGCATAGTTGGAGTAAGTTGGATTGTTAGAAACAACAGGGTGTTGACGATAATCATTCTCGAGCATCTCTTTTTTCGCCGCCATAATCTGTTGGAAAAGATCTTCCGGCGCTTCGGAAAGCGGCACGGCCTTGAGTGTGGCGGTCACAGGTCGAACAGAAGCAAGGTCGATGGGGTAGGTGGCTTCAGACATAGGCAAAAAGCTCCTCCTGGGGAGATTAAATAACAATTTGCAAAAATCGCACCAATCAGACCATACTTTACCCGATGAAACCTTTTCTGGACTGACGATCTCTGTTTGGTTCTTCGACGCACAATGTGGGATTGACTGTACCGAGAGGGTTATCACAGGGCATTTCCCTGAAGAGCGCTGCAACGCACCGCATGCTCGCGGTCGTCCTCGAGGATCTTGAGATGCTTCGGGATAGGCGCCTGGGAAAGCCGAGGGAGGAGCCGAAAGTGAGCGGTCGATTCAGAAACTCACATCGAGCCAATGACAGGGCAGTCTAATGGTTGCATTGTAAGTTATTCTTCCCGAAACTCTGTCGCATTGTCTGAAAAAACACCTGACGTTGCTCAGGGGTTAAAATGTTTTTCATCTCAAGGAGGTGCTGAAAAACACGGTCTTGGATATTTGCCTGGAGAAGTCTAATCTCTTGCTGTATCAGCCCAACATCTTCTTCGTTAACGATTTCGCCTTCCAACAGAGACACCATGATATTGCGCTTTTCTTGGATATCACCGGCAATAACCCCAACCTGTCGATGAAAGCTATCCGCTATCGAGCGCACAAGCTTAAGCTGTTCGCCATTGAGGTTTAATGCCTTATAGAGAGGGTTATCATCTGAGCCAAATGGACAGACTCTCTCCCTACTGACATTTTTTGTCTCCAACAACTTATAGCCGAGGACCCCTGCCACACCAATATTCATCGCCAAAGATATCGCCAAGATGCTCACGAGCAGATTCTTCTTCATCTTTTCACCTGCCCCATCTCGCCTGCCAAAACGAGATATCCCTCTGCCAGAGACCCTTTCGGAATCGGGGCAAAGACATCCAAAGCTTCGATCGTCGCCGACTGCCCTGCACCAACACGTAGGTTCTCCCCAAGCGAACCCAAGGCCCTTTCGAAAAGGCTATTGCCCATCCACCCGCCCATCAGAACGGCCAAAAGCGACACCATCCCTACGGCGACATACGCAGGAGGCTTATGTTCCAAGATCCATGACCAACGCCCAGACCTCTGATGTGGGGTGTGATCCAATTTCCGCAGGACTTCAGCCGTAAATCCTGGCCGCGTCCGAACCGTCAAAGGATCCTCAAGCGTCCTCCAAAGACACCGCAGATCCTCCAGGGCCTGCCGACATTCAGGACATGTCTCTAAATGTGCTTCTATTCTCTTTTGAAAATCCGAAGGGCTTTCCCCATCCGCAAAGGCTGAGAGCTTTTTCCGTACCGTGGCGCAATCGATTGGCAAAAGTGACTGTTTGTCCATGAACAGTTCTCCATTTCTTAGGCGAGGACTGCTTCAAGTTGCCATGTTCGTGTTAGAAGCTGGGTTCTCATGATCTCAAGCTTTTGCCCGCAACCCTTCTGTAGCCATCCAATACATGAGGGTCGCCACTCAACTGCCAGCGTTTGTCGCTTCATTTATCGACACCACACTTCCACTTTCAAGCGATTCTCCAGGATTCAAGATGATTCGATCCTTGGAATCAACACCCGTCAGCACCTCGATCGTTTGACCAAAATCACGGCCAAGCTTTACTGGCCGCAACTCGACCTTGCCGTCTTCCTGAATGACACCGATTTGTGGTCCTTGGGCACGAAACATAACGGTGTTGACCGGGAGCGTCAGGAGAGGCTGCACGTTCACCTCAGGAAAGCGGAGCTGGGCATAGCTGCCGGCCAGAATGTCTCCATTGTGATTGTCCACCTTGAGCTCGACCAACAGCGTCCGTGAATCGGCCGCTATCGCCCCGGCGGTACAGAATACCGTGGCAGGAAAAACGCGACCAGGCAGTTCCGGAATGGTCAACTCGGCAGTCTGTCCGGGGTGGATGGCCTGCGCCATGGTTTGTGGGACCTGGACATTTACCCGCAGGGTCTTGGTCTGCGACAGATGGAACAGTTCCTTGCCGCCGGCTGCTACGATCAGGTCTCCAGAATCGATGTTGCGAGCCGTAATCGTCCCGGCAAAAGGCGCTGTCACCTTATTGAAAGATTGAAGCTTTTCCAAACGCCGCACCTCAGCCCGGGCCGACTCGACCGCAGCGGTTTTAAGCTTGTAATCAGCCTGCTTCTCCAGGTTTTCCTGATCACTGACACTGCCTGACTTCAAGAGGACCGCCCACCGTTCCGAATACGCCTTGGCCAGGCCGAGAGCCGCTTCGGCCTGTGTCAGCTGGCCCCGAGCGCGTTCGAGTTCCTGGTTGAGTTCCGGCGTGTCGATTTCCGCCAGCAACTGGCCCTCTTCCACATGGCTCCCGTTGTCGACGAATCGACGCTTCAAGTACCCGTTGGCGCGTGCATAGACGGGCGTTTCCACCCATGGCTTGACCTCAGCCGGCAGGGGAAGACCCGCGGCTGAAAGTCCGGGTTTTGGTGATACAACCTTCACGACTGGTATGGCCAACTCCCGGGTCTCCTTGGCCAGCGAGGCCTGTCGCTGCAGGCGGGGAATGAACCCGGCCGCCACACCGATGCCGATGACGACGACGAGGCCGACCGCGACCAGCCAAAATTTGACCGGGGATTTGCGTGTTGCGTCCAGGGGTTTATTGGTATCCGAAGCCGTTGTCGCGGGAGACATGTTGGATGGCATGGTGGCACCTTGATCAGTTGCCGGTTTTGGAAAAACCGGGTTCCTCTTCTTGCTTGACCGTCTGCGTCCTCCGGTGGACCAGACTGAACACCACCGGCACAAAAAACAGCGTCGCCACAGTGGCGAGAATGAGGCCACCGATGACGGCTCGGGCCAACGGCGCATTCTGCTCGCCCCCTTCGCCCAGGGCGAACGCCATGGGGAGCATGCCAATGACCATCGCCAGCGCCGTCATGAGCACGGGCCGCAGGCGTCCGACACCGGCTTCCCAGGCGGAAGTCAACGGATCTTCGCCTTCCCGAAGGTGGGTGCGGGCGAAACTCACCACCAAAATGGCATTGGCCGTGGCCACCCCCATGCTCATAATCGCTCCCATGAGAGCCGGCACACTGAGGGTGGTAAAGGTGAGGTACAGGCCCCAAATGACCCCAGCCAAGGCTCCGGGAAGAGCGGTAATAATGATAAAGGGGTCAAGCCAGCTCTGAAAGTTGACCACCAACAACAAATACACCAGGACAATTGCCAGGACCAATCCGAAAACAAGGCCGGTGAAACTGGCGCGCATGGTCTCAGCCTGACCTCGGAGCATCATAAAACTTCCTTTTGGAAGTTCCTTTTTGGCCTGTTCGATAATCGGCGTGATATCTCCCAGAACGCCACCCAGGTCGCGACCGCTCACCCCGCCGAAGACGTCAACCACAGGCATCACATTGTATTGCGAATAAATTGGCGAGGCGCTGGAGCGCTCGTAGGAGGCGACGTTGGCAAGTAGCTGCTTGTCGCTCTTATCGGCCACGCCGACACCCACGGGAATGGCGTGCAGGGCATCCAGCGAATCCATGGGGTGCTCCGGCACCCGCATGTTCACGAGATACTGAATGCCGTTTTTGGGGTTCAGCCAGTAACTGGGCTGGACCTGACTGCTCCCGCTGAGGCTCAGCAGCACGGAATTGGCCACATCGCGCTCGGAAAGGCCCAGTTGCGACGCCTTGGTACGGTCCACGGCGAACCGGAGTTCCGGCTGGTTGGCCGGTTGTTGCACACGCAGATCCACGGCTCCGGGCACATGGCGCATCTGCTCCGCGAGCTTGGCGGCGATGGCCCGATTTTTTTCGCGCTCCCTCCCGACGATCTGGATATCAAAGGGAGCGGGTAAGCCGAAGTTGATGGTCTGATTCACGATATCCGCAGGAAGAAAATAGAAGGTGGTTCCGGGAAAGTCGTGGGAAAGGCTGCGTCGGAGACGGCGCACATAACTGTCTGTCGGTTTGTGCCCCTGGTTCAGGGAAACGAGGATATCGGCATCACTGGTTCCGGTCAGTCCGTTGTCGATATACGTGAGCGGAATGCCGCCGGACGGTATGCCGATGTTGTCGAGAATGCCGCCAAGCTCTTCTGCCGGAATTGTATTCCGAATGGCGTTTTCAACCTGATCCACCAGCCGGGTGGTTTCCTCGATCCGAGTCCCGCTCTGGGCTCGGACGTGGAGCCGGAACTGGCCGGCGTCCACGGCGGGGAAGAAGTCCTGGCCGAGTTGCGGCAGGAGCAGCCAGGACCCAGCGCAAAACGTCAGGAAAAGGATCACGAAAGCGAAACGATGCGCCAGAACTCCCCCCAAAAGTCGGCGATAGCCTTCCCTGAACCTCGTGAACCACGCTTCGAAACTCCACTGCAACCGCGCAAAAGGCCGCAGCCATGGCGAAACCGTTTTCGGATCGGCCCCATGCCCTTGGTATCTGATGTTGCGGTAAAACCACATGACCAGAGTCGGGATAAGCGTGCGCGAGAGCGCATAGCTTGCCAGCATGGCGAAGACCACGGCCTCGGCCAAGGGCACAAAGAGGTAACGGGCAACCCCGGAAAGGAAAAACATCGGCACAAAGACGATGCAGATGCACAGGGTGGCGACGAACGCCGGCAAGGCGATCTCCTGGGCGCCGTCGAGGATCGCCTGGACATTGGGTTTGCCGAGCGCCATCTGTCGGTGGACGTTTTCGATTTCCACGGTCGCGTCGTCCACCAAAATACCGATGGCAAGGGAAAGCCCTCCGAGCGTCATGAGGTTAATGGTTTCGCCAAGAGCGCTCAGCACGACCAGGGACGTCAGCACCGAAAGGGGAATGGAAAGCGCGATAATAAGGGTGCTTCGCCAGGAACCTATAAAAAGGAGAATCATGACCGCGGTGAGCACAGCGGCGAGCAGCCCCTCCTTCAGCACGCCGTCCACGGCCGCCCGGACGAAAAGCGACTGGTCGGCAAATTCCTTGGTCTCCAGCTCCGTCGGCAGGCCGCTTAAGATCTGCGGCATGGCTTTTTTGACGCCCTCCACCACCCGAAGGGTTGAAGCGGCTCCACTTTTCAGGATGGTCAGCAGCACGCCACGCACGCCGTTGAGGCGAACAATGTTTTGCTGCGGTTGGAATCCGTCATGCACCTGGGCCACGTCACTCACCCGTATGACCGTGTCACCCACGGTTTTCACGGGCAGATCATTGAGGGCCGCTATTGTTTCAGGGCTGCTGTTCAAGGAAATATTGTATTCGGTTTCGCCGATTTTCGCCGTACCACTGGGAAGAACGAAGTTCTGAGCCGTAAAGGCATTGACGACATCCTGGGGAACCAGATTTTTCGACTCCAGCGCCGAGAGATCGATATCCACGGCGACGACACGGGATTTGCCGCCGTAGGGATACGGCACGGACGCTCCCTGCACCGTTGAAAGGCCTACTTTCACACGATTCATGGCCATGTCCTGCAGCTCTTGCTCTGAAAACTTCGTGCTGGCCAGGCTGTATTGGAGGATGGGAACCGAGGCGGCATTATATTTGACGATAAACGGCGGCGTGATGCCAGGGGGGAGAAGGCGCAAGACCGTCTGGCCGCTTGCCGCAAGTTGTCCCACGGCATCCGAGACGGAAGCCCCTGGTTGGAGAAAAACCTTGATGACTCCCGCTCCGTTGTAGGCAGTAGACTCTATGTGCTCAATGTCATTGACTAAAGCAGTGATCATCCGCTGATGATTCGACAGAATGCGTTCGTCCACTTCACGTGCATTCAAACCGTTATATACCCAAACCACGCTTACGACGGGAATATTGATATCCGGAAGGATATCTGTCGGCGTCCGCAGGAGCACAAGCGGTGTCAACAAGAGCAGCAACAGCGCCGCGACCACAAAGGTGTACGGCCGGCTGAGGGCCAGTTTCACAATCCACATGGTTTCTTCCTCGGTATTCGCGTGAGCAAACACCCCAGCCGCACCGGGGTGCAAGGAGGGGGACAGATCCCCTCCTCTGCACACTGAAACTGGGCGGAAGCGAGAAACCTGCGGTTATTTTCGGAGGGGAGCCAACTTTTTTCTGAGGCTTGTTTTGGCCCTGACGAGGAGGGATTCCACGGCTGCAACCGAACAGTCCAGGATGGTTGCAATTTCCTGGTAAGAAAGCTGCTCGTACCGGCTAAGGATCAAGGCCAGCCGCTGCTTGCGCGGGAGAGACCGGACGGCGGATCGGACGAAGCGGTTTTGTTCCTCCCGAACAGAGGTCTCCTCCGGGGAAGGTGACAAGCTGACGGCTTCCGACAACACCGGTTCGACATCGGAGGCTGACCAGAAGGAACCGATCAGCCGTATCTTACGACGCCACGCCGTTTGCATTTCGGACTTGCAGACATTGGCAGTGACCGCATAGAGCCAGGTGGTAAATTTTGATGTTGCCTGGTAATGGCCGCAAAATCGCCAAAGACGTAAAAAGACCTCTTGAGCCAAATCATTGGCCTCTTCCTCTTTTCCGACAAACCTGTATATACATGAAACGACAAGTGCTTTATGTCGATCGACAAGAACGGAAAAAGCTGTCTTGTCCCCTTGTTGAACGCAGAGCATGACCGCCTCGCTGCTCATGCCCTCATATTTGCTACGCATAGCTGTAGCGGCAACCAGGGCAGTCGTTGCGCGTCAAAAAAGGAACAAAGAAAGCCCAGCGCCAAAAATAACTACCCGCAGGACATCCACGTGACGACGCAACGCAACAAACGCGGCCCCGGCCAAGAGAATGGAGGCGGCACTCCAGTGAACGGACAAGACAAGCGTTCCGGTCACCGCAGCCATAAGTCCGGCAAGGGTGGCCAAACTGGCTCGGAGGCCTCGGCGGAAATATTTTGAACCAAGCAACCGGTCGCAAAAGGGTACGCTCCACAGCAACAGCAAAAAAGATGGAGAAAAAACCGCGACAGCACCCACGACAGCCCCTGCCAAACCGGTCAGCGCATAGCCGACAAACGCTGCGGTGATGACGATCGGGCCTGGAGTGATTTGGCCCAAGGCGATGCCGTCCAAAAACACCTGCTCCGTCAACCAGCCCATTCGGACGACCACTTCATGGAGCATGACCGGCAAGGCGGCAAATCCTCCGCCAAAAGCCAAGATATCCACTCCCATGAGCAGCACCGCAAGTTGGTACAGCTCACGCTGGAAGAGCCACAAACAACCAAGGGCTAATGCCAGGGCCACCGTCAGACCGACAGCGCCCCAAACATGCCCATTCCCCTGCCTGAGACATCCCGGCTGTGGCACCTGGGTTTCATCTTTTCGGAAACACAACACACCGATTGTCGCGGCTATAGCAATAACAAGCGCCGGATGCAGATTCCCGACAAAGGCAACGCCCGCGCCCACGGAGAGAAGCTTGTCGGGAAGCGCACGGATATACTTATTGACGAAATCAAGCGTGGCACTGATCAAAATGGCCACGACAACAATCTTGAGCCCTGAGAAAACTGACAAAATCATTGGGAGGTCATGGTAGCGAAAATAGACGGCGGATAAAATCGTGATGAGCGCAAACGCCGGGAAACCGAAACCGCAAAAAGCTGCTATCGCACCTGAAATCCCACGGACACGCAGACCAATGTAGGCTGCCAATTGCATCACAGTGGCCCCAGGAATAGCCTGGCATACGGCCAACCCTACGCGGAAATTGCCATCTTCAATCCATCCCTTCTCCTTGATGGCCATTTTACGAAGAAAGGGAATCATTGCCGGCCCACCAAAAGCCGTAAGACCAATTCGAAAGAAAGACAAAAACAATGAGGCTAAGCCTACGGAAGCGGTTGCCTCATTGGAGGGCATTTCCAGAGCGCTCTCGCTATTCACTCGCATCCCCTTTCTCCTTCTTTCCACGAAAGTCTTCAAACAAAGATTCTGTCTTCGACGTGGAGCAGCAACAGGAACAGGTCGCATCTTTCCGAGCGCAGCTTCCCTGGACTTGGCGCTGCGTTGCCGCCAATTCCGAAAGCTCGTTTCGCATATAGTGAAGCGCTTCCTTGTTGACGACGTAATGGGTCCAATATCCGCGCTTTTCGCCGATCACGAGCCCCGCTTCCCGAAGTTTTTTCAGGTGTTGTGAAACCGCTGGCTCGCTCGTGCCCAATTCACGCGCAAGACCTCCAACGCAAAGATCGCGAGAAAGCAGGAGATGAAGGACTTGAAGCCGTCCCTCATCGGCGAGGGCCTTCAGGAGCAGGAGAAAAGGCGGCATACGCATCATCCGTCTGATTAAATATTTTTTTAATCAAATAAAAATTTCTGTAATTAGTGTCAACAAAAACAGCAAATCATTTCCCATCAAGGCACCCTGAAATTATCCACCATGATTTTACTATGTTATCTCGATACAACGCCTTGCCCGTCTTGATCCTCTTTGGCGACCGCGTAAGCGAGGCGAAGTGCCAGGTTCATTTCTCGAAAAAACCAGCTAAAGTCCGAGAACCGTCTCTTTTGATAGAAATTTAGGAGAAATTTCAAACTCTTGCGCGACACCGAGTCAGCGCACCGGCCACGCGCAAGATATCTCTAACCTCTTGTTTTTGCAGAATCATGCGTAACTATCTGCCCTGCCCCTGGAACATACCTTGACAATCCACACCTTGGGCCTCTACGCTTCAAAGTGTCACGGAAATACAAATTTGCGTGACGTTACGACCGAAGGCACATGCCACCATCTTCTTGACAACAAGAAATGACGATTGAAACAGAAGCGGATTCAGGTGGAATTTATGTGTAATTTTGAAAACGTTGAGCAGGCACTCCAGGCAATGGAGCGCGGTGACAAAGAGACAGCCCGAAGTATTTTTCGGAATTTATCGAACTGCAAAGAATGCGTGGGCATGAAAGACAAATCAGATCAATCACATAACTGCAGATGCGAAATCCAGGCTGACTTGGAAACAAAAAACCGAATTGAACTATTTCTAAGAAACCTTACGAGTTAAAGCCAATACTGTTCTTGGCCACATTTACACGCGACACACCAACACAATTACTACTCCACAACATAACTTCGACATATCCCAGGCCTACCCCGGGACATGCCATCTTTTCTGGCCATGTCCCGGAGTTATCCATCCGATGTAACAGTTATATCCTGATCCATTCTTTCCGTAGGGCGAAGTCCAGGGCCGCGCCCACCAGAAACGCCACGCCCATATGCCACATGGCAATGCCAGCCGTGATGAGCATGACATAGACCTCGGTCTTCTTGTTGCCGATATCCCGTATCGAAAGGGCAAGCTCAGAGCCGGCGAAAAAGAGGATCACCCCCAGAATGGCGCTCGGGAAAATCCTGAAAATGAGCGAAACGGAATCGCTGAAAAACAGGGCGATGGTGATGACAATGGTGCCGAGGATGACCAACGATCCGCCCGTATGCGCGCCGAAGCGGACGTGACCGGCCATGCCGCCCGCGCCATGACACATGGGGACGCCGCCCCAGAGCGGAGAGACAAGGTTCATGATGCCCTGGGAAATGGCGATCTTTTTCTCGGTTACCGGCCTGTCCGGGAACAGTTCGTTGTTTTCGGCCACGATGGCGATGACGGCATTGCCGAGCGTCAGGGGGATTTGTGGAAGCGTGAAGAGCAGTGTGCCGGTCACGAGATCGTTCCACGTCATGTCATGCAGGGTGAAGGGAGGGAGCTTGAAACCGATGCGGATGGCCGCAAGCTCGGACAGAAGGGAAGGGTTCATCACGACGGCGGAAACGACCCCGAAGAGGAGCAGGACGAACATGGCCGGGATCTTCGGGTTGGACAGAAGCATGTAGGTGGTCACCAGAGCGATGCCCGCAAGGATGGGCGAAGTCGCCATGCGGTGCACGCCCTCCACCACAAAGGCCAGTCCCAGGCCGAGCATGATGCCGCGCACGACAGGTTTTGTCGCCAGCTTGGCAATGTGGTTTATGGCTCCCGTTGCCCCCATGAGCAACCAGAAGATGCCCGTCGTCAGCCCCGAGGCAAAAAGCGCCGTGGGGCTGATGCCCCCGGCGATGGCCGCGGCACCGATGGCCTTCATGGGTTGGATGGGGACGGGCGTCTTATAGTAGAGGCCGGAGACGATTTTCGATATGCCGAACATGAACAGAAGGCCCAGGGGATCTATGCCAACAATGGTTATATAAGCCACGACGAAAGGAATGAGTGTGCCGATGTCGCCGAAAGCGCCGGCCCACTCCATTCTGTCATAACGGTTCCCCGTCTTCGTTCGGGGTTCCTCAAGAACGGTTGCATTCATGACGACTTCTTCTTGATTGGCTCCGTCCATACCTACCTCCGATTGAGCTTTTGCTGAGGATTTAGCTCAACGCCGTTTCCCCGCGCATCCAGCCAGCCGCCCTCCCCTCGCCCTCTCTTCTTGTTTCTGCGTTGCCCTCCACTTCCGTAAGGAAACAAGGCAGAATTTTAGCTACCTTAGAAATTCAAGCAGATACTTGATCGCTAAAAACAGAATCAGACCGACAAGCATCCACTTGATACCCTTGGCAGGCACATACTTTTGAAAATGAGCGCCAAGATACATTCCGACCATGCCGCCTATGCCGAAGAGTGTTCCCAAGCCCCAATCCGGAGCCACGGACATCGACGGATAAAAGGGGGCAATAACCTGGTAGAACAAGACGCCGGCTATGGATGTGATGAAGGTGCCAAGAAGCGCGGCTCCTGCCACCGTGTGAATGGGAAGACGGTAAATGGCCACAAGGAAGGGAGAGATTATGGCAGCTCCACCGACACCGTAGATCCCGCCCACAATCCCGACGAGAAAACTCAAACCGAAAATGCCGCAGGTGCCGCACTCGAAGCACTCGCCTTGATATTCATAGATTATTTTCGAAAGGGAAAAATGACGCACAGACACGCAGGCAACGCCGACACCCTCCTGGTGTCGCTCCCCCGCGTTTGCGCCATGCTTCTTGGACGTCAACGGGGTGTTTCGGCTTTTCTTGCCAAGGAGATCGGAAACGAGCCGATAGCCGACATAGAGCAGGACCGTGGCGGCGAAAATTTTAAATTTTCGAGGATCAGGCAGATACAGCACGCGAACGAAGCCCCCGACAATGACCCCTGGCAGAGTTCCCAGAACGACCACCCAGGCCAACGGCCAGACCATCCTCCCCTCTCGGAAATATCGATAGACGCCGCTCGGGGTGGCGATGACGTTGAAAAACTGATTCGTGGGACTGACGGAAGGCGCGACATAGCCAAGAACGCTCATTTGAAAGGGGAGCAGGAGAAACGCACCCGAAACGCCGCCCATGGAGGTTAAAAAGGACACAACCAAGGCCACGACCGGAGGGACAAGCGGGTTGACATCGATGCCGGCGGCTGGAAAGTACATATAACTAACCGATCTCTTTTGTTTTTATTCTGACTGACCCAAGTCCTTCGGGAATTGTCACAGACACGTTTTTCTGAACTTTCGTGACACTTACCAAGGGCAGGATCACTTGTCTATAAAAAAGCGTGATGCTAAAAGAAGGACACCCAAAACTCGTGGAGGGCTCATGCCTAGCTCCTCTCTCTCGACGCAAAAGGCAGCGAGTGTTGCCGGCATACGCATTGCCCCGGGCAAAACTTTTTCAATCCCGAATGATATCAAATGGATGGATTCCTTTCAGCTTGAAGCCTTGACCAATGCCTTTCGGGTGTGGAGCAAGGATACGCCCCGCGTCGACGTTCGGCGTTCACGCGCCCGGGTGTGGCTCGTCTACCTGATCCTGCGCTACACGGGATGCAGGCTTGGCGAAGCCTTGGCGCTCGACGACCAGCTCGATATTTCCTTGGAAAGGGGCGTCGTCCGTTTGGGACGGCGGGAGGGTGAAGCTGGCCGGGAAATCCAGCTTCCCGATGCGATTGTTGCGGAACTCAAGGAGCACCTTCTGGATCCGGCAAACAGAGGCCTTGCCGGGCACTTCTTCCAGGTAGATCAAGGTTTTATCAGAAGGAAACTGTACGAGCGGGCGGACGAAGCGGAATTGCCGCGAGAGCTGGCGAATACCAGGGTGCTCCGAAAATCCAGGGCTATCGAATTGCTGCGGAGTGATGTCCCATTGACGGTGGTCCAGTCCATGCTCGGGCACTCCACGAGCAATTTGGCTGCTGGTTACATGGACTATTCCGACGAGGACATCAGAAGGATTCTGGGGCAATTCATCCAGAAGGAATCGAAACGCAGGACCAGCGCCCGCAATGCCTTTTACGGCAAGATCACCGGCATCAAAAGTGGAGACTTGCAATCCCTGGTCGAGGTGACAACCCTGAGCGGTCTTCTCGTGCGGTCGGTCATCACCAACGACAGTTTGGAAACCCTGGCCTTGTCCAAGGACCAGATGGCGACGGCGACCATCAAGGCTCCATGGGTCGTTGTCTCCACGGACGCCGCCACCCCTCGCCTCAGTTCAAGCAACAAGTTTCAAGGACAGGTGGTCAAGGTGACGAAGGGCAGGATTGCAGCGGAAGTGATCGTCGCATTGGCCGATGCGACGCGCATATGCGCCATTGTGACCGAGGAGAGCATCCATGGCCTTGATCTGCAGGTCGGGAACCAAGCCTGGGTCATCTTCAGCGCTTATTCCGTCATCTTGAGCCTTGAGTAGATGCGGCCACGCGCCAGCATGGACGAGGCCTAAGCCGAGCCGGCGATCTCCCCCCTGTGTTAGTGCACATGCTCCCCTTCGCCAGGCGCAGGCGATGCTCCTGGTGATGGGCACCGCTGACCATCACGCCGAAAAAGCCGAGGCTCCGGATATGGGCGACTTGGCCGGAATTGTCGGAAGTCACCCGCAGCCGCATTCCCTGTCCGACCTCTTCCGCTGCAACCGGCCTGGCCAGGGAGATGCCGATGGCCACGCTCGCCTCCTTTGTCGGCGCCACGGACAAGCGCCTGTGGCGCGTCATCGGCCACGAGCCGTATCGCCCTGAGCGCGCTCGAGGCGTTCGGCCTGGACGGGACCGCCTGTCGGCCTGGCCATCGCTATGTGACTGTCTTCACCGATCTGGGGGGGGGGAGGAGCGGCCGGAGTAAGCACCCCCGGCCGCCGGAGGCGTCTTTTCCCCCCTACACGCCCTCGCGCAGCCAGTCGGCGAAGTCGGAAAGTTCCCCGGTCCAGCCCTGGCTGAGGCGGATGGCGAGGAACTGGGTGTAAAGGGCGTCGAAGAAGCCGACGCACTTTTCGAGGAGGAAGAGTTTTTCCAGGACCTTGGCGTCCGGGTCGTCGCCTTCCTCGGTGCGGGTTTCCATCTTCGGGGTGCGCAGGCTGTTGAGGGTGAAGTCGTCGGCCTTGACCGTGACGGTCCAGGTTTCGCCGTCCTGTTCGAAGCGGATCAAGGCCCGGTCCACGCGCTTGCCGCTTTTGACGCCGAGCCGGGCCTCGGCGAACTGGGCGTGGGGGCCGGAGACCGTGGCGGTCTCGGCGTCGTCGCCTTCGCCGCCGCGCACCGAGATCTTCTGTTCCAGGTAGACGTTGACCTCGCCGCCGTCGGGCAGCTTGAACAGCCAGCCGCTTTTCTCGCTTTTAAACCAGAGCCACGTCAGGAAGTCCTGGCCGAGCACCGGGTTCTTGGCATCCGCCATGTTGACGTCCATCGCTGTATCTCCTGACACTTCGCTGTAAAAAATTCCTGTCCCCCTTTCGGGAGGGTCCGGGAGGGGGTGCCCCCCTCCCGGCCGCCGGAGGCCTCTTCGTCTTTCTTACCCCGCAAACTGGCTGGGTTCGACGTGTTCCAGGGCCAGGCCGCGTTCCACGCCGAGGATGCGCTCGGCGAGGAAGGCCGGGGCCTGGGGTTCGAGGTGCAGTTCGAAGGTCATGGTGAAGAGGTCTTCGAAGAGCGTCTGGACCTTGCTGTTGGTCGTGCAGAGCCAGACGGTGTGCTCGAGGGTGTTCCAGACGGCCTCGAAGATGGCCGGGATGGGCATGGCCCGGGCCATGAGCGAGAGCTTGACCCGTTCGGCGATCTCTTTTTTGCGGTCCTTGGAGATGTAGGCCTTGCCCGAGGTCTGGTTGTGTTCCTTCTCCTGGTCCAAGGCCAGGCGCAGGTGCTTTTTGAGCACGGCCGGAGAGACGCGGCGGGTGTCGAGGCGCAGGGAAAAGGCCAGGTAGTGGCCTTTTTCCGGGGGCGCGCCGCGCCACTGGTTGTCGAGGTAGTCCTCGAAGGCGACCCAGCCGAAGGACCGTTCGTCGGCCGTGTGGTCGATGTCGACAAAAGCGTATTTTTTGAGGCGGTCAGGGGCCTGGCGCAGGATCTCGTCTTTGACGTCGCCGACGATCCTGTACCGGGTGAAACCGCCGCTGGCGGCGAGAAGTCCCAAGGCGTCCTCCTTTGCGCGCCGGCGGACCGGCGGCGTTGGCGTGTGGATGGGTGGGCTCATAGATCAAATCGCACCGGCGCGCCAGGGGCGGAGGCGGGGGGGGGGGACTGGAGGAGCGGGAAGCCCGGCCGGGAAAGGCCGTGGCGTCGCCTGGACGGCCGGCCACGGTTCTGGCGCGGGTTATGCACATGGAAAAAGAGAAACGGAGGTGACAGCCATGGCCGTTATCAGCTTCGGTCACACGGACGGCAGGATGCGGATCGGCTCGTACTCCCGCAAGGCCACGACCCCCTCCGGGTGCAACGAGCCCTTCAGAAAGGCCTACTGGTGTCCCAAGAAGAAGTGGTTTGCCAAGGAACCGTGCCCGTTTTCCAACCGCGCCGAATGCTTGAGCTTCACCCGCTTCAGCGGCGCGATCTGACGTTGGTTGCGAAAGCCCGCCCGGGCTTTTGCAACCAGCAGCCACGTCTCTGCCCCTTGCCGCGCCCGGCGGCCGCTCCGCCGCGCCCCGCCTCCGTTCCCGCCTTGTCCGATCGATCGTCCCCGGTGTCGTAAAAAGCTCCGCTTTCCCAGAAAACGGGAACGGCCGGCGCCGACGTTTTCGCAGCCAGGACCGACAAAAACGTGGCTTTGCCAAGGCACGATTTTCCGCTTGAGCCTGACGCAACGTCAGGGTGTAGACTCGGCGCAAACGGAGGGAAAAGTCATGGAGCTTCGCATCGGCGAACTGGCCCGGCAGGCGGGGCTGACCGTGCGCACGCTGCGCCACTACGACGCCATCGGCCTGTTGACGCCCGCAAAACGGACCGAGGGCGGCTACCGGCTCTACGGAAAAGACGACGTCATGCGGCTCCAGGCCATCCTGGCGCTCAAGGCCTTCGGCTGCTCCCTGGCCGCCATCCGGGAGGTCTTTTCCCGGGGCGGGGCTGTGCTCGCGCCGCTCCTGTCGCGCCAGATCGAGGCCCTGGCGGCCAAGGAGCGGCAGGCCCGGGAACTGCGGGAGACCCTGTGCCGGCTGCGGGACAGGCTGGAGCGCAACGAAACCATTTCCCTGGACGACTGGCTCGACATCCTGGGTAAAATGCTTATGTATGGAAAATATTTCTCCAGAGAACAGTTGGCCGCCCTCCGCTCCGGAGCCGGCGGCGGGGACGGCCTGCGGGATGCCTGGCGGGAACTGGCGGCCCGGGTCCGGGAGGCCATGGAGCGCGGCGTTTCCCCGACAAGCGGCGAGGCGGCCGCGCTGGTGCGGCCCATGGTGGCCCTGGCCCGGCAACTGACCGGCGGAGACGCGGCGCTCCTGGCCCGAATCCGGGAGATGCTCGACCGGGAGGAGCGGGCGCGGCAAAACGCCGGGTTGACGGCCGAGGGGCTGGCCTGGATCGACCAGGCGGTGGCCAGCCTCCGGGAAGCGGCTCCCCCCGCCCCTGGCGGAGAACCGGCGGCAACGGATGCGCCGGACCGGAGCGTCCCGTGCGGCACGGCCCTGGCCGTGGCCACCCTGCGGGCCGCCCACCAGCTCCTCGACGACCGGCCGGTGTTTACGGACCCCCTGGCCCTGCAGATTGTCGGCCCGGAGCGCGAGGCGGCCATCCGCAAGGACCCGGCCCGGTTCGATGCCGGCCATATGCGCGGCCTGCGGACGTCGGTGGCGGTCAGGAGCCGGTTCGCCGAGGACGCCTGGACAGCGGCCCGGGACCGGGGCGTGCGCCAGTGCGTGCTCCTCGGCGCGGGCTTCGACACGTTCGCCTACCGGACCGAAGACCGGGAGACCAAGATCTTCGAGGTGGACCACCCCGGCACCCAGGCCGCGAAGAAACAGCATTTGGCGGCGGCCGGCATCGCCGCGCCGGACAATCTGGCCTTCGTGGCCGTGGACCTCGGCCATGGCCCGATCGTGCCGGCCCTGGAGGCGGCCGGGTTCAGGAAGGAGGCGCCGGCGTTTTTTTCCTGGCTCGGGGTGGTCATGTACCTTCCGGACGCGGTGGCGTTCCGGATTTTGGCGGCCGTGGCCGGGCTGGCGGCCGGAACCGAGATCGTTTTCGACTATCCCGTGGCCCCGGCCTTGTTGCCGCCGGGCGAACAGCGGGCCCGGGAGACGATCGCGGCCCGGGCGGCGGCCCGGGGCGAGCCCTGGCGGTCGGCCTTTGCGCCGGATGTCCTTGGCGAGCGCCTGGCCGGCCTGGGATTTGCCGTCACCGAGGATCTGGGCGGGCCGGAACTGACGGCTCGGTACCTGGCCGGCCGCCCCGGCGGGCTGGTGAAAAGCGGCCTGACCCGGATCGTGCGGGCCAGGGTGGCCGGACCGGTCGCCTGACGGTTTGGAAAGGCGGGGCTGCCGGGCTGGTCCGAACGACGCGGCCCGTGTAACCTTTTGCCGTTCGAAAACGACGAGGCCAGGCGATGCCGGTATCGGCCCGCGCGCGGCGTCGCCAAATAACGACAAGGATGTCAGTCATGCCACAGACTGTCCCTGGTTCCCGGTTGCGGGGGCCGATCCGCTGGATGCTTCTTCTTGCGTGCGCCCTGATGGCCGGGGCGTTTCTCGTGTGGCGCGCTCCCCGCGACGGCGCGGCCCAGCCCAAGGGCGCGCCGCCCCCGGGAGCCGGCGGGCCGGTCACGGTCACCACCGAACCGGCCCGGCTCGGCGTCGCGCCCGTGACCCTGACCGGCATCGGCACGGTCACGCCGCTCAAAACCGTCACGGTCAAGAGCCGGGTGGACGGGGAGCTGACCGAGGTCCGGTTCAAGGAAGGCCAGCTCGTCAAGGAAGGGGAGGTCCTGGCCCAGATCGACCCCCGCCCCTACCAGGCCCAGCTCGACCAGTACCAGGGCCAGCTGGCCAAGGACCAGGCCCTCCTCGACAACGCCAAGGCCGACCTGGTCCGCTACCAGAGCCTGGTCCAAAAGGACATGCTGGCCGGCCAGACCAAGGACACCCAGGCGTCCCTGGTGCGCCAGTACGAGGGCGCGGTCCGGTCGGACAAGGCGCAGATCGACAACGCCAGGCTCAATATCGAATACAGCCGCATCACGGCCCCGATCACCGGTCGGGTGGGCCTGCGCCAGCTCGACCCGGGCAACATGGTCCGGGCCACGGACACGACCGGGCTTTGCGTCATCACCCAGGTTTCGCCCATCAGCGTGGTCTTCACCCTGCCGGAAGACCAGCTTCCGGCCGTGCGCGGCCGGCTCCGGGCCGGCCAGAAACTGCCGGTTGCGGCCTACGACCGGACCATGTCCCAGAAGCTGGCCCAGGGAACACTCGCCACCACGGACAACCAGATCGACGTGAACACGGGCACGATCAAGCTGCGGGCCGTTTTCGACAACGCCGACGAGGCCCTGTTCCCCAACCAGTTCGTCAACGCGGTCCTGCTCCTGGAGGAGCGCCGGGACGTGGTCCTCCTGCCGGCGGCCGCGGTCCTGCGCGGCCCCAAGGAGGCGCGCGTCTTCGTGGTCGGGCCCGACGGCAAGGCCGTGTCCCGGACCCTGGTCACGGGCATGGCCGTGGGCCCGGACGTGGTGGCGGAATCCGGCCTTGCGGCCGGCGAGGCCGTGGTGGTCGAGGGCGCGGACCGGCTGCGCGACGGCGCGGCGGTCGTGGTCAGGAATCCGGCGGACGGCGGAGCGGCCGGCAAGCCATGAACCTGTCGCGCCCCTTCATCCTGCGTCCGGTCGCGACCACGCTGCTCATGGCGGCCGTGATCATGGCCGGAGCGGTGGCCTATTTCCAGCTGCCGGTCTCGGCCCTGCCCCAGGTGGACTACCCGACCATCCAGGTCCGGACCCTGTATCCCGGGGCCAGCCCCGACGTCATGGCCTCGGGCGTGACCGCGCCCCTGGAGCGCCAGTTCGGCCAGATGCCGGGCCTGACCCAGATGACCTCGGTCAGTTCCAGCGGCGCGTCGGTCATCACCCTGCAGTTCGCCCTCTCCCTGTCCCTGGACGTGGCCGAGCAGGAGGTCCAGGCCTCCATCAACACGGCCTACAGCCTGCTGCCCGACGACCTGCCCGCGCCGCCGGTCTACAGCAAGGTCAACCCGGCCGACGCCCCGATCCTGTCCCTGGCGCTCACCTCGGAATCCATGCTGCTGACCGAGGTCCAGGACCTGGCCGACACCCGGCTGGCCCAGAAGATCTCCCAGCTTTCCGGCGTGGGCCTGGTCAGCGTCTCCGGCGGCCAGCGGCCGGCCGTGCGCGTGGACGCCAACCCGACCGCCCTGGCCGCCTACGGCATCACCCTGGAGGAGGTCCGCGCGGCCGTGGCCGCGGCCAACGTCAACCAGGCCAAGGGCGGGTTCGACGGCCCCCGGCAGTCCTCCATCCTCGGGGCCAACGACCAGCTCCTGACCAGCGAGGCGTACAGGCCCCTGGTGGTGGCCTACAAGTCCGGCCGGCCGGTCCGCCTGTCCGATGTGGCCGCCGTGTCCGACGGGGCCGAGGACGTGCGGCAGGCCGCCTGGGTGAACGGCAAGCCGGCCATTGTGCTCAACATCCAGCGCCAGCCCGGGGCCAACGTCATCGACGTGGTGGACCGGGTCAAGGCCATTATGCCGCAGCTGCGGGCCTCGCTGCCCGCGGCCGTGGACCTGTCCGTGCTGGCCGACCGCACGGTCACCATCCGGGCCTCCATCGAGGACGTGCAGATCGAGCTTTTGCTGGCCGTGGTCCTGGTCGTGGGCGTCATTTTCGTCTTTTTGCGCGACCTGCGGGCCACGCTCATCCCGGGCGTGGCCGTGCCCCTGTCCCTGGTCGGCACCTTCGGCGTCATGTACCTGCTCGGCTACGGCGTGAACAACCTGACGCTCATGGCCCTGACCATCTCCACCGGCTTCGTGGTGGACGACGCCATCGTCATGATCGAGAACGTGGCCCGCCATGTGGAGGACGGGGCCTCGCCCATGGAGGCGGCCCTGGCCGGGGCCGGGCAGATCGGGTTCACCATCCTGTCCCTGACCGTGTCCCTGGTGGCCGTGCTCATTCCGCTGCTGTTCATGGGCGACGTGGTGGGGCGGCTTTTCCGGGAGTTCGCCGTCACCCTCGGCGCGGCCATCCTGCTCTCCGCCGCCGTGTCCCTGACGCTGACCCCCATGATGTGCGCCCGGCTCCTGCGGGACCGGAGCAAGGACGCGGGCAACCGGTTCTTCCGGGCCACCCAGGGCCTTTTCGACCGGGCCGTGGCCGGCTACGGCCGCACCCTGACCGTGGTCCTGCGCCACCAGGGCCTGACCCTGCTCGTGGCCCTGGCCACGGTGGCCGCCTCGGTGATCCTCTACGTCGTCGTGCCCAAGGGGTTTTTCCCGGTCCAGGACACCGGCCTCCTCTCGGGCGTGACCGAGGCCCCGGCCACGGTCTCGTTTGCGGCCATGGCCGAGCGGCAGCAGGCGCTGGCCGCCGTCCTCGCCCGCGACCCGGCCGTGGCCGGCGTGGCCTCCTACATCGGCGTGGACGGCATCAACACCAGCCTGAACATGGGCCGGGTGGCCGTGACCCTGACGCCCAAGGACCGCCGCGACGCCGACGCCGCCGGCGTGGCCCGGCGGCTCCAGGACGCCGCCAGGGAAGTGACCGGCATAAACGTGACCCTCCAGCCCGTGCAGGACCTGACCGTGGACGCCCGGTCCAGCCGGGCCCAGTACCAGTACACCCTGGACACGCCGAGCGCCTCGGAACTGTCCCTTTGGACCGGCCGGTTCGTGGAGGCCCTGTCCGCCCGGCCCGAAGTGCGAAACGTGGCCTCGGACCTGGTCGAGGGCGGCCTGCGCCTCAATGTGGACATCGACCGGGTGGCCGCCGCCCGCTACGGCATCACCCCGTCCGACGTGGACAACATCCTCTACGACGCCTTTGGCCAGCGCCAGATCTCGACCATGTTCACGGAACTGAGCCAGTACCGGGTGGTGCTCGGCCTCATGCCGGACATGGCCGCCGGTCCCGAGGCCCTTGACCGCATCCGCCTGCCCGGGACCGGAGACAGCCAGGTGCCGCTGTCGGCCGTGGCCACGGTCCGCCAGGGCGTGGGGCCGCTGGTGATCAACCGCCAGGGCCAGTTCCCGGCCGCCACCGTCTCCTTTGACGTGGCCCCGGGCCATTCCCTGGGCGACGCCGTGGCGGCCGTGGACGCGGTCAAGGCGCAACTTGCCATGCCCGAAAGCGTGGCCGGATCGTTCCAGGGCGCGGCCCGGGCCTTCATGGATTCGCTCAAAAACGAGCCGCTTTTGATCCTCGCCGCCCTGGTCACGGTCTACATCGTGCTCGGCGTCATGTACGAGAGCTTCATCCACCCGGTGACCATCCTGTCGACCCTGCCGTCGGCCGGCATCGGCGGCCTGTGGGCGCTGCTGCTTTTCAAGGAGGACCTGGGGGTCATGGCCGTCATCGGCATCATCCTGCTGATCGGCATTGTGAAGAAAAACGGCATCATGATGGTGGACTTCGCGCTCTCGGCCGAGCGCGAGCAGGGGAAAAGCCCGCGCGACGCCATCTACGAGGCCTGCCTGCTCCGGTTCCGGCCGATCATGATGACCACGTTCGCGGCGCTTCTCGGCGCGCTGCCGCTCGCGCTCGGCACGGGCGTCGGCTCGGAGCTGCGCCGGCCCATGGGCATCGTCATCGTCGGCGGCCTGATCGTCAGCCAGGTCCTGACCCTCTACACCACCCCGGTCATCTACCTCTTCTTCGACCGCCTGGCCGGACACCGGGCCACGGCCGCTCCCGTGGGGCCGGCCGCCGCCCCGGTCGCCGGGGAGGCCGGGACGCGGTCATGAGCAGTCTGCCGGAAATCTGCATCCGCCGGCCGGTCGGAACCACGCTTTTGACCCTGGCCCTGATCCTGGCCGGAGCCATCGCCTTTCGGCTCCTGCCGGCCGCGGCCCTGCCCCAGGTGGATTTTCCGACCATCTCGGTCCAGGCCCAGCTGCCCGGGGCCGAGCCCCAGACCATGGCCACGTCCGTGGCCGCGCCGCTGGAGCGCCAGTTCGCCCGCATCGCCGGGGTGACGGAGATGACCTCGTCGAGCTCCCGGGGCTCGACCCGCATCAACCTCCAGTTCGACCTCAACCGCGACATCAACGGCGCGGCCAGGGACGTCCAGTCGGCCATCAACGCCGCCCGGGGCTACCTGCCGTCCACCCTGCGCCAGAACCCGACCTACCGGAAGATGAACCCGGCCGACGCGCCGATCATGGTCCTGGCCCTGACCTCGGACACGGTGTCCCGGGCCCGGATGTACGACGTGGCCTCGACCGTGCTCCAGCAGAAGCTGGCCCAGGTCGAGGGCGTGGGCCAGGTCTTTGTCGGCGGCGGAGCCCTGCCGGCCGTGCGGGTCAACGTCAACCCGTCCTCCCTGGCCCAGAAGGGCCTGAGCCTGACCGACGTGCGCGGCATGCTGGCCAAGACCACGGTCAACCGGCCCAAGGGCCGGATCGAGGCCGGGGACGTGTCCTACGAGGTCGCGACCAACGACCAGCTGCACCGGGCCTGGGAATACGAGCCCCTGATCCTGTCGTACAAGAACGGGGCGGCCGTGCGCCTTTCCGACGTGGCCGCCGTTTCGGAGTCGGTCGAGGACGTGCGCACGGCCGGGCTGGTGAACGGCAAACCGGCGGTCATGATCATCCTCTTCCGCCAGCCCGGGGCCAACATCATCGAGACCGTGGACAACGTGAAGGCGCTCATGCCCCAGCTGGCCGCCGCCCTGCCGGCCGATGTGGGCGTGTCCGTGGAGATGGACCGGTCCCCGCCCATCCGGGCTTCCCTGGCCGAGGTGGAGCGGACCCTGGTCCTGTCCTGCGTCCTGGTCATCCTGGTGGTCTTCGTCTTCCTGGGGAGCCTGCGGGCCACGGTCATTCCGGCCGTGGCCACCGTCGCCTCCCTGGTCGGGACCTTCGCGGCCATGTACCTGCTGGACTATTCCCTGGACAACCTGTCGCTCATGGCCCTGACCATCGCCACGGGCTTCGTGGTGGACGACGCCATCGTGGTCCTGGAAAACATCTCGCGCCACGTGGAGGAGGGGCTCACCCCGCGCCAGGCCTCGTTTGCCGGGGCGCGCGAGGTGGGCTTCACCGTGGTTTCCATGAGCGTGTCGCTGGTGGCCGTCTTCATCCCGATCCTGTTCATGGGCGGCATGGTCGGCCGGCTGTTCCGGGAATTCGCCATGGTCCTGTCCATCGCCATCCTCATCTCCCTGCTCCTGTCCCTGACCTCCACGCCCATGCTGTGCGCCGTGCTGCTGCGGCCCCACCGGGCGCGCCCGGAGGCCGGCCGTCCGGGCCTGGCCGCCCGGGCCTTCGGCCGGCTCCTCGCGGGCTATGAAAAGAGCTTGTCCTTTTCCCTGTCCCACCCCCGGCTCATGCTCGCGGCCACCTTCGGGGCCCTGGCCGGGGCGGTCTGGCTCTACGGGGCCGTTCCCAAGGGGTTTTTCCCGGAACAGGACACGGGCCGGCTCATGGGCTTCATCCAGGCCGCGCCGGACAGTTCGTTCCAGACCATGGAGAAAAAGCTCGACGCCGTGGTCAGGGTCATCAGCGCCGACCCGGACGTGGCCTCGGTGACCGGGTTCACGGGCGGCGGCGGCGGGCCGGGCGGCGGCGGGACCAATTCGGCCCAGATGTTCATCACCCTTGCGCCCTCGGACCGGCGTCCGCCGCTGCGGGTGACCATGGGCCGGCTGCGCAAGGCCCTGGCCCAAATCCCGGGGGCGCCGGCCTTCCTCATGCCGGCCCAGGAGCTGCGCATGGGCGGCCGGGCCGGCAAGGCCCTGTACCAGTACACGCTGTTGTCCGACAGCTATCCGGACCTGGTGGCCGCCTCGCCCAGGGTCGAGGCGGCCATGAAAAAGCTGCCCCAGTTGACCGACGTCAGCGCGGACCAGCAGGACAATGGCCTCATGACCTTCATCGACATCGACCGGGACACGGCCTCGCGCCTGGGCGTCAGCACCGAGGCCGTGGACACGGTCCTTTACGCCGCCTTCGGCCAGAGCCTGGTCGGTGTGTCCTACACCGACCAGAACCAGTACCACGTGGTCCTGGAGGTCGAGCCCCGGGTCTGGCAGGGGCCGGAAGGCCTGCGGGAGATCTACGTGCCCGGGACCGGCGGCCGGCAGATTCCCCTGGCCTCGGTGGCCACCATCCGCCAGAGCGAGGCCGCCCTGTCGGTCAACCACCAGGGCCAGTTCCCGGCCGCCACCGTCTCGTTCAACCTGGCCCCGGGCGTGGCCTTGTCCGAGGCGTCGGCCGCCATCGAGGCGGCCATGCGGGAGCTCGGCTTGCCGTCCTCGGTGCGCGGCTCCTTCGCCGGCACGGCCCAGGCCTTTGAAAGCTCGCTCAAGAGCCAGCCGCTCCTGCTCCTGGCCGCGCTCCTCACGGTCTACATCGTGCTCGGCATCCTCTACGAGAGCACGGTCCACCCCCTGACCATCCTGTCGACCCTGCCGTCGGCCGGGCTCGGGGCCGTGGCCGCGCTCATGGCCTTTGGCCTGGAACTGTCCATCATCGCCGTCATCGGCATCATCCTGCTGATCGGCATTGTCAAAAAAAACGGGATCATGATGGTGGATTTCGCCCTGGTGGCCGAGCGGGAGCAGGGCCTGGCCCCGCGCGAGGCCATCTTCCAGGCCTGCCTCAAGCGGTTTCGGCCGATCATGATGACCACCCTGGCCGCCTTCCTCGGCGCGCTGCCCCTGGCGCTGGGGCACGGGGCCGGTTCCGAGCTGCGCCGGCCGCTCGGCATCGCCATCGCCGGCGGACTGCTCGTCAGCCAGGCCATGACCCTCTACACCACCCCGGTCATCTACCTCTACCTCGACCGCCTGCGCTGGCGTTTTTCCAAGAAGGCGCGCGTTGCCGCCGGTCTGGGGCGGTAACGTGTAAAGTAAAGATGCCTCCGGCGGCCGGGAGGGGGTCACCCCCTCCCGGACCCTCCCGGTCTG
>CAZIJE010000016.1:0-24010 GCA_964539435.1 uncultured Desulfovibrio sp.
TTCAAAAACGGGGTTCCCTCCCCCGGACCCCCTCCTTCCCCAAAAACTCCTTCCTGGGGCGGCGCGGCATTGTCCGGACTGTTCGTAACGTGCATAACGGCCTTATTTAAAAAACTTTTACAAAGTATGATCGGTCCCCCGGCGAGGGGGTCCGGGGGGGATCATCCCCCCCGGCGGGGCCCGGGGCAGCGCCCCGGCTCTGTCGCTGTCCTTATCCTTTCCGTATCTCTGCCCATTTGTCCCAGAAGGTCGGGAACGACTTGGCGACGCAGGCGGGGTTGTCCAGGGCCACGTCGATGCCGGCCAGTTCGAACAGCGCGGCGGACATGGCCAGCCGGTGGTCGCCGAAGGCCGAGAATTCGATCCGTTCCCCGGCCGGCAGCGGGCGCGGCCGGATGCGCAGGCCGTCGGGCATGGTGGTGACCACGGCCCCGGCCTGGGTGCAGTTTTCGGCCACGGAGTCGATGCGGTCCGACTCCTTGAGCCGCAGGTGGGCCACGTTGCGGATGACGGTCTCGTCCGTGGCGAAGCAGGCGGCCACGGCCACGGTGGGCACCAGGTCCGGGCAGCGGCCCATGTCGATTTCCCGGCCGGAAAGCGGGCTCGGGAAAACGGTGATGCCGGCTTCGGATGCTTCGATGCGTGCCCCCATGCGGCCGAGGATGTCCAGAATGGCCCGGTCGCCCTGGAGCGAATCCGGGCGCAGGCCGGCCACGGTGACCGGGGATTTGCCCACGGCTCCGGCGGCCAGGAAATAGGAGGCGCTCGACCAGTCGCCTTCCACGGCGTAGTCGCGCGGCCGGTATTTGGCCGGAGTCATGGCGAACCGGACCCGGCCGGGCGTGACGTCAGCGAGCATTTTCCAGTCCGTGGCCGCCCAGGCGTCGCCGTCCAGGGTTTCGACCGTGAAAGGCACGCCGAAGTCGGCCAGGGTCGAGAGGGTGATGGCGACATAGGGCCAGGACACGGCCTTACTGCCGGTGACGGCGATGGTCAGAGGCCCGCTTGCCAGGGGCGCGGCCAGGAGCAGGCCGGACAGGTACTGCGAGCTGTCTTCCAGGGTGATGGCGGTGGTTCCGCCGCGAAGGCCCTTGGCCACGAGGACCACGGGCGGACAACCGGATTTGCCGAGGTACAGGGCTTCGAGGCCGAGCGGCAGGAGGGCCTGGATCAGTTCGCCGATGGGCCGGTCGTGCATCCGGCCGTGGCCCCGGACCTCGAAGACGCCCTGGCCGGCGGCGGCCACGGCCACCAGCAGCCGGCAGGTGGTGCCGGATTCCCCGACATCCAGGACCGCCGGCTCCTCGGTTTCGGGATCGCCGCCCTGGGGCCGGCCGGCGGTGCCGGATACGATGATGGACCCGTCGCTCTGGGGGTGGAAGGCCGCGCCCATGGCGGCCAGGCAGGCCTGCGTGCGGGTCAGGTCCTGGCTGTCGAGAACGCCGGTGAGCCGGCTCGTGCCGCCGGCCAGGCTGGCGGCGATGACGGCCCGGTGCGACACGGACTTGGACGGCGGCGCGGTGATGGTCGGCATGGCGTGTCCTTTTTTTGCTGCCGGGGCTCTGCCCCGGACCCCGCCGGGGGGAATGATTCCCCCCGGTCCCCCCCGGCTTTCCGGCGGACGGGTTCTGCTACGGCATCCCACTTGTAAACTTTCAGGGGGTCCGGGGGGGATGATCCCCCCCGGAAATCTTCCCTCTTCTCTTTCTTTTCTACTCTACTCTTCCCGCTTCCCGGCGTCGCCGTTGCCCAGGTCGATCTGGGGGCCGGCCGGGTAGCAGCCGAGGATGCGCAGGCTGTGGGTCTGTTCCTTGAGCGTGGCCAGGAGCTTTTTGTATTCCTCGCGGGTGATGTCGCACTGCAGGTCGGCGAAAAAGACGTACTGCCATTTCTCGCCCCGGATGGGCCGCGATTCGAGCTTGGTCAGGTTGATCCCTTCCCCGGCCAGGTGGGACAGGACCTGGTAGAGCGCGCCCGGGCGGTTCGGCACGGTGAAAAGGATCGAGGTCTTGTCCCTTGTCTGCTGTTTGGTGTCTTCGGGCCCGATGATGAAAAACCGGGTCCAGTTGTCCGGCATGTCCTCGATGGGGCTGGCCAGGACGTTCAGGTTGTGCATGGCCGCGAGTCTGACGTGGCCGATGGAGGCGGCGCGCGGCTCGGCCGCCAGCCGGGCGGCGGCCGCGGCCGTGGAGTCCGTGGGGATGACCCTGGCCTGGGGCAGGTGGGCCTTGAGCCAGGCGGCGCATTGGGCCAGGGGCTGGGGGTGCGAGTAGACGGTGTCGATGGCCGTCAGGTCCGTGGCCGTGGACAGGAGCGCATGGCTCACCCGGCAGGAGACCTCGGCCTGGATGAAGACGTTGTAGCGCTGGAAGTTGTCCAGGCTCTGGCCCACCGTGCCCTGGAGCGAGTTTTCCAGGGGCACCACGCCGAGGTCGGCCTGTTTGGCGTCCACGGCCAGGAAGACGTCGCCGATGGTGGCCTGGGGCAGGAAGTCCGGCGAGTGGCCCAGGGCGGCCATGGCCGCGAAGTGGGAGAAGGTCCCTTCCGGGCCGAGGTAGGCCACCCGTTCGGGCCGCTGGAGCCGGCGCGAGGAGGAGAGGATCTCCCGGTAGATAGCCAGCAGGTGGCCGGCCGGGAGCGGCCCGGGGTTGCGGGCCGTGAGCCGGGCCAGGACCTCCTGCTCGCGGAAGGGCTTGAAGACGGCGCTGTCATGGCCGGCCTTGCGCCGGCCGACCTCCAGGCTGAGGGCCGCCCGCCGGTTCAGGAGCCCGAGGATCTGGTCGTCCAGGGCGTCGATGCCGTGGCGCAGCTCCAGCAGGGCTTCTTCCAGGGCCCCCGGGGCCGCGACGGCGTCTGGTGTCGTCTCCGGGGCCATCTCAGCCTTCCTTGATGTCTTCGGTGATCCGCATGCCGAAATGGCGGCCGGCCACGTCCGTGCGCGCGAGCACCGTGTCGCCTTCCTTGAGCGCGACCACGCTGACCGGCTTGCCGTCCGGCGTCACCAGCCGGATGGTTTCGGCGTTTTGCAGGAAGACCTTGCCTTCCTTGCCTTCGACCATGGCGGTGATAAGCAGCATGGGCCGGATCTCGGTCTTGACCCGGCCGACCACGGCCGTCTTGGTCTGGCCGGTGTGGGAGACGACCAGGACTTCGGAGCCGGCGGCCAGTTCTTCCAGGTAGCGGGTCTTGTCGCCGGGCATCTGGCAGTAGGCGTGGACCGCGCCGGCGTTGATCCGGAAGGGCCGGGCGGCAACGTAGGGGTTGGACTCGGTCTCGGCGTTGACCAGGAAGGTGAAGGCCGAGGAGTTGCCGACCAGCATGCCTTCGCCGGTTTTGAGCAGGCTGGTGGTGTCCACGCAGACCCGGTGCCCCAGGCCCGCGTGCTCGATCTTGGTGATGACGGCCGGCACGAGGTCCATTTTTCCCTGCGAGAGCTTGAGTTCGTTGACAATGGTCTTGAGGTCGCAGGCCGCGTCAGGCGTGACCAGCAGCCTGTCGGCCCCGCGCTCCAGGACCCCGGCGGCGAGGCGGGCCCGGTCCAGGCTCTCGCATTCGAGGCCCAGGCCTTCGGTGCAGGCCAGGATGTTCTCCACGGGAATGATCTCCCAGCCTTTTTCCAGAAAGACCGGCCGGCAGGCCCTGAGCGCGTCCACGGCCGCGCCCTCGTCGTCCTTGCAGCGGATGGGGATCATGTCCATTTCTTCCGGGGTCATGACCTTGGTGCGCCCCAGGGCCAGGATCTTCTCCGCGTCCCCTGCCTCGGCCACGAACCCGTCCACGCCGGATTCGAGGCCGAGCGTCACGATCTTCTTATCGAACGGAATGACTTTGAGCCAGATTTCCTTGGTCATGTGCGCTAGTCCTTGAGGAGTTCGAGGGCCTGGTCCACTTCCCAGTCCAGGTGGACGATGCCGTGCAGGGCCTGGACGATCCGGGCCGGCTGGCGGTGCTGGAAGATGTTGCGGCCGATGGACAGGCCCGAGCCGCCGGCCTGGACCGAGTCGTGGGCCATCTGGAGGAGGTCCCGGTCGTTGTCCATCTTGGGGCCGCCGGCGATGACCACCGGAATGCAGCAGGCGTCGGTGACTTTGGAGAAGGACTCGATGTCGCCGGTGTAGGGGACCTTGACCACGTCGGCCCCGATCTCGGTGCCGACCCGGGCGCAGTGGGCCACGACCTCGACGTCGTACTCGTTTTTGATCTTCGGCCCCCGGGCGTAGACCATGGCCAGGACCGGCATGCCCCATTCGGCGGCTCGGGAGGTGATTTCGCCCAGGTGGCAGAGCATGTCGCGCTCGGTCTCGTCGCCGAGGTTGATGTGCAGGGACACGCCGTCCGCGCCGAGCTTGATGGCGTCCTCGACCGTGGCCACCAGGGTCTTGGCGTTGGGGTAGGGGGAAAGGGAGGTGGAGGCCGACAGGTGGATGATCAGGCCGACGTCGCGCCCCCGGCCCCGGTGGGAGCAGCGGGGCAGTCCCTTGTGCATGAGCACCGCGTTGGCCCCGCCCTCGGCCACCTGGTTGACGGCGTCGCGCATGTCGATCAGCCCTTCGATGGGGCCGACGGTGACCCCGTGGTCCATGGGGACGATGATGGCGCGGTGGGTGTTGCGGTTGAAAATGCGTTCGAGGCGGACGGCTTTACCCAGCAGCATGACGGTCTCCTTCGGTTTGGCCTTTCCGGTGCGGACGCCGGCGTTGTAAAAAAACAAAAAGGGCCGCCGGCTTGATGCCCGCGGCCCTGGAGTGGCTCGTTGCGGTTGATCCTAGTTCGACCGCACCCCTCCCTGACCACGGGCGTGGCTAAACCAGAACCAAAAATAAAACCCGGAGGTCAGGTTGGCGAGGGATTGCATGGGCATTAGGGCTACGCGGGGTTGTCGGACCCTGTCAAGCTTTTTTTGTCGACCGCGGTCTTGCGGCACGCGACAGCGAACCGTCGACGGCAGGATGCCAGGCCGGACATCCGATGGGATTCCAAAGGGCGCCAGCCCGTTGGCCGCCGGAGGCTTCCCGCCTGGCCATGCCGCGTCCGCCTCCCCATCTACCAGTTGGACGGCGCGATTTCGAAATAGGCCTGCGGGTGCTCGCAGGCCGGGCATTTGTCCGGGGCGTGGTCGCTGTCCATGGGGTAGCCGCAGTTGCGGCAGCGCCAGGTGACGGTTTCGGGCCGGGCGAAGACCTTGCCGGAGGCGATGTTGTCGGCCAGGGCGGCGTAGCGGCGCTTGTGGAACCCCTCGGCCTTGGCGATGTGCTCGAAGGTGGCCGCCACCTCGGGGTAGCCCTCTTCGCGGGCCTTGGCCGCGAAGGTCGGGTACATGTCGTTTTCCTCGTGGGCCTCGCCGCCGGCCGCCTCGCGCAGATTGGCCGCGGTGTCGCCGATGACCCCGGCCGGAAAGGCGGCCGTGATCTCCACGTCCCCGCCTTCCAGATACTTGAACAGCCGCTTGGCGTGCTCCTTTTCCTGGTCGGCCGTTTCGGTGAACACGGCCGCAATCTGCTCGTAACCTTCCTTTTTCGCCTTGGAAGCGAAATAGGTATAGCGGTTTCTGGCCTGGGACTCGCCGGAGAAGGCGGTCAGGATGTTTTTTTCGGTCTGCGAACCCTTGAGCGATTTCATGCATCCTCCGTTGCCGGTTGTTATTCGTCCTGGTGTTTCTGGACCCATTTGAGGGCGGCGGCCACGGCCGGGAAGCCGATGGTCGTGGTCAGGACCAGGAGGGCCTGGTCGATGGCGGCCGGACTGGCCCCGGCCTGGGCCGCCCGGCGGGCGTGGCTGGCCACGGCGGTTTCCGAGCCCCGGGCCGCGGCCGCGCCGAGTTGCACGAGCTGGATGGTCTTTTCGTCCAGGGGCCCGCAGCGGCGCACGGCCATGGCCACGCCGTCGAGGGCCTGCATGAATTCCGGGTGGTTGCGGGCCAGGGTCTCGTAATGCCGGGGGCGGTGCGCTTCGGTCATGACACGGCTCCTTGCGCGGCGTCGCGGTTCGGGCAAACGGCGCGGGCGGTTGTCACTGGCCGGACTTGACCTGCTCCATGGCCGTCACGAGCGGCCCCAGATCCGGCCGGGAATTGATGTCGTGCACGTCAATGAACCGGATCACGCCTTTTTTGTCCACCAGAAAAAGGGCCCGCTCGGCCGTGCCGTCGGCGCGCAGGATGCCGAGCTTTGCGGCCAGTCCGCCGTGGGGCCAGAAGTCCGAGGCCACGGGAAACCAGAGGCCGCCCATCTCCCGGATCCAGGCGTACAGCGTGGGGAGGTTGTCCACGGAGATGCCGACCAGGGCGGTGTCGTTGGCCTCGAAGATGTCCTTGGCGATGTTGTATCCCGGCCACTGGCCCGAGCAGACCGGGGTCCAGGCGGCCGGCACGAAGGACAGGACCAGGTTTTTTTTGCCGACATAGTCGGCGAGCCGCACCCGCGAGCCGTTGACGGCCGGCAGGTCGAAATCGGGCATGGCGTCGCCCACGGCCACGGCAAGCCGGCTGTCCGTGGGCGGCAGCTTGGCCACGGGAAAGATGTTTTGGGCCAGCCCCGGGGCCGCCGGGGCGGTCTGGGCGGCCGCGAAGGGCGCGGCCGCGAACAGGAACAGGACGGCGGCCAAGGCCGCCGGCATCCGCCAAGGGGCCATGGCCCCCTCCTTTGCCGGCTAGATGCCGGCCGTGCGGGTGATCTGGGAGAGGAACGCCGCCGGGGACTCGAACTGGCCGAGGGAGGCGTGGACGATCTCGTAGCCGCCGGCCTTGGTCTTCTTGAGGATGTAGAAAAAGGGCGTGCCCACCTGGCCGATGCTTTGGTGCACGGCAAAGGCGGCGTCGGAGAAAAGCGGGAACGGGACGTCGTACTTCTTGCGGAAGATGTCCACTTCCGTATCCGAGTTGCCGGCCCCGATGCCGATGATCTTGATGCGGTTCCCGAGCCCCCGCTTGTCGATCAGGTCGTGGAGCGCGTTCACGTTGGGCGCTTCGGCCTGGCAGTAGGGGCAGTACATGCTGAAGATCTCCACCACCAGGACCTCGGCCGTCACCTTGGACAGGGGCTGGCTGGCCTTGTCTGCCTCGAGGCCCAGGGAGGCGGCGGCCTCGGGCGAGAGCTTACCGATCAGCGCCACGTCCGGGAACGGGGTCCCCGGGGCCAGGGGGCGGGCGGCCGGGGCCTCGGAGGCCTTGACGGCCAGGGCCGGAGCGGCGGCGGTCAGCAACAGGGCCAGGGACAGCAGGAAGGGAACGGTTCGCATGGTGCCTCCGGGACGGGGTGGGGCCTCGAAGGGCGGCCTTTTTGCGCGGTATACGGATATTTCGTCCCCAGGCCAAGAGGAGCCTCGCGCACGACGCGAAGCCGTTGAAAGTTTTTGGAAGGGGTCCGGGGGAACCTTTTTGGGAAAAAAGGTTCCCCCGGCCGCCGGAGGCTAATCCACGTACTTCTTGGCGTAGGCCGCGTCGTTGTACAGGGCCTCGCCGTGCTTGTCCTTGCCGAAGGCGGCGATGATGCCCTGGCCCTCGGGCGAGGCCACGAAGGCGATGAACCCGGCGGCCAGGTCCGAGGCCGGCTTGCCGTCCTTTTGGCCGCACAGGGCGTGGTAGGTGTTGACCAGCTTCTTGTCCCCGGAAAAGAGGATTGTAAGGGCCGGGGTGTTGTTTTTTTCCGCCGCCCAGGTGCTGCTGTCGGTCATGAAGTAGCCGCCCTCGTCGTTGGCCCGCTTGAGGGTCGCGGTCATGAAGGCCTTGGTGACGACGTACCAGTCCCCGGACGGTTCCACGCCCGCGTCCTTCCAGGTGTCCATCTCCTTTTTGTGGGTGCCGGAGTTGTCGCCCCGGGAGAAGAATGTGGCCTTGGCGGCCGCGATCTTCTTGTAGGCGTCGGCGGCCGAGGCGGCCTTGGCGATGCCGGCCGGATCGGAAGCCGGGCCGACGATGAAGAATTCGTTGGAGCCGATCAGGGTGGCGCAGCCGGCCCATCCCTCGGCCACGGCCTTTTTCTCGGCCGCCGGGGCGTGGACCATGATCATGTCCACGTCGCCGGACTTGAGCAGGTCCAGGGATTGGCCGGACCCGGCCTTGACCCAGTCGAGGCGGCAGCCGGCCTTGGCGCAGTAGGCTTCGCCAAGGAGCCTGAGGAGCCCGAGTTCGCCGGGGCTGCCCGTGGCCAGGGAAAAGGTGCTCGGACCCGGGCCGTAGGCCTCCTCGACCTTGGGGCCGGCAAAGGCGGCCTGGGACGCGATCAGGAGCAGGGCCGTGGCCAGCAGGCATGGCAGTCGCAGCATGGTGTCCTCCTTTGGGTGCTGGGGCGAATCGACGGATGCACCCGGCAATGTAGGGAATTTGAAAAATTTAGTCCAAGAATTCGGACAATTATGTTAATTATAACAGGAGTGGGTCCAGAGGGGACGGAGGGTCTTTACACAGAATGGCGCACCGTGTTTTTATGGGCCGGCGCGGGAAGTCCCTCCGCGCGTCAATCCATGAAAAAATTCGCTTTCGCCAAGGCGTTCGGGCGTCGCCCGCGCCATGTGCGCCTCTTGGACCGGACTTCCGCCATCCGGCGCGACGTCCGGAACGTGACCCACGTCGACGGCGCACGCGCGCGGGACGCGGGCTTCGCGCAGGAGGCCCCGGCTGCGGACAACGCCGAGCAGTACCTGCGCCGCTACGTCCGGGTCATTGCCGCCTCCTCGGACATGATCTCCCTGATCGACGGGGAGGGGCGCTACCTGTTCGTCAACGACGCCTACGCCCGGGCCTTCGGCCTGGCCCGGACCGCCATCGTGGGCCGGCGGGTCGCGGATTTCACCGGCCAGGACCACTACGACCAAGTGGTGGCCCCGCAGCTGGCCCGGTGTCTGGCCGGGGAGACGGTCCACTTCGAGAGCTGGGTCGTGCTGCCCGGGCTCGGCCGCCGGTTCATGAGCATCGGCTACGCCCCCTGGTTCGAGGAGAAGGGCGGGCCGAGCGTGGTGGCCAGCATCCGGGACATGACCGAGACCCGGCTGGCCGTGGAGGAGCTGCGGGAGAGCGAGAAGACCACCTCCATCCTCTACCGGGTCTCGAACGCCGTGGCCTCGGAAGAGGATATGGACAGCCTCTACCGCTCCATCCACAACATCCTCGGCGAGGCCATCGACGCCCGGGAATTTTTCATCGCCCTGGCCGACAAGGACCGGGACCGGCTCGATTTCGTGCTCTTCGCCAGCCAAACCCAGCCGCCCCTGCCGGCGGTGACGGAGCTGTCCAGCCGGGTCACGCCGCTGACGCCGGACAATTTCAGCGACTTCGAAGGGACGAGCGTCCTGATCGAGGTCATGCGCACGGCCCACCCCCTGCTCGTCACCCGGCGGGGCATGCGCCTGACCGGGCTGGCCTGCCCGGGCCGGACGCCCGAGGTCTGGCTTGGCGTGCCCATCCGGGTCCGCCAGGAGGTGCTCGGGGTCATGGCGGTCATGCACTTCGAGGATCCGGGCCGTTTCGGCCGCAAGGAGGCCGAGCTGATGCTGTCCGTGGCCGAGCAGCTGGCCCTCGGCGTGGAGCGGCGGCGCAACCTCGACGCCCTGCGGGCGGCCAAGGAGGAGGCCGACCGGGCCAACCAGGCCAAGAGCCGGTTTCTGGCCAGCATGAGCCACGAGATCCGCACGCCCATGAACGCCATCCTGGGCCTGACCGAGGTGGCGCTGCGCACCGACCTGTCCGAGGAACAGCGCGACTACCTGGACACGGTGGGCGAATCGGCCCGGCACCTGCTCGACATCCTCAACGACATCCTGGACTTTTCCAAGATCGAGGCCGGGCAGATGGTCCTCGACATGGCGGACTGCGACCTGCACGACCTGTTGCGGTCCGTGGTCAAGACCCTCGGCGTGGTGGCCCGCGACAAGGGCCTGTGGCTGACCTGCGACATCCTGCCGCACCTGCCCCGGCTTGTCCGGGCCGACTCGGGCAAGCTCCGGCAGATCCTGGTCAACCTCATCGGCAACGCCATCAAGTTCACCAAGACCGGCGGGGTGGCCGTGCGCGCGGGGCAGGCCTGGGCGGCCGAGGGCCTGCCGCGCCTGTTTTTCGAAGTGGCGGACACGGGCATCGGCATTCCGGCCGACATGTTCGAGGCCATTTTCGAGAGCTTCCGCCAGGCCGACAACTCCACGGCCCGCACCTACGGCGGCACCGGGCTTGGCCTGGCCATCAGCCGGGAACTGGCCGGACTCATGGGCGGGGACATCCGGGTGGCCTCCACCCCCGGGGCGGGCAGCCGCTTCACCTTCTCGGCCCCGTTCGCCCCGGCCCTGGCCGACCCCGGGGCCGAGGACGGCCGGGACGGCGCGTCCCGGCCCCCGGTCCGGCCCCTGCGGGTCCTTTTGGCCGAGGACAATCCGGTCAACATCAAGCTCATGACCATCCATCTGCAAAAGCTCGGACACACGGCCGTCACCGCCACCTCGGGCGAGGGGGCGCTGGCCCTTTTGGCCGCGGAACCGTTCGACCTCGTGCTCATGGACATCGAGATGCCGTCCATGGACGGCCTGACCGCGGCCCGCCGCATCCGGGACGGCGGCGCGCCGGACCGGCCGGTGCGCGACCCGAACATCCCCATCATCGCGGTCACGGCCCATGTGTCGCCGGAGGTGCGCCAGGCCTGCGCCGCGGCCGGCATGGACGCCTATGTGGGCAAGCCGGTGAATCTCGACGCCCTGGCCGCGACCATCGGCCGGCTGGGCGGGCGGACCGGCGGCGCGGAACCCCTTGACGGCGGAACCGACCGGCCGGACGGGACCGGCCAGGAGCGGGACGGGGAGCCGCGCGGCGTCCTGGACACGGAGTGGGCCCTGCGGCGGCTGGGCATCGACCGGGAGCAGTTCGCCCCGATCCTGGCCACGTCCCTGGAGGAGTTCGGCAGGCGGCTGGACGCGGCCAAGCATGCCCTGGAGGCCGGCGATCTGGCGGCCCTGCGGCTCAATGCCCACACCCTGAAGTCCACGGCCGCCACCATGGGCGCGGCCGAGTGCCTGGAACTGGCCGCCGCCCTGGAACGGACGGTCCTTATGGCCGGCCCGGGCGAGGCGGGCGGCCTCCTCGCCCGGCTGCGCCTGGCCGGCCGGGCGGTCGAGGCGGCCCTCGGCCGGACTTGACGTTGGCGTCCCCCGAAGGCACATTGCAGCCCTTGCCAAGCGAGCCGCCCGCGCGGGCCGGCACAGGAACGACCACATGCCCCTACTGCTGATTGCCGACGACTCCATGTTCCAGCGCTTCCAGGCGGCCAAGGCGGCCCGGGAAGCCGGATTTGACGTCATCGAGGCCAAGGACGGCGAGGAGTGCCTGCGCCTGGCCCGGGAAAACCGGCCCGACGCCCTACTGCTCGACCTCAACATGCCGGGCCCCGGCGGCCTCGAAGTGATGGAGACCCTGCGGGAGGAGAACGCCGGACTGGCCGTGGTGGTGGTGACGGCGGACATCCAGGAGACGACCCGGCAGCGGTGCCTGGAACTGGGAGCCCGGAGCTTTCTCAACAAGCCCGTGGACGGCGCTTCCCTGCGCCAGACCCTTGCGTCCCTGGCCTAGTCCGGCCCGACGCGTTCCGGTCACGGCCCCGGCGGCCAGGCCGCGGCAACGGGCGGCCCAACGCCCCACGGCAATCCACCCGAACCTTCCAGGCGGCGCGCCATGCCCATGACTCTTTCGCCCTTGCAACTCGACATCCTGCAGGAGCTGATCAATATCGGCGTCGGCCGGGCGGCCGGCATGCTCAACCAGATGGTCAACACCCACATCCAGCTCCAGGTGCCGATCCTGCGGGTGGTGACCCGGGGCCAGCTGGCCGAGCTGTACGGCCAACGGCCCCATTCCGTGTTTTCGGCCGTGCAGCTCAGCTTCACGGGCGAGTTCGCCGGCGTCAGCGCCCTGATCTTCCCGCCCGAATCCGCCTCCAAGCTGGTGACCGTGATCCTCGGCAAGGACGCGGCCACGGACGACGCGGCCATGCGCTGCGGCACGCTCCAGGAAGTGGGCAACATCGTCCTAAACGGCGTCATGGGGTCCATCGCCAACATCCTCAAGGAGCCCCTGCGCTACTCGCCGCCGGATTTCCTGGAGGCCGACATCTCCGGCATCGTGGGCCAGGGCAACGGCATGATCCTGGTGGCCAGGACCCAGTTCAGCATGAAGGACCACCTGATCGAGGGCGAGGTCCTGATCATCTTCAGCCTCTCGTCCTTCGACGCCCTGCTGGCGGCCATCGACGCCATGGCCGGCCTCTAGCCGGTCGGCGTTTCACGCGAAAAGCCCCCTGGGTCCGGCCGGACCCAGGGGGCTTTCGCGTGCCGGACGGGGTCTTAGGCGCTCGTCAGCCCCGCCAGCCCGAGCAGCCGGTCGAGGGCCCCGGGCCAGACCGTGTCCAGGGTCATGAGCGCGGTCAGGCCGATCAGGACGACCACGGTCAGCCAGGCCACGGTGTTGAACACCGGGCCGTTGACGAAATCGCCCATGAGCCGCTTGTTGTTGACCAACAGGAGCATGAGGATGAGGACAAAGGGCAGGACCACGCCGTTGACCACCTGGGAGACGTACATGACGGCCAGAAGCGGCATGCCCGGCGTCAGGATGGTCAGCGCGCCGATGGCGATGCTGATGGTAAAGAGCCAGAAAAATTCCGGGGCCTTGCGGAAATCCTTGTCAATGCCGAGCTCCCAGCCCATGGCCTCGCAGATGTAGTAGGCCGTGGACAGCGGCAGGACGCCGGCGGCGAACAGCGAGGCGTTGATCAGGCCCACGGCGAAAAGCCAGGAGGCGTAGCGGCCGACCAGCGGTTCCAGGGCCCGGGCCGCGTCGGCGGCCGTCTCCACGGTCAGTCCCTGGACGTGGATGGAGGCGGCGCAGGCCACCATGATGAAAAGGGCCACCGCCACGGCGAAGACGCAGCCGACGATGACGTCCAGGCGGGTGTAGCCGTACTTCTCGGCCGTGATGCCCTTCTCCACCACGGCGGCCTGCTGGTAGAACTGCATCCACGGGGCGATGGTCGTGCCGATCAGGCCGATCATCATGGCCACGTACGCGCCGTCGGGCCGGAAGGAGGGCGTGACCGTGGCCAGGGCCACCTCGCCCCAGGACACGTCCGCGCTCATGGCGGCCAGGGGATAGGCGAGATAGACCACGCAGGCCACGAGAAAGACCCGCTCCACGATCCGGTAGGACCCCTTGACGATCAGCAGCCAGACCAGGACGGCGGCCACGGGCACGGAGACGAACTTGGAGACGCCGAAGATCTCCATGCCGGCGGCAATGCCCGCGAACTCGGAGATCGTGTTGCCGAGGTTGGTCAGGAATAGGGCGATCATGATGTAAAACGTGGTGCGCAGGCCGAAGGATTCGCGGATCAGGTCGGACAGGCCCTTGCCCGTGACCGCGCCCATGCGGGCGCACATCTCCTGGACCACCACCAGGGAGACGGTGGTGGGGATGAGCATCCACAAAAGCGCGTAGCCGTACTGCGCCCCGGCCAGGGAATAGGTGGTGATGCCGCCGGCGTCGTTGTCCACGTTGGCGGTGATGATGCCGGGGCCGAGGACCGCCAGGAACATCAGGATGTTGCGGCGGGAGATCTTGCGGGCCGGAGCGGCCGGGGTCGATGCGGTCATGAAAAGCCTCGCGGGAAAAACAAGAACTTAATGGGCGGCGTAACGCCGTCTGGTGACGGATTCGGGGAGAAACATCTCCAGCACGTCGTCGGCCGGCACGATGCCGGCCATGTGGCCGGCCTCGTTGAGGACCGGCACGGCCAGCAGGTTGTACTTGGCGATGATCTCCATGACGTCCTGGGGCGAGGCGTCCACGGGCACGGCCTTGAGGCCCACGGTCATGATCTCGGCCACCGGGGTCTTGGGCGGGGCCAGGAGCAGGCGCTTCAAGGTGACCACGCCAAGGGGCGTCTCGTCGGCCCGGATCACGTAGACGTAGTAGATGTTGTCGATCTCCGCCCCGACCAGGCGCAGGTAGTTGAGGGCCTCCTCGGCGGTCATGGCCGGGGGCACGAAGGCGAAGAGGTTGTTCATCAGGCCGCCGGCCGTGTCCTCCTCGTGTTCGAGGAGTTCCTGGACCATCTCGGCGTCCTCCTCGTCCATGAGGCCGAGGAGCTCGCGGGCCTTTTCCTCGGGCAGGTCGCCGAGGAGGTCGGCCGCCTCGTGGGGGTCCATCTCCTCCAGGATGTCCGAGGCCTGTTCGCTGTCGAGCTGGCTGATGACCCGGCCGCCGAGCTCGGGGTCGAGCTCGCCGATGGCCTCGCCCACGGTTTCGGCGTCCAGGGAGCCGATGACCGTGCCGACCTCCTTGTGGGGCAGCTGGGCCAGGAGCTCGGCGATGTCGGCCGGGTGGTGGTCGGTCAGGCGCTCGCGGGCCACGGTCAGGGTCAGGCGGTCGGCGTTGGGGTCGAGCTGGGCCACGAAGCGCCAGTCGATCTCCCGGGTCGGCAGCTGGACGCCGCACAGCCTGGCCAGCCAGGTCCAGAACCGCAGCTGCCCGAGCCGACGGGCCATGCCGCCAAGCCCCACGTCCACGGCCGCGACGAACAGGCGCGAGCCGCGCGTGCGCAGCTTGAGGTCGTTGACCCGCACCACCTTGGCCCCGTCCACGTCCACGATCTGGCGGTCCAGGACGTCGCGGCGCAGCCGGATGTCCGGGCCCTCGCCCCGGTCCGGCCCGCTGTCCGCGAACCGGTCCGGGCTGGCCGAGACCACCACGGGCGTGAACAGGTTGACCGCCTTCCAGGGCACGAACCGGCGGTCGCCGCCCTGGCGGATGAAAAGCCCGGACACCACGGGCAGGGTTTCGCCCGGCTCCAGGCGCAGGTCGTCCAGCCGGCCGAGTTCGACCCCGGCCGGATCGATGACCGGCCGTCCCAGCACGGCGCTGACGTAGAGATCGCTCATGGCCAAGCCTCCCGGGCACGGGACGCGGCCGTTGCGGCAACGGCGCATGGTCCTGTGCCGGCTTGCGTCGGCCGGAATTCCGGCGCGGACGCGGTCACGGACACGAAAAGGCAAGGGACCGGCGGCCTTGGCCGCCGCGGGTCCTACGACGCGGGGAGGCGGATGGGTGAGGGAGGTTCCGCGGCCGCGCCCACGGACGCGGCGCACAGGCGACGGGAACAGGGGAAAAGAAGCGCCACGGCCGGATGGCCGGACGCGCGGGCAAGAAAACGCGAGGCGAATTGTTCGGACCGGATGAAGGGATCGTTCATCGGGCGCCTCCTTTACCGCCGCCTGACCGGCGGGCGGCTGTCGGAAGCGGCCCGGTCCCGCCAGGGGAGGGGCGCCACGGCGGCCGTGACGGCAGGAGGCGTTATCTCAAGAAAGACTGCAAAAACGTTTGGTTATTGCAACAACTACTGTACGGCTCGTCCATTTTTTCCTCAAAAGGGGGTTGCGTGTTGCTTGGGCTTTAAGCCCGGCCGCCAGGCTTGTCAACCGGCCCGGAAGGGGTGGGCGCGCAGGGCGGCCATGGGCCGCCGCCGGAGGTGGAAATGCCCCCGGCGGCGCGGGAAAAGGGCCGCCTGGCGCGGCTGCGGACAGGCGGACGGCATCAGCCGGCGCCGCCGTAGGCGGTTGCGGCGGTGTTGCCGCCCGTGCCGCTGGACGAGCCGGAATTCTGCTCCTGCAAGGCCTCGGCGTATTCGGTCTGCAACTGGGCCAGCTCGCTTTCCAGCTGGACCTTCTGGGACTCGAGCTCCTCCTCGGGCAGGTTCTGGGAGTCGAGCTTCTCGATCTGGGCCTGGACCTGCTGGATCTGCTCCTTGAGTGCGTCGAGGGTGTCCTGGGTGTCGTCGTCCTCGTCGTCCGAGGAGCCGGAACCGGCCGCGCCGCCCGAGGCCGCGCCGGCCGACTGGCCCGTGCCGGAGGCCGTTGCGGTCGTGCCTGCGGTCGTGGTGGCGGCGTCCGCCGTGCCGGTCCCGTTCGTTTCGTTGGTTGCGGCCGTGTCGGCGGCGTCGGTGGCGGCGGCGTTGTCGGTGTTTGCGGAAGCCGCGGACGCGGCGGCCGCGGTGGTTCCGGACGCGGCGGCCGTGGCCGTGGCGGCGGTGGCCGTCGCGCCGAGGACCGAGGCGGCGGCCGCGTTGGCGTTGCTGGCCGTGGCCGTGGAGGACAGGGCGTAGGACAGGGCCTTGGCCTCGTCGGAAATGGTGACCGTGTCGCCGGACGCGGCCGACCCGGACGCGCCTTCGCCCGAGGCCTTCCCGGCGCCGGCGATGGTGAAGCCGGTCAGCGTGGACGTGGTGGTGTAGGCGGACAAGGAATCAATGGCCGTCATGGCAACCTCCTGTGTTTCGCCGCCTATCGGACGGTGTGCCAGAAAGATTAGAGTAGTTGTCGATTTAATTATTTTTTATTTCTTTAAAATCAACTGTATCTTTCTTGTTTCCATTTCGTCACTGTTCCAATGCCTCGACACGAGCATGGATTCATTCGCCAAGATGCGGCGATATGGCTTGAAAATCGTTGTCTGTTAAACTGAAAATCTGCTCGCTTGTCCAGCGATGGATAAAATGGCCTGCGGCTTATGCCGTCACAACAGGCGACAGCCGCCGGGATGCGTCTGGAGAAAGCCTGGCCGGAAACGACTCGCGCGGCGGCCGGCAGGCCGGCGGAGCAACGCGGCTTTCCTGAAAAAGACGGATTGCGGACCGCTCCGGTTACGGGAGCGGCGACAATGAAGGACCGGCGGCCACCTTGGTCCGAGGGGATTGCCCGGAGGGCCAAGAGCCGACGGCGCGACATCTTCGGCGCCAAGGGGTTGCAAAAATCATCGGCTCGGCTATCGTTGCGATGCTGGGGGTCTTGCCCTGCTTCCGAGTCGTTGCGCCTTGGCGACCGGCATGCGGCTTTTGCTGTTGGACCTGAACGCATGGTCTTGGGATGGAAACGAAATTTGCTAAAGAGAGCGGATGATGAAGGGTTTTGACCTCTACGGCAAACCACGGACGGCCGCGTTTGATGTGGCCCTCGTGTTCGTTGTTTCGGTCTGCTGGCGGCTTTTTACGTGCGAATACATGATGCTGGCCGATCAAGACCACAAGTGGATGGCCTCGAAGTTATTGCTGCAGCAGGGAGAGTTCGCCGCCTGGACGCAACATACCCTGCGGTGGATGTCGACGGTCCCGCTTTTCGTGATCAATACGCTCTTCGGCTTCCATCCTGTCCTGTACTATCCGTGGCCGATCCTCCTCGGATCGTTGTCGGCCGTGGTCGTTTATTTACTCGGCAGCAAGCTGTACAATCGTCGAGCCGCCCTGGCCTTTGCCCTCATCTTCATTCTTTTCCCCCCGCTTATAAGCGCGGGCAGCCAGCTGGAGCCTGCGGCCAACATGTTGCCGTTCGTGCTGGCTGCCTTGTATTGCGTCCTCCTGTGGAACGACAGGCAGGACAAGGCGTTGCTGTGGTGGGCGAGCGTATGCATCTTTTTGGGGTATGGGGCAAAAGTCAATGCCTTGATCTATGCCGTCCCCATTGGCGGCGCTATCCTGGTGACAGGCTTGCGAACCAGGAAGCCGCCCAAAGGTGTGATGCGTGATCTGTTGGCTTTTTCAGCTCCGCTTCTCCTGCTCATGTTGCTCGAGGGATTCGTCTTGTATTGGCTGTCAGGATATCCGTACGGCAGGATTTTACTCGAAATGCAGGGTTCGGCTGCGGACGCCATCCGGATGCAGGGCTATGGCGATCCACGGTTTCAGTATGACAGCTTTTCCGCGTTGTTGCTGTCGGTCGGGGATCTGCTCGATTTCAACCCTTTTTACAAGGTGTCGCTCGCAGGCGGCTTCATTTGTTGCATTTTTATCCTGTATTCCCGCATCGCCTCGTTGTATCTCCTCTCCGCTTGTTTTGTTTGGGACTTTCTGGTCACGACCTTCATGGTCCGATCGATCTCTCCCCTGATCGTCGCGCAGCCCCATGTCGAACGGTATTATATTGTGGTTGCGGCGCTTGGACTTTTGATCATCCTGTCCGCTTCGTATGCCCTCGTGTTGCAAAACCGGAACGCGCCAAGGGCAAGAAAACTGGTTTTCACAGGGTGCTTGCTCGTGTCTCTGCTGGCTGTCCTCGGCAGGGAGGGGTACTGGAGAATAACCAGGGATTTTGAAATGTTCCTGTCCCGGAAAAGCGGCATCGCCTTGACCATGGAAAATTATGCGGCTGTTCATGAGGCCGCCTTGTTGCACAAGGACGTGGCCATTGAAATTGACAATGCCTGCGATAAGAATTTTGCGCTGACCAGTCCAAGAAGCTTGACGCTAAACGGAGAGGCCCGGGTCTTCAGTTACTGGTCCTATTACGGAGAATTGGAGCGCAAACCCGACTTCACGAACATATCCCGGAAAAGGTTTTGCAGCAAAACCGAACCCGGAAAACTCTTGGTCTTTCCGTTTCAGGTCAGCGAGGGGCAGGACGTGCCCATCCTTGTGGGCTACAAGGGTGGCGTCGAATACAAGTGGACCCGCTTTCGCAGGGAAAACTACACGCCGCCGGCAAACGACGTTCCCAAGTAGACGCGGCCCGTCCCCGCCGACGCCAGCAGACACCCCCCCTTTCCAGGGGGGCCGGGTGGGATGATCCCCCCCGGCCGCCGGAGGCCTCTTCTCTTTTTCTTTTCTTCAGGCCCCGGCGCGGATGAGGCGGCCGGCGGCGTCCTTGTCCACGGGGCGGGAGAACATGAAGCCCTGGGCCTTGTCGCAGTCGGCCAGGCGCAGGCGGTCGAGCTGGTCCGGGCATTCCACGCCCTCGGCGATGACCGTGAGGCCGAGGCTGCGGGCGAGCGAGATGATGGACTTGACGATCTCCTGGCTTTCGCCGTCGCAGTCCTGGCCGCTGATGAACGACCGGTCGATCTTCAGGTGGTCGATGGGCAGCTGGCGCAGATAGGAGAGGGAGGAGTAGCCGGTGCCGAAGTCGTCGATGGCGATCTTGACGCCGAGGGACTTCAGACGGGTGAGCTCCCGGGCCGTGTGGGCGGCGTCGTGCATGAGCACGGATTCGGTGATCTCGAGCTTGAGGCAGGAGGGGGCGAGGCCGGTTTCGGCCAGGACCTGGGCCACGTGCTCCACCAGGCCGTCTTTCACGAACTGGCGGCAGGAGACGTTGACGCTGACGGACAGGGCCTCGGCCTCGGGCATTTCCAGCTGCCAGGCCCGCAGCTGGCGGCAGGCCTCCTGGATGACGAACCGGCCGAGCGGCAGGATGAGGCCGGTCTCCTCGGCCAGGGGGATGAACTGCCCGGGCGGCACCAGTCCCCGGTCGTGGTGGTCCCAGCGGACCAGGGCCTCGAAGCCGACGATCCGGGAGTCCTTGACGTCCACGATGGGCTGGTAGTGCAGGAGCAGGTCCCCCTGTTCCAGGGCCAGGCGCAGGTCGGTTTCGAGGCTGATGGCCTCGAGGATCTCCTGGTGCATCTTGCGGTCGAAGATCACCGAGGCCCGGCCCTGCTCCTTGGCCCGGTACATGGCGATGTCCGCGTCGCGCAGGAGGTCGTCGGCCGCGGCGTAGTCCCGGGTGTGGAGCACGATGCCGATGCTGGCCTCCGGGGTGATGGTCTTGCCGCACAGGGAAAAGGGCTTGCCAAGGGCCGCGCCGATGCGGTCGACCACGGTCATGACCTCTTTTTTCGTCTTGAATTCCTCCAGGATCACGGCGAACTCGTCGCCGCCCAGGCGGGCGACGGTGTCCATGGACCGGACGCAGCCGGAGAGGCGCTTGGCCACCTCGACCAGGAGCTGGTCCCCGGCCTGGTGGCCCAGGGTGTCGTTTATGCCCTTGAACTTGTTGAGGTCGATCATCAGGACCGCGTACTGGGAGTCGCCCCGGCGCTTGGCGCGGGTCAGCGCCCGTTCCAGGCGGTCGGCGAAGAGGCTGCGGTTGGGGAGTCCGGTCAGGGCGTCGTGGAAGGCCTGGTGGGTGATCTGCTCCTCAAAGGCCTTGCGCTCGGAGATGTCCTGGTAAATGTAGACGATGCCCTGGAGCTCGCCTTCGATCTCGATGGGAAAGCCGATCATGGACACCGGGAGCAGCCGGCCGTCGCGGTGGCGGCGCAGGGTTTCGCGGACCACGGGCTTGCCGGCCAGGATGGCGCAACGCAGGTTCTCGCACTCGGTCAGCAGGTTTTCGGGCACGATGAAGGTCCGCATGCCGAATCCCTGGATGTCGGCCGCCCGGTAGCCGAACAGGGCCTCGAAGGCCTTGTTGGCGTCCACGATGTTGCGGTGCATGTCGATGAGCGCGATGGCCTGGGGGGAGTTGGCGAAGAGCTGGGTGAAGTAGGCCCGCTGGGTGGCCAGTTCCTCCTCGGCCCGTTTGCGGGCCGTGATGTCCACCACCGTGCCCTCGTAGTAGAGGGGCTCCCCGTCCGCGCCCCGGACCACCCGGGCGTTTTCCGAGATCCAGATGATGGTGCCGTCCTTCTTGCGGATCTGGGATTCGAAATCCAGGACCTGGTCGTGGGCGGCCAGTTCGCGCACGAAATCGTCGCGCCGGCCCGGGTCCACGTAGAGCTGGTTTTTGATGTCCCGGAAAAACCGGGTCATGGCATCCACGGTGTCGAAGCCGTAGATCCGGGCCAGGGTCCGGTTGACCTCCAGGTAGCGGCCGCCGGGCGTGGTCTGGAAGATGCCCTCCACGGCGTTTTCGAACATGGAACGGTACTTGCGCTCGGCGTCGCGCAGCCGGTCCTCGGCCGCCAGGCGCGAGGAGATGTCGCGGAAGAGCATGCAGACGACGGGCCGGCCGTCCCTGTGGCCGACCGGAAACTGGGACACGCTGGCGTCGGCCGCCTCGCCCTGGCAGGCGACCCAGCGGGTCTCGCGGAGCACGGCCGCGCCGCCAAGGCTCCAGCCCTCGCCCCCAGCGTCGTCCGGTCCTGACCGGGGCCGCACGACTTCGCGCAGGTCGCGCCCCTCGGCCGCGGCCGCCTCGATGCCGAACAGGGCCTCGAAGGCGGCGTTGACGGCCAGGATCCGGCCGTCGGCGTCGCGCAGCAGGGCGGCGTTGGGGGAGCACAGAAACACGCGCTGGAAGGCGTCCTGGGGCAGGTCGGGGAACAACGCCCCGGGGCGAACGGTCATGATAGTTCCTCAAATGGAGATATGTCCCCGTTAGCAACATTGATTCCAGGCTGTCAACATGTTGCAATATATGATTCTATTCCCGATGTTCTGCTTCTTTCTACAGTTTTGTCGGTCGCATCCCACGGTTTTGCAGGTCCGGTCCGGGCCAGGGCGAGGCATGGCCGCAAAGGCAAAAACAGCGTTGACGCGTGAACCAGGCCGTGTATAACGGAAATACTGTGGCATCCTCTCCCATGGGGGAAGGGTGGCCACTGGGCACCCGGCGTGGACGCGGTTTGCGCGCCACGGCCGCTCGGTTCAACTACAGGAGGCGTCATGAAAAGGATTCTCGTTTCCGTGTTTCTCACCCTCGCCATGCTGGCCGGCACCGCCCTCGTGAGCCATGCCGACGAACCCGGCCCTTCTGACACCCCAAGGAAAGTGAAACGGGTGCGTCACAAGAGAGCAGCGCCCCGGGTGATGCAGGCGCCTACGCCGCCCCCGGTCGTGGCCGTGGCCCCTGCCCCGGCCCCCGTCCCGACCATCTGTCCGGGGCAGCCGTACATTTTGGCCGAGGCCTGGACCACCACGCCCATGTGGTCGGCCAAGGCCGGCTTCTCGGGCCTGCCTCTTCGCAACTGCGAAGGCATGTACTGCGGCGAACTGGCCAAGCTGGAGATCGGCACCCAGGTCGATGTCCTGGTGGACGACCACGAAGGCTGGGCCCTGGTGCATGTGCCAAGCACGGACATGTGCGGCTGGGTCAACACCAACAACATCGGCCAGTCGACCTGCGGCCCGGCCCTGTTCAGCTATTAGCGGCCTGTCGTCAAACAGGCCGTCCGGGCCAGGAGGGCCCAGCGGTTGCGGAGCAACCTCGCGACGGTCGGGCTTTGTCCAACCGGCGCGAGGTTGCAACCGTCCAGGACGGACGTTTGCGACAGGCTGTCAGACGCCTCGCCCGGAAGACGTCGCCCCGGGCGGCGTCTTGCCGGCCTGCGGTCCGATTTGACCCGGCTGGTCGAATTCCGTAAACTCCCCGCTTCCCTGCGGCCGGTCTCCGGCCGCGTCCACTCCTGTCTGCACGAGGTCCAGCCATGACCGCACCCGAAGCGGAAGACAAGGGCAAGTCCACCCCGGCCCCGGCCCGGGATTTCATACGCCAGATCATCGACCAGGACATGGCCACCGGCAAGTGGGCCGGCCGCGTCCACACCCGTTTCCCCCCGGAGCCCAACGGCTACCTGCACATCGGCCACGCCAAGTCCATCTGCCTCAATTTCGGCCTGGCCAATGAGTTCGGCGGCAAGTGCAACCTGCGCTTCGACGACACCAATCCGGCCAAGGAAGAGGTGGAATACGTCGACGCCATCGAGGACGACGTCCGCTGGCTCGGCTTCGACTGGGAAGACCGGCTCTTTTACGCCTCGAACTACTTCGAGAAGCTCTACGGCTTTGCCGAACTGCTGATCGAAAAGGGCCTGGCCTATGTCGACGACCTGTCCCAGGAGGAGATCCGGGCCTATCGCGGCACCCTGACCGAACCGGGCAGGGACAGCCCCTACCGCGACCGGACCCCGGCCGAAAACCTGGACCTGTTCCGCCGGATGCGGGCCGGCGAGTTTCCGGACGGCGCCAAGGTGCTGCGGGCGAAAATCGACATGAAAAGCCCCAATGTGGTCCTGCGCGATCCGGTCCTCTACCGGATCAAGCACGTGGCGCACCACCGGACCGGCGACGCCTGGTGCATCTACCCGATGTACGACTACACCCACTGCGTCTCCGACGCCCTGGAAGGCGTGACCCATTCCCTGTGCTCGCTGGAGTTCGAGAACAACCGGCCGCTCTACGACTGGGTGCTCGACAACCTGCCCGTGCCCGGCCACCCGCAGCAGATCGAGTTCGCCCGCCTGAACCTGTCCTATACGGTCTTGAGCAAGCGCAAGCTGATCCAGCTCGTGACCGAGAAGATCGTGTCCGGCTGGGACGACCCGCGCCTGCCCACGCTTCGCGGCGTGCGCCGCCGGGGCTACACCCCCGAGGCCATCCGCGACTTCTGCGAGCGCATCGGCATCTCCAAGGCCGAGAACATGGTGGACATGGCCCTTCTGGAGCACTGCCTGCGCGAGGACCTGAACCGCAGGGCCAGGCGGGTCATGGCCGTGCTGCGGCCGCTGAAGGTCGTCATCGAGAACTACCCCGAGGACCAGACCGAGGCCATCGAGTTCCCCTACCATCCCGAGGATCCGTCCATGGGCTCGCGCCAGGTCCCGTTTTCCCGGGAGCTCTACATCGAGCGCGACGACTTCATGGAGACGCCGGCCAAGAAATGGTTCCGCCTGGCCCCCGGGGCCGAGGTCCGGCTGCGCTACGCCTACTACGTGACCTGCACCGAGGTCATCAAGGACCCGGCCACGGGCGAGGTGGTGGAACTGCGCTGCACCCACGACCCGGCCACCAAGGGCGGCTGGTCCCAGGACGGCCGCAAGGTCAAGGGGACCCTGCACTGGGTTTCGGCCGCCCACGCCAAGCCGGCCGAGGTCCGGCTCTACGACCGGCTCTTCACCAAGGAGAACCCGTCCGAGGGCAAGGGCGACTTCAAGGACTGGCTCAATCCGGATTCCCTGGAAGTGATTCCAAACGCCCTGATCGAGCCGGCCCTGGCGGATTTTCCCGTGGGCGAGAACGTCCAGTTCGAGCGGTTGGGCTATTTCTGCGTGGATACGGACAGCAAGCCCGGCAAGCCGGTCTTCAACCGCTCGGTGGCCCTCAAGGACTCCTGGGCCAAGGCCGCCGGCCGGTAGCGGGGACGGGAGCGGTAAAGGTTTTTGTACCAGGGGTGGGGCGGGGATGCGGGGGGAAACCGCATTTGAAAATCGGGTTACCCCCCCGCCCCCCAAGCGAAAAGGGGGCCGGCGGGAAGCAAGCCGTCCGGCCCCGTACGCCAA